>JADGPW010000059.1 GCA_017882265.1 Chitinophagaceae bacterium | reverse complement strand
TTAAAACTTAAGGGAGTCATGAATAATTTAAACTCTGAATGTTATATTTGTCTGACCACCAAGTTAGCAGGAGATTATGTTTAATTTAATACTGTTTGGCCCGCCGGGGAGCGGAAAAGGTACGCAATCAGATAAACTGGTTGAGAAGTATGGATTGTTACATCTGTCCACCGGTAATCTTTTGCGCGGCGAGATCGCCTGCGAAACCACGCTGGGTAATGAAGCGAAGAATTTTATGGATAAGGGCCAACTGGTACCCGATAGTGTGGTCATTGGTATTATCGGGAATTGCCTGGACCAGCATAAGGAAGCAAAAGGGTTCCTGTTTGACGGGTTTCCACGTACGGTGGCCCAGGCTGTGGCGCTGGATAAATTACTGGAATTAAGAAACACATCAATAGCCCTTGTGTTGGCGCTGGAAGTAGGGGAAGAAGAGCTGGTAAACCGCCTGGTTAACCGCGGCAAAACCTCCGGCCGGAGCGATGATACAGACGAAGCGGTTATCAGAAAACGGTTTGCCGTTTATGAGAATGAAACAGCTCCAGTGGCGGGACACTATCAAAAAGCCCACAAATTTCAATCAATTAAAGGAGAGGGTACGGTCGACGGGATATTTGAGCTTATTTCCGAAGCTATAGATAAAAGAATTGAGCAAAAAGTTTAAGACCTCATTCCGCCGGGCTGTTTCATTAAATTTCTAGTTTAATATAACCGCAGAGACGGGGAGACGCAGAGTGAATACATATCCTCAGCGCCTCCCTGTCTCTGCGGTTATAATACCAAATCTGCCCGCGAAATCCGCAATATTTGCATAAATCCGCGCATTTCTCCCACTGATGTCTTACTCATGTCTTACTCTTCTCTCACAGAGCTCTCACAGCAGTGGGAGGATTGTTAGAGGAGTCTGGGGCTTTTCTAGAACAAGTTAGGTACCTGGTAGGCAGGAGGTTGGAACCAGATGCCAGATGCTAGATATTGGATACTGGATGGAACCCTGTATCCGGCTATTCAGTTTAATTTCGGCAGCATCCAGCAACCAGTATCCAGCATCTTGTCCCAAAAACCCCTCTCCCTACCAACTCCACTACCTCTATCCAGAAAGTCCACTACGTAATGGACTTTCTGGATAGAGGGTATAGCCCGGGTAGGGAGAAGGGTTTTTGGCAGGTGGCTGGGAATTTGAAAAGGGAATCAGGAAGGCGAAGACGGAATTTGGCAAATTTATAAGTTCATGCTTATGATAGACTTAGCGCTACCCTCATCGCCTCCCCTACGAGTCCGCTACTCAAACTAAACCTAAATCAGATTCATTTCAGGGGGAATCCGGGTATCGGACACGTAGAGGAGGCGACGAGGGATGGGCCCGGTTTTATTGAGTACAATTAATTACAAATGATTACTAAGCATCGGTAATTGGTTATTGCCGCAATTAAATAAGGGGAAAATTAAGAGGAATAGTATTGAATATCAATTTTTTAAAATAATAGTAGTTTCGTCTTATAGGTAAATACAACTGTTGTGTGAAATTCTTTGAGACGAATATCTATTTGGCTTTTTGTTGTTAACTTCAACTATATATTTTCAATTGGGCAGCGGTTCCGGGCTGGACGTTATAAAATATCCCACCTGCAGCAATACCTGCCCGTTACCTGCCCGCTTTGTGACTTCCAAAAATCGAGATTTGATAAACTCAAATTATACGTATATTTATACTTAAATATACACGTGTATGAATACTAAGCTCACATTGACAATCGAAGAAAGGGTGATAAAAACCGCCAAAAAATATGCTGAGAAAAAAGGGCGTAGTCTGTCCGGACTGGTTGAGAATTACTTAAAGACCCTAGCTGCTGAGGAAAATTTAACGTATGAAATGACACTTCGTGTAAGGAGACTAAGAGGATCGGTAAAACTCCCTGCTGATTTCGATTATAAAAAAGCGCTGGAACAAAGCATCTCGAAAAAACATGGTAAATGAAACACCTATTCTTAGATACAAATGTTATTATAGATGTATTGGCAAATCGGGAGCCCTTTTCGAATGTCGCCTCAAAACTTCTTGACTATGGCGACAAAGGCAAGTTACAAATCTATATATCAGCTTTGTCATATTCCAATATTTACTATATCCTGCATAAAACATGCAGTCACAAAGAGATGATTTCCTTACTCAAAGACATTCAGGCCATTTCAACAACAATGGATGTGACTGGAAGTATTATCAGTGAAGCAATAGACTCCGGGCTAAAAGATTTTGAAGACGCTATTCAACTAAATACGGCCTATTCAAATAAGAAAATACAAGCAATTGTAACCAGGGATCCTAAGGGCTTTAAAAATAGCGACATTTCTGTTCTGACACCTGAAGAAGCATTGAGCATAATCGAAAGCACCGGCAGCTAATATTCGGCTTGCTGCAGGCTGGCATTCAATCCCCATCTGAATGACTCATTCAGTCAGGAGTTTCATCCGTGTTCTATCTTTGCAATATGAGTTTTGCCAAAGAAAACTTTCTACGCACGAAACTGGTTTCGTATTTACAACGATTGGATCCAGCCACCGCTCCCCGCTGGGGAAAAATGAATGTGCAGCAGATGATCGAACATTATGCCGGGGATGCGGTACGCAATGCCAGCGGGCGGCTGAAGATCGACAAGATCATTACCCCCCTGGCCAACCTCGCCCGGATGCGGGAATTTATGATGAGCGACAAACCATTTAAAGAGAATACAAAGAACCCTTTGATGACAGAAGAGCTGGCGCTGTTAAAGTTTAAAACAATACAAGCCGCAATCGGCGCCCTGCAACAGGAATTGATCTATTTCTTTGAAGTGTTTGAAAGAAATCCTGAACTGATAACCCGCAATCCCTTTTTTGGCGATCTGAACTTTGAACAAAATGTCCAGCTTCTTTATAAACATGCCCTTCATCATCTGCGGCAGTTTGGAGTAGAACCACTCATGAGTTGAGGAAAATAGCCGGGAAGGTCGGGAAGACGGGAAGAAAACGTTCTTCTCCCCGTCTTCCCGTTCTTCCCGGCAAATAATTTCTAATCATAAATTCGCTTTTAAAAGAGAATCCGCTTTTTGGAGTGTGCTTATTATATTCTCTTTTACTTTCGAGACTTTCAGTTTTTCATTGCCCAGGTATTTGATGCGCATTTCAATATTGTTGATGGCAGAATCCATATTGAATTCATCCATCCATTTTTCCATTCCATCTTTTGCTGATTTCAGGTCCTCAAGCAGGCCATTCAAATTCCTCTTATAAGGATCGGCTGCTTCCTGCATCTTAGCCGGCAATTTAGCCATGGAGTCCAATACCTGCTGCACCCGGGCCTGCATCACACTCAGCTTACTCATTTTGGCCATGCCCTGGTCATGACCATTCATCACATCGATCATCAGGCTATCGGCTGTTGTTTTAGGAACCGGTTCTTTCCGGGTAGTCTTTTTATCTTCATTATTACAGGCCGTCAATAAGATAAACGATAAAACAACAGCGGAGCTTACTATTCTTTTCATCTGTATTTCTATTTTGTTCAATGCTCTGATTTTTCTTCTTCTTCACACTTAGGACATTTCTCCAAAGCCTCGTGAAACAGATCATGCACGGCCGATATTTTTTCTTTGATCACCTTATCGGCAGCATTTTCTTTAACTAATTTGTTTAATTCCCCCGCCTGTTTTACAAGATCCTGCAATGATTTTTTAATCACCTTTTTATTATAACCTGCCGGGGCGGTGGAATTTTTCCAGGCCATTGCTTTATTCAGCAGTTCCTGGCTGCGGGTGCGGATGGGCTGTAGTTTACCCTCTTCCGAAGGATGAAAGGTTTGGCTGATCACTTCATGAAAAGCAGCAAACTCTTTCCAGGTAGCATTTTCCTGAGCCCTTACCGGAATACCATACAAAACAGTGCTGAGTATGAATAGGGTAAATACTATTTTCTTCATTGACAAAATTTAGTGCGCAAAGATAAGAGTAATAGATAAAAACGAAAAGTGAATAGATAATAGTTCCTTTTCCGGAAAAGACCTTACAACTTTGAGATAGTACAAAAATTGAAAGGTCTTTTCATAATTGCAAGGTCTATTCGAATTTGAGAACTATTATCTATTCACTTTTATCTATTATCTTCTTTTCTCACACCGGCAGTTAAAGAGAAAATGTTATATGCAGCATTCCTTTTATTTTTGATTTTGTCTGTCTTACGGCAAAATCCTGGGAAACGGGTATTTGCGTATTAAAACCAATGGTGACTTTATTAAAACTCATTTCTGACCCCGCAGCAACGAGCAAAAGATTACCCCCGGTGAGATCAACCTTACTGTTTTGCAGCACATTTTCTCCCGAGTATTGATATAACATTCCAAGGTTGGGTGTCAACACAGCTTTAGCACCCGGTACAGGAAGGGAATAATAAACAAAACTATTGGCAGAAAACCTGTTGCCAAACCTATAGTCACTTTTATTTGTCGTGTTGATCTTGTAACTGGTGCTGGTGCTGATACCTAATTTGTTGATATGAATATTATACATCGCATTCAGCATGACATCTGTACTACCCGATCCGATCTGTGTATTGGCGGCCGCCGCCACGTCAGGATCAGTAGGGTCAATATCAAATTTGCCGGCCGGCAGTTTTATACCTGCGCCCATCCATAATTGTTGTGCTATTATTGTAGCACCTGATTTTTTCATTTTGTCCAATACCTTATAGTTGGCCAGGAGGGCAATATCTCCCAGCCCGTTTTTGTTACTTACACCTTCATCCGAGTTTTGGTGATTAATATTAAAAGGAATAAAAAACAATACCTGCCAGCGTTTACCAATATTCCAGCCGCTCCATAATTCAACAGTTTGGTAAAAATCGTTGCTGAATTGCGTTGGATCATTGTTGAGTCTTGTTTTGAATTGATTGAATTGATATCGTACGCCGATGAATTTGTGACTAAACTGGGGCATGATGCCGATATAATAATTGCCCAGGCCGCAGCCGCATATTTCACAGGCGTTGGCAGAATATAATATAAAAGACAGGCTAATAGTCACCAATATCCTTTTCATGTCGGTAGATTGAATAATGAAATAATAACTTTCCTGCTTTAGGCCAGGAAGGCGCTATACTATTCGTAAAACACAGGAAAAAGGTTACCGGCGGGGTGGGTGAAAAACAGGAGAAGACCTGTCAATTGTTTCAGCAGCAGCAAAAAAGGCCTGATGGATATAGAAGGATATCGGAGAGATGATATGGGTAGTGAAAAACGAACGGGACGAAACCACTTCCTCTTTTCCCTGTAATTTTTTTTCCGGGATTTGACTTTCGTTTTTTTCCTGCTGTTTCAATTTTTTTGCCAGCACACATTTGCCATCACAATGCAGCATAGGACGGAACCTGTTTTCACATTGATTAGCCGCAATGTATTTTTGATTAATGTAAAAATGCACCAGCGTAATCACCTGGCTAAACGTTTGTGCTGCAAAAGCCAGTAACAGTAATAATGCTACAATCTTCTTCATTTTGGTTGGTAAAACCTGTCACTGCAAAAGTACTGAAGCCTGGTTAAACTAACGGCTATTTCAAGTAATTTCGTTTACCTTATTATAATTTGTAAATGCACAAACTGGGTAACTATATCACCGGGCATTGGATCGAAGGCGATGGAGAGGGCCAGGCTCTTTATAATGCCGTGAATGGAGATGTTATTGCAGCTGCTACCACTAAGGGACTGGATTTTGAATCTATCATTGAATACGGAAGAACGGTAGGTAACCCCGCCTTGCGGAAAATGACATTTCATGCCCGGGGTAATATGCTTAAGGCGCTCGCCCTGCATTTAAGAAATCACCTGGAAACTTTTTATCGTATCAGTTATCAAACCGGCGCTACCAAGGCCGACAGCTGGGTAGATATTGAAGGAGGCATCGGGAATTTATTTGCCAATGCCTCGCTCCGGAGAAAATTTCCTGATGAAACCTTTTGCATAGATGGAGAATCCCATAATTTCAGCAAGCACAACAGCTTTATGGGCACCCATATTTTAGTGCCAAAAGAAGGAGTGGCTATTCATATCAACGCGTTCAATTTCCCGGTTTGGGGTATGCTGGAAAAGATCGCCGTGAATCTTTTGGCCGGGATGCCGGCAATCGTGAAACCGGCGACCATCACTTCCTATTTGACGGAAGCTGTAGTGAAAGAGATCATTGCTTCAAAGATCCTGCCCGAAGGGGCTTTACAATTGATCTGCGGAAATGCAGAAGGGCTCCTGGATCATGTCAATTCACAGGATGTGGTCAGCTTTACCGGTTCGGCTTCCACGGGACTATTGTTGAGATCAAATCCACACATTTTGCAGGAATCAGTTCCATTCAATATGGAAGCTGATTCACTTAATTGTATTGTGTTGGGTGATGACATAACTCCAGACAAACCCGAATGGGAAATATTTGTGAAAGAGATCAGAAAGGAAATGACGCTGAAAGCCGGACAACGCTGCACAGGCATCCGGAGGATTTTTGTACCGGAAAATAAGATGGATGATGTCTGGAAGGCCATTGCGAAATCGCTTGCCCAGACAACTATCGGCAACCCGCTCAATGAAAAAGTAAGAATGGGAAGCCTGGCCGGTGACAACCAGCGTAAAGAAGTCAAAGCCCAGGTGCAGAAGTTGCTGGCTTCTTCACAAATAGTGTATGGTTCCCTGGATAGTGTGGAAGTTATTGATGCCGATGCGCAGAGGGGAGCATTTATGTCCCCCATTTTATTAATGAATAATAAGCCTTTTGCATCAGATGATGTACATAATATAGAAGCTTTTGGACCGGTCAGCACTATCATGCCATATAAAAACCTGGATGAAGCCATTGCGTTAAGTAAGAAAGGGAAAGGGAGTTTATGTTCTACTGTGGTAACGGCGGATTATACCATTGCAAAACAATATGTAATAGAAGCTGCTCCTTATCATGGAAGGATATTAGTACTCAATAATGAATGTGCCAGGGAAAGCACAGGTCATGGCTCCCCTCTTGCTTTATTGGTGCATGGCGGTCCCGGGCGAGCCGGCGGGGGTGAGGAAATGGGAGGTCTCCGTGGAGTAAAACATTACCTGCAACGTACGGCCCTGCAAGGTTCGCCCACAACGATCACTGCGATAACGAATGTCTACCAGCCTCATGCCGGGGGAAAAGATCCCGGCAAGCATCCTTTTAAAAAATATTTTGAGGAGCTGCAGATCGGGGATCAGTTGATCACTGAAAAAAGGGTTATTACTAGTGAAGACATTGATAAGTTTGCCAATCTCAGCGGCGATCATTTTTACGCGCACATTAAAACAACCGATTTTACAGGCACCATGTTTGAACAGCAGGTGGCGCATGGTTATTTTATCATGAGTGTGGCCGCCGGTTTATTTGTTGACAGCTATGAAAAAAACCCTGTGCTATTAAATTATGGTATCGATGAACTGCGATTTACGAAACCTGTTTACCCCGGCGCCGAGATCCATATCCGGTTTACCTGTAAAGAAAAATTACCCAATGATAAAAGAGTGGTGGATAAACCGGAAGACCGTAAACGCGGAGATGATATTGATAAAGGAATTGTAAAATGGTATGTGGAAATGCTGGACGGGACCGATGACCCGGTGGTGGGGGTGGCTACGATTTTGACAATGGTGGCCAAAAGAATGACGAACAGAGGAACAAGGAATTAAGAATGTCGAAGGTGAGCAGTTCCTATGTAAAGAAATTTCTTTTGTGTTGGTGAAGTACTTCATCTGTTCTTAATTCCTTGTTCCTCTGTTCGTAGTTCAATAAATTAAAAACAGTCTCATGGATGCATACGTACAATCAACAACACAGCAAGGAATAACCAGCATTGAATTTTTTCATCCGCAAAGCAATTCCCTGCCGGGGACGATACTGAAGGAACTTGCCTTAGCTATTAACCATGCAGGAGTAGACCCCAATACGGTTGTGATCATCCTTCGTTCAGGAGGCGAAAAAGCCTTTTGTGCCGGCGCCTCTTTCGATGAATTGATGACCATACAAAATGAAAAAGAAGGGTTACAATTTTTTAGTGGATTTGCCAATGTCATCAATGCGATGCGAACCTGTCCCAAATTTATCATAGGACGTATCCAGGGCAAATGTGTTGGTGGCGGGGTGGGCTTGGTGGCAGCCATGGATTATGCAATGGCCACAGAAGGCGCGGATATTAAATTGAGTGAGCTGGCTATGGGTATCGGACCCTTTGTGGTGGGACCGGCTGTGGAAAGAAGGATCGGTGTTACGGCTTTTTCACAACTCGCTATTGATGCGGGTGACTGGCGAAATGCGCAGTGGGCCGGGAGAAAAGGATTGTTTGCCGAAGTGCATCCGGGTGATGCCGGAATGGATGAATCGCTTGAAAAAATGGCTGATACCCTGCGGCGGGCAAATCCAGAAGCGATGGCAGAAATGAAAAAGATCTTCTGGAAGGGCACAGAGCATTGGGATACATTATTATTGGAACGGGCGGCTATCAGCGGAAGGCTGGTCCTCAGTGAGTTTTCCAGGAACGCCATTGAAAGATTTAAATCAAAAAAGTAAATCCATCAATCTCCTTCGTTATAAGCCAGTTCAATGGCGATCACTTTTTTATTATTCAGGAAAAAAGTGATCACATTACTATTTTCATCATTAGAGACGGTGATAGTTGATTTCGTTTTACTTCTTTTCGTATAGGAGTCATCTTCATAAGAGGGGTATATATTAACGGGATAATCTTCATAGGCATTAATGATCTTGAGTTTATCATCCCCGATACCGATCCCCGATTTTGTTTTGCATAAAGGGCTGCTTGTTTTAATTCCTTTTAATTGGATCTCAGACTTTTTTTCATCAATGTACTGGTCCTCCAGGTAAAGTTGTACATCGATATTTTTGTACTTTGTTTTAATGGTGTCGGCATAGCCCCCCTCTTTGTTCAATAAGTTTTTCAGTGTAATTTTTTTATTCAGTACTTTTTCCAGCGCCGCTATTGTCATGTTCATTTTTAAGTCGCCCATGCCGGTCATGGTAACGATATAATCATTATTTTGGGCAACAGCTTTGATGGAAAAAGCCATCAGCAAAAGAATAACCAGTTTTCTCATAAAAGCTGTTTTTATATTCAATACTGAAATTATACAATATAATGTAATGCAGCCCACCAATCACAGCTTTAATAATACCAACTTTCGCAGGATATGCAAAAAACTTATGGCGCTGGATGCCGACCTGGCCGGCATTATCTTACGACATGGCTATCCGCCGATGTGGACAAGACCCGCTACTTTTCAAACACTCATCCTCATGATCCTCGAGCAACAGGTCTCGCTGGCTTC
>JADGPW010000058.1 GCA_017882265.1 Chitinophagaceae bacterium | reverse complement strand
TTTCAAAATCACGGAATCGTTCCCGATATGATCGCTATGGCGAAGGGCCTTACCTGTGGGTACCTGCCATTTGGTTGCCTGATGGTATCCGATAAAATTGCTTCTAAATATGATGATACTGTTTTGTCGCTGGGACTAACTTATTCTGCACACCCCGTAAGTTGCGCCGTCGCTTTGGAAACATTAAAGATCTATGAAGATGATGACCTGATCGAAAATGCAGCTGCTATGGGTCGGTATGTAAATGAACAGGTGGAATTATTAAAACAAAAACATCCCAGCATTGGCGATTTCAGGAATACAGGCCTGCTGGGTTGTATTGAGTTGGTAAAGAACAGGAAAACGAAAGAACCGATGGCTCCTTTCAATGCCAAACCGTATGAAATGGCAGTAATGAATAAAGTAGCTGCGAAGATTAAAGATTTAGGTATGTACACTTTTGTTCGCTGGAGTTATATCTTCATTGCGCCGCCGTTGATCGTTACGAAAGAACAGATTGATGAAGGGCTGGCGATAATCAGTGAAGCGATTGCTATTGCCGATGCTATTACAAATTAAACGCAGAGGCGCGGAAACGCGGAGACGCAGAGAAATCCTGAGCGAAGTCAAAGGACGCTGCGTCTCCCTGACTCTGCGATAAAAATCATATGACTGAACTTTTCAAAGAAGAAATACTAACCGGGGATCCTTCGCTTATCAACAAAGACCTCGCTCCCGTTCCTCAATCAAAAAGAAAATGGGGAACCTGGAATTATGCGGCCTTATGGATCAGCATGAGTCTATGCATCCCCACTTATATGCTGGCCAGTTCACTTATTGGTGGCGGCATGAATTGGTGGCAGGCTATTCTCACTATTTTCCTCGGCAATACGATTGTTTTGATACCCATGATATTAAATGGTCACGCAGGAGCTAAATACGGAATTCCTTTCCCCGTTTTTGCAAGGGCGAGTTTTGGAACAGCAGGCGCAAATATCCCGGCCATACTACGCGCTATTGTTGCCTGTGGCTGGTTTGGCATCCAGACATGGATCGGAGGATCAGCCATCTATTATATATTAAGAGCCTGGGCACCGTCCTTACCGGCTATCTCCACTGATTCCTTATTTCCGAATACAGTTCCATTTATTTGTTTTATGGCATTCTGGTTACTGAACATGTTCATCGTTTACCTGGGTGTAGAAAGTATCAGAAAGCTTTTAGTATTTAAAGCGATCTTTCTCCCGGTAGCTGCACTGGCTTTATTATTCTGGGCTATTAGTGCGGCTCATGGGTTGGGACCGATACTGCATCAACCTTCCAAACTCTACGGTTCTTCCTTTTGGAAATATTTTTTCCCAGCATTAACCGGTATGGTGGGTTTCTGGGCCACTTTATCTTTGAACATTCCTGACTTTACCCGGTATGCAAAATCGCAGAAAGCACAGATAACAGGACAGGCTATAGGGCTGGCTCCTTCAATGACCATGTTTGCCTTTATTGGCGTTGTCGTTACTTCGGCCACTGCAATTATTTATGGCAGCACGATCTGGGACCCGGTTTTGCTTGCAGGCAAATTTGAGAATAAGATGATGGTTACTTTTGCTATGTTGGCGATAGCTATCTCTACCCTGGCTACCAATATCGCTGCAAATATTGTGAGCCCGGCCAACGATTTTTCCAACCTGTCCCCAAAGAAGATCAATTTCAAATTGGGCGGGTATATTACTGGTGTAATTGGGATATTAATCTTCCCATGGAAATTAGTGGCTGATCCCAGTGGTTACATTTTTACCTGGCTGGTAGGTTATTCAAGCCTGCTTGGACCGGTCGGTGGTATCCTGATCGCCGATTATTATTTTATACGGAGACAACAACTGAGTGTGAATGATCTCTACAGCCATAAGGGGCAGTTTCGGTATAATAATGGAGTTAACCCGAAAGCAATTTTAGCACTATTGCTGGGGATCTTTCCAAATGTGCCTGGATTCCTGGCCCAGGTGAAAGTCATACATATTGAGAACAGTGCACAATGGTTTAAAAATTGGGCCGGACTATACGATTATGCATGGTTCGTTGGCTTTTTTGTGAGCGGAATTGTATATTGGTTGTTGATGAAGAATACAGTAACCGCAGAGACACTGAGACGCTGAGTTTTCTCTACGCCTCAGCATCTCAGCGTTTCAGCGATCATAATTCTTAATTTATGAGCATACTTATTAAAAACGGAAGGGTAATCACCGCTACAGATGATTATGTAGCTGATGTTTTTATCGAAGGTGAAATGGTGAAGACCATTGGCAAAAACCTGTCCATAAAAGCAGATAAAGAAATTGATGCCTCAGGTAAACTTGTTTTTCCCGGAGGCATTGATCCGCATGTACACCTGGATATGCCGTTCATGGGAACGTTCAGCAGTGATAACTACGAAACCGGTACCCGGGCGGCATTGTTTGGAGGTACCACCATGGTGATCGATTTCATCCTTCAAAAACAGGGAAATTCGTTGCGTTCCGCTTTGGAAGAATGGAAAGGCAGAAGTGATAACAATTGCGTCGGTGATTACAGTTTTCACATGGCCGTGACAGATTTCAATGAAGAAACAAAAAAAGAGATACAGGAAATGATAGAAACTGAAGGTATCTCTTCCTTCAAAACATTTATGGCCTATAAAGGGGCCTTGATGATCGACGACCGACAAATGGTTGGCCTGATGCAGGAAGTAAAGAAACACGGCGGATTAATAAATGTGCATGCTACCAATGGCGATATGATCGACTTCCTGATCGCCAAACACCGGGCTGAAGGCAAACTTGCTCCACTTTATCATTATTTATCACAACCAGAAGTAACGGAAGCCGAAGCCAGCAGCCGTTTTGCTGATATGGCGAATTATACAGGCTGCCCGGGCTATATTGTTCACCTGACCTGCGAGGGGGCCCTGAATGCCGTACGAAATGCGACCAGGAGAAACCAAAAAGTATTTGTAGAAACCTGTATTCAATATCTTATCCTGGATGCTTCTTTGTATGAAAAGAATTTTGAAGGAGCTAAATGGGTCATGAGTCCGCCATTAAGGGAAAAAAAGGACCAGGCAACATTATGGGCTGGCATTAACCAGGGTCTTGTACAGGTTGTCGCTACTGACCACTGCCCTTTTAAATGGGAACAAAAATTAATGGGGAAGGAAGATTTCTCCAAAATACCAAACGGGCATCCCGCTATTGAGAACCGGATGGAATTGCTATACAGCGAAGGCGTGCACAAAAGAAAGATCACCCTGAATAAATATGCAGAGGTCGCCTGTACCAACCCGGCAAAGATATTCGGTATGTTTCCTAAAAAAGGAACCATCGCTGTGGGAAGTGACGCAGATATTGTAATTTTTGACCCGAATGAGAAACATACACTTTCGGCAAGAACACATCATATGAATGTAGATTATTCAGGTTATGAAGGCTGGGAGCTAACGGGAAAAGTAAAAACGGTTTTATTGAGAGGACAGGTGGCTATCGAGAATAATGAATGTAAATTAGAGAAGGGTTATGGTAAATTTATAAAGCGAAATAAGGTGGAAGGGAAAATTTAATATTTCATGCAAAGACGCGAAAACGCAATAGTGAATATTTTTTCTTTGCGGCTTTGCGCCTTTGCGTGAAAATAACAAACAAAATATTTTATGCCAAGAATCATCAAATCAGGATTAATTCAGATGAGCCTTCCGAAAACAGAAGGTGAGGGAACCATCGCAGAAATTAAAGAAGCCATGGTGCAGAAACATATACCCATGATCGAGGAAGCCGGCTACAAAGGTGTACAGATACTTTGCTTCCAGGAGATCTTTAATACCCCTTATTTCTGCCCGGGGCAAGATAAAGTATGGTATGAATCGGCCGAAACAGTCCCGGGGCCTACCATTGAAAGAATGCAGGCCTATGCTAAAAAATTCAACATGGTCATGATTGTTCCGGTGTATGAAAAAGAGCAGGCCGGCGTATTATATAATACGGCTGCGGTGATCGATGCGGATGGCACTTACCTTGGAAAGTATCGCAAAAACCATATCCCGCATACGAGTGGATTCTGGGAAAAATTTTTCTTTAAACCGGGCAACCTGGGCTATCCCGTATTTCAGACCCGGTATGCAAAAGTGGGTGTATACATCTGTTATGACCGGCATTTCCCTGATGGGGCCAGGTGTTTAGGATTGAATGGGGCAGAGATCGTTTATAATCCATCCGCTACAGTAGCCGGTTTGTCACAATACCTGTGGAAGCTGGAACAACCCGCCCATGCGGCAGCTAATGGTTACTTTATGGGCTGTATCAACCGGGTAGGTGAAGAGAAACCCTGGAACCTTGGTAAATTTTACGGCAGCTCCTATTTCGTTGATCCAAGGGGGCAGATTTTTGCGCAAGCGAGTGAGGACAAAGATGAATTGTTGATCGCCGATTTTGACCTGGATATGATCGAAGAGGTCAGAAGCGTATGGCAATTCTTCCGGGACAGGAGACCCGAGACATATGGTAAATTGGTTGAACTCTGATAGTGTTAAATGTTAGGTGTTAAGTGTTAAGTAATAGACCACTTAGCATAAACCACTTAACACTTAACACCTAAAACTCTATAATGGCAATAGCAAATAATAGATTGACCACTGAGCAATACCAACAAAACTTCAGCGATATTCACCCGCCTTTCGTAAATAAAAGTGCGGCACTGGTAGAAGCTAATCGTTGTTTGTTTTGCTATGATGCTCCCTGTACTAAGTCCTGTCCTACCGGCATCAATGTTCCCAAATTCATAAAGCAGATCACTACCGATAATATCAAGGGGTCTGCCCATACCATTTTTATATCCAACATTTTTGGAGGGGGTTGTTCAAGGGTCTGCCCGGTGGAAAAATTATGTGAAGGCTCCTGTGTTTATAATTTGCTGGAAGAAGAACCGATCGCTATTGCGAAGCTGCAACGTTATGCCACGGATAAAGCAATTGAAGATAAATGGAAATTGTTTGACCGAAAACCATCCAATGGAAAAAAAGTGGCTGTCATAGGTGCCGGTCCGGCAGGGTTAAGTTGTGCCCATGTGTTAAGCCGTGAAGGTACAGAAGTAACTGTCTTTGAAAAAGAAAGTAAAGGCGGTGGCTTGATGACCTATGGTATCGCCGCTTATAAGGTAACACCTCAATTCTGTGAAGAGGAAGTGGAATATATTACTTCCCTGGGTGGCATTGAAATAAAATATGGCCAGGAACTGGGAAAAAATATTTCCCTCATGGATCTTCAGAGAGATTTCGATGCTGTTTACCTCGGCATTGGTGTGGGCGTCGCCAGGCAATTAGATATTCCCGGGGAAGATTTGGAAGGAGTTGTTGATGCTATTCGTTTTATTTATGATATTAGAACTAAGGGTTATCCTGCTGTGACTGTTGGTGATAAGGTGGCGGTGATTGGAATGGGAATGACCGCTATAGATGCAGCTACGCAGGCAAAGCGTTTGGGGGCTAAAGAAGTGACACTAGTCTATCGGAGAACGGAAGCCGAAAAGCCATGCACCAATGTAGAATTAGATATTGCAAAATTAGATGGCTGCGAAGTGATCTGGTTGGCGGCTCCGAAAGAAGTAAAAGGAGAAAATGGAAAAGTGACCCAACTGGTTTGCAGCCGGATGCAATTGGGCGAACTGGATACAAACGGCCGCCGTTCACCTGTCAATACAGGGGAAACATTTACATTAGAAGTCGATATGGTGATAAAAGCAGCAGGCCAGGTGGCATTTGAAACACTGGTATCAGGAGAATTGCTTCAAAACAATAAAGGAAAGATCCTGATCGATACAAATGGTGCCACTAATATTAAAGGCGTTTATGCGGGTGGTGACGCTGTAAATGGCGGTAAGGAAGTAGTGGATGCGGTGCAGGCGGGAAAAGATGGAGCAAAGGCGATACTTTCTTATTTGGAAAACAGATAAATGTTAAATGCTAAGTGTTAGATGCTAAATAAAAAAGAGTGTTTTAATAAAATTATTTATGCTAAACAATAAATGTTATATACTAAATAAAATAGAAGCGAATTCATTAACATTTAGCACTTAGCATTTAAAATTATTCATATGGCAGATATTTCATCTAATTTCCTCGGTATTAAATCTCCCAACCCCTTCTGGCTGGCGAGTGCTCCTCCAACTGATAAAAAGTTTAATGTATTGCGGGCATTTGAAGCGGGCTGGGGCGGCGTGGTCTGGAAGACTTTGGGTTCACAGGTGAAAAATGTTTCCTCCAGGTATTCGGCCGTTGATTTTAATGGTGGCCGGGTGATGGGCTTTAACAACATTGAACTTATTTCTGATCGCCCCCTGCATATAAATCTCGAAGAAATTGCAGAATGTATAAGATTATTTCCCGATCGGGCCATGATCGTTTCACTCATGGCGGATAATGACAGGAAAAGCTGGCATGAATTAATAAAAAAGGTAGAGGATACCGGGGCGCACGGATTTGAATTGAACTTTGGTTGTCCTCATGGTATGACGGAAAGAGGCATGGGAGCTTCTGTAGGGCAGGATCCGGGGATCGCCAAAATGGTGGTAGAATGGGTGATGGAAGCGGCTTCGATCCCGGTGATCACGAAACTCACTCCGAATGTACATTCCGTAGTGCCAACTGGTAAGGCTGTCGTGGAAGCAGGTACGAATGCACTTTCACTGATCAACACTATCCAATCGGTAACAGGGATCGATCTTGATACATTGGTTCCAAATCCATATGTCGCGGGAAAATCTGTTTTTGGGGGTTATTGCGGACCTGCAGTAAAACCGATTGCCCTGAAAATGCTGGCGACCATCAGCCAGGATCCGGTTACTTCCACGGTTCCCATTTCAGGTATTGGTGGTGTCAGTACCTGGAAAGATGCCGTGGAATTCATGTTACTGGGTTCATCCACCGTACAGGTTTGCACGGCCGTTATGAAACATGGTTTCCGGATCATAGAAGACCTGTGCGAAGGGTTGAATAACTGGATGGATGAAAAAGGCTTCAGTACCATCAATGATTTCATTGGCAAATCAGTTCCCACGCTTACCCATTGGGAGGACCTCGATATCAATTACCACCATGTGGCCCATATCAACCAGGATAAATGTATCCATTGCGGTTTATGTTATATTGCCTGTGAAGACACCTCCCATCAATCGATCAGTCTTACCTATGGCAAGCCGTATAATACCTACGCCATTAAGGAAGAAGAATGTGTGGGGTGTAATCTTTGCCAACTGATCTGCCCGGTGGATAAATGTATTACGATGGTGGTACAGCGCAAGGGGGATGAGTATGTGAACTGGAAAGAATGGCAGAAAAGGGGGTTACCGCTGAATGATCATTGATCTTCCTTGTATTCGCATTCAATTTTATTTTTTTTAGTACTTTTTCTTCATTAAGTAATTGTACATCGTTAATGGAGAAATAGTCTTATAGATACTTACCTGATTACAAAAGCAATTCTGCTTTTACAATCATTTGGCATTAATTCCGATAGTAGTAACTTCACAGTCAACAGGCTAAACTACAATGCAATATGAAAGAGAAATGGCGCCATAGATTGCATGATGCCTTTTTTGAACACCAGACATCGGCCGGGAGGGTTTTGGATATTTTTTTCCTGACCCTGATCCTCGCCAGTGTCATTGTGGTAATGATGGACAGTGTAAAAGATCTTCATCACGCTCACAAACACCTTTTTCGGATCCTGGAATGGATATTCACTATTATTTTCACTATCGAATATCTCATGAGGGCCACTCTTTCCCGCAAGCCTTTCAAATTTGTCTTTAGTTTTTTAGGGATCGTAGATCTTATCGCTATTCTGCCTACGTATGCCTCTCTTTTCATCAGTGGTGCTCAATCACTATTGATCCTCCGGGTATTAAGACTGCTGCGTATATTCCGTATTTTCCGTCTCAGCCATTTCCTTACTGACCTTAAATTCTTATCAGTAGCCGTCAAAAATAGTTTCCGGAAGATCGGAATCTTTTTTCTTTTCGCTTTAGTAATGGTGGTGCTCCTGGGTTCTCTTATGTACATTGTGGAGGATCCGAAACAAGGCGTGTTTACCAGCATCCCGCAATGTATTTACTGGGCTATTGAAACCATAACCACCGTAGGCTATGGAGACCTGGTGCCCATTACTCCCTGGGGTAAAGTGGTCGCGAATATTGTTATGCTGATCGGGTATGCAATCATTGCAGTACCCACCGGAATTATTACCACCGAAATGGCATTAGCCATAAAAAGCCGGGAAGCTGGCCATGAGACCTGTAAGAATTGTAATAAAGGCGGACATGATCATGATGCACTCCATTGTAAACATTGCGGGGCAAAGTTTGAGCCGCTGTCCTCAAATCCTTCTACACAAAAAAAGTGACTTTTGAAAAAGCCACTTTATAGTCGGGATGACTGGATTCGAACCAGCGACCCCTTCGTCCCGAACGAAGTGCGCTACCGGGCTGCGCTACATCCCGAAAAGAAAGAACATCAAATATAAAAAGAAAGACCCTTGAAAAATCAAGAGTCTTTTAAAATAGTCGGGACGACTAGATTCGAACTAGCGACCCCTTGCACCCCATGCAAGTGCGCTACCGGGCTGCGCTACGTCCCGAACTTTGGCTGTTTAATAATAGAAAACAGAGCGGGGTAAAAATTTATATTATCTAAGAACTATTCATAAATATCACAGTTTCGAGCGACCCTCCCGACGCATGTCGGGATGCGCTACCGGGCTGCGCTACGACCCGAACTTATATAATACCGGGGATGCAAAAGTACGGCTTTTGTCTTTTCCCAAATCCAATTACAACCTTTATCTTCGCTTCTTAATGAAAATACTCATTAAGCAAGCCCGGATCATTGACCCCTCCTCTCCTTTCAACGGACAAATAACCAATATTTTTATCGACAATGGGATCATCACCCGGATTGGCAAAAAACTTTCCGTAAAAGCCGACAAGCAAATAACTATTCCCGGATTACATGTATCACCGGGATGGATGGATGTATTTGCCAACTTTGCGGACCCCGGCTATGAATTCAAGGAAACCCTGGAAACGGGCGCCGCTGCTGCCGCAGCAGGCGGATATACCGATGTAATGGTTATCCCTAACACCAATCCCTGCATTCATTCTAAATCGGGGGTTGAATATATCGTTCAGAAAAGTAAAACACTTGCGGTAAATATTCATCCCCTTGGCGCTATCACTCAAAACACTGAAGGAAAAGAACTGGCTGAAATGTATGATATGAAAACCAGCGGCGCGATTGCCTTTTCGGATGGCATCCACCCTGTTCAGTCTTCCGGGCTGCTGGTCAAAGCTCTGCAATATGTAAAAGCCTTTGATGGGATCATTATCCAGTTACCCGATGATAAAAGCATTAACCCACAGGGTTTGATGAATGAAGGAATTATTTCTACCCGTTTAGGATTACCGGGTAAACCAGCCATTTCGGAAGAATTGATCGTAGCCAGGGATATTAAACTGAATGGGTATGCCGGATCAAGATTGCATTTTACAGGGGTCAGTACAAAAAAATCGCTGGAATATATCAAAAAAGCCAAAACAAACGGAATCGCCATCACCTGTTCGGTTACACCTTATCATCTGTTGTTTAGTGATGATGACCTGGTAGAATATGACACGAATCTTAAAGTGAATCCACCATTGCGGTCAAAAGAAGACCGGCAGGCTTTACAAAGAGCAGTGATGAATGGTACCGTAGATTGTATTGCTACACATCATTTACCGCATGAGTTCGATAGTAAAGTGCTGGAGTTTGAATATGCTAAATTTGGTATGATCGGCCTGGAAACTACTTATGCCGTTTTGAATACGGCTGTACCAACGGCCACACAGGAAAAATGGGTGGAGCTGTTGTCCATCAATCCCCGTCAATTATTCAGGCTTGAACCTTTATGTATAAAGGAAGGGAAAAAAGCTTCGCTGACCTTATTTGATCCCGGCAAAAAGTGGACAGTAACCGGAAAAGATATTCACTCCAAATCAACAAATTCTCCTTTCATCGGCAAAGAACTGACAGGAAAAGTAATGGGTATTATCAACGGAGATAAAATCGTTCTGGCATAATCATATCTATTCTATATGCTAAATAAAATTACTCCGGCATTAAAAGGATTAATAACGGCCTTATCAATGATAGTGGTGATACTTGGTATTTACTATACCAGCTCTCCGGAGGATACAATCTGGCAATACCTGGTCTATATTTTTTATGGGCTGGGAATAACGTGGACATTATTAGTATACCGTAGGTCATCTGGCAGTGCCCTGAAATTTGGAAATGTATTCAACCAGGGTTTCAGGTGTTTCATCGTTGTCACCCTGGTCATGGCCATTTTCTATGGCCTATTCAATTACCAACATCCCGAATTTGCTGATGAAATTGCCAATACTTATAAAGAAGAACTCGTTAAAAAGAATGATAAGACACCGGTTGAAATTGATAATGAGATGGCCACCTTTAAAAAACAATATACACTGAAGCTGGTTTCAGCAGCAATTTTCGGATATTTGATAGTTGGTGCGGGAATTACCGCCGTCGGTTCAGCCATTGTAACAAGAAGAAAATAACCCATGGATCTATCCATCGTCATACCCCTTATTGATGAAGCGGAATCATTGCCGGAATTAGCCGCCTGGATAGAAAAAGTAATGAATGAACATCAGTACACATATGAGATCATTTTTGTGGATGATGGCAGTAGCGATAATTCATGGTCGGAAATTGAAAATCTGAGAAAAATGAATCCGAACATCAAAGGCATAAAATTTCAACGTAATTATGGAAAATCGGCGGGGTTAAATGAGGCATTCCGTGCAGCTACCGGTGATATTGTAATTACCATGGATGCCGACCTCCAGGATAGCCCTGATGAAATTCCTGAATTAAAAAGAATGATCCAGGAAAATGGCTTTGATATGGTTAGTGGGTGGAAAAAGAAACGTTATGATAACACATTCACCAAAAACATTCCCTCTAAATTCTTTAATGCGGTCACCAGGAAGGTTTCCGGTATTAAATTACATGATTTTAATTGCGGACTGAAGGCCTACAGTAACAGGGTCATTAAAGGGATCGAAGTGTATGGGGAAATGCACCGGTATATCCCCGTGTTGGCCAAATGGGCGGGATTCAAAAAAATAGGTGAAAAAGTAGTGGAACACAGGGCCAGGAAATATGGCCAATCCAAATTTGGCTGGAGACGATTTGTAAATGGATTTCTGGACCTGCTTTCTATCACGGTGGTAGGAAAATTTTCGAAGAGACCCATGCATTTTTTCGGTTTATGGGGAACCATTTTCTTTTTGCTGGGACTCGGTATCTCCCTGTATCTGATTATATCAAAATTTGTTAACCCAGGTTTTGCATTGACCAACCGCCCCGGGTTTTATCTGGCCTTGACCTCGTTGATCATGGGAATGCAATTATTCTTGGCGGGTTTTATCGGGGAATTGATCTCCCGGAATGCACCGGGCCGGAATTCCTATATCATTGAAAAGAAAACCGGTTTGTAATGGCAAAGGTCATTATTATCGGGCCGGCTCATCCATTACGGGGTGGATTGGCAACTTTTGATCAGCGCCTGGCAAAAGAATTTATCAGCTCGGGGCATGATTGCCGGATTTATTCGTTCTCTCTCCAGTATCCTTCTTTCTTATTTCCGGGAAAAACACAATATAGCGATGAGCCGGCCCCAGAAGGGATCACCATTTCCTCTGTCATTAATTCAGTCAATCCATTTAACTGGATCAGGATCGGCAACCGCCTGAAAAAACAAAAACCGGATATTATTGTAGTCCGTTATTGGCTACCCTTTATGGGCCCTGCCCTAGGAACAATTCTCCGCAGGGTTAAAAGGAATAAACACACCAGGATCATCTGTATCGCTGATAATGTCATCCCACACGAGACACGGA
>JADGPW010000057.1 GCA_017882265.1 Chitinophagaceae bacterium | reverse complement strand
TGGTGTCGAGTAAGGGAGTGATCCTTTTAACAAAACCAGATTGCTTCATTTTGTCCACGGCCTTCGCGGTCAGCAACATATGATAGATGTTATTCCCAAGGGATGCGCTTTGCTGCTGATCATAAATGTCAATATCATATTCGCTTTTCATCTGGTCGCCATCCAGCGAGCCTGTATTAGTCTCTACTTCATAGTCCATTTGGGAATAAGTAGGCAATTCACTTTTCTTACCATTGAGAAACACTTCGCTGTTGATGATCTGCAGGGTATCCCCGGCCACTCCTATGCAACGTTTGATATAGTTGTCTGACTTATCAGCAGGGTGAATTGCCAAGGGGTATTGTTCCGGGTCCGCCAAAATTATCTGGCGGCCTTTTGCCATATCGCCATTGCCCAATTCCCGGCAGAGTTGATAGAAAGGATGCTTTGACTGGTAATCATCTTTGTTGATTACGGTATCTCCTTCGGGGTAATTAAAAACCACTACATCGCCTCTTTTAGGCGAGGTAGCAAACCATCTTATATAAGGAAGTGAAATAGCCCGGGAATACGATTTCCAGCTACTCCCGGGAAGATAATTATGAACAAAAGGAACCGAGAGGGGTGTATTGGGAATGCGCGGGCCATAGCTTAGTTTACTGACAAACAAAAAATCTCTTACCAGCAAGGTTTTCTCCATAGAAGGAGAAGGGATCGTGTAGGCTTCAAAAACGAATGTCCGGATAAGTGTAGCAGCAACAACGGCAAAAATCGCCGCATCCACCCATTCTCTCCAGCCTTTTTTCTTATGTTTCTTTACACCGGCAGGACCGATGAATACAGGATCCTCTTTATAAGCCAGCCAGGGAAAATAAAAAGGGGCAAGGATGGCAGCCATTGTATGCTGACCAAGGGAGAACCTGCCGAACAATTTGGCAAACTCGATAAAGATACCCGGGCTGATGAACCAGCCTACTACCGGTATGAATTGCCAGAAGACCCAATGTTTAGGTCGTTGGGTCAGTTCCTGTATCACCCAGGTATTATAAAAAGGCACATAGGCTTTCCAGGAAGGAACCCCTGCTTTAGTAAATAATTTTGCAAAACCAAAAGATGGGAGAAAAACAATTAGGGTACCGATAAAGTAAACGATGAGTAAATGTTGTAATGGCATTAGCCGTATTTTATAGCCGACAAAATTATCATAATTATTTGTCTGTCAAAATTTTAATATTCAAAGTTTTGCTAAACTTGTTGCTTGTTACTGGTTGATGGTTTCCTCAATCCGGGAATAACTTTGGGATTTGAAGACCGGTCCGCAGTAACCAGCAACCAGAAATCAGAAATATGCAACTACTACCCTACAAACTATTTGGGCATGACGTAATTCTTAACATCCTCCGCCATGATGTTTTTACCGGAAAGAATTACAAGTCGTTCCACTACATTACGCAATTCACGGATATTACCCGTCCAGTTATATTCCTGAAGCAATTTGATTGCATCGGCGTCAATGACTTTCTTGGCAATGCCATATTCAGAACAGATATCGGTTAAAAACTGGTCGACGAGCAAGGGAATATCATCCCGCCTTTCATTTAAAGAAGGAACGTGCATGAGAATGACACTTAGCCTGTGATAAAGGTCAAGCCGGAAATTCTTTGCTTCCACTTCTTTCAGCAGATCCTTATTGGTAGCGGCAATAACCCTGACATCCACATTTATATCTTTATCGGCTCCTACCCTTGTGATCTTTCCTTCCTGTAAAGCCCGGAGTACTTTGGCCTGGGCATTGGCGCTCATATCACCGATCTCATCTAAAAAAAGGGTGCCCCCGTTGGCGGATTCAAATTTACCGATACGTTGTTTGATCGCGGATGTAAAGGAGCCTTTTTCATGACCGAATAATTCACTTTCGATCAGTTCATCAGGGATAGCAGCACAATTCACTTCTATCATGGGTCCGCTTGCCCGGTTGCTTTTTTCATGTACCCAACGCGCCACCAGTTCTTTACCCACCCCATTATCACCGGTGATCAATATCCGGGCATCCGTCGGCGCCACTTTCTCAATGGTTTCCTTTATTTTCTTAATTGGAATCGATTCGCCGATCATATCCTGTACCTTGTTAGCTTTTCTTTTCAGCACTTTTGTTTCTGTGACAAGATTGCTTTTATCCATCGCGTTGCGAATGGTAATCAGCAAACGATTCAGGTCGGGTGGCTTGGAGATATAATCATAAGCTCCTTTTTTTACCGCTTCCACCGCTGTTTCTATGTTCCCATGCCCTGAGATCATGATGATAGGAACATCGGGATTTGTTTCACCGGCCTTTTGCAGGAATTCGATACCATCCAGCTTTGGCATTTTGATATCGCATAAAACGAGGTCGTAGGTTTTCTCTTTAAACTTTTTCAGACCCTCTTCTCCGTCAGACGCTTCATCTATTTTATAGCCTTCAAAGGATAATATTTCCGTCAGGGTCTTCCGGATCGCTTTTTCATCGTCAATGATAAGTAAATCAGCCATTAATTATTCTGTTTGTTGCAAAAGTACTTGAAAAAACCGGGGATGAATGTCGAACAGATGAACAAGGAATTAAGAACAGATGAAGTAATACCCGAACAGATTGGGAAATCAGGATTTTAACGATTTTTCGGACTTCGGCATTCTGAATTCCTTGTTCATCTGTTCGACATTCCCTTGGGGTTAGGGGCAAAATAGAAGCCGGGTAGAAACCCAGCTTCGTTATAAAATCCAATATCCTATGAAAAACCGAAACAAAGATGCAGGTAAATAATCGAAACGTTACACAATAAACGAAAAATATTTTTTTATCGTAGTTTTACTATAGACATCTGGTAAGATGATGTTTAACCTTTAAATAGGACACCATCTATTCGTGTAAATTTCTCCCCAATTACCTGGCCATGTACATTACTTCTTTTACAAGTTTTACAGTTCTTGGTACATCCGGCAAAGCAGCTGCTACAAGGTTTGGGGCATAATGCAGTGGTGCATCAGCAGCGGTAATGCGGCGTATAGGTGCGTCGAGGTAATCAAACCCTTCTTTTTGTATGCGATAGGCGATCTCGGAGGAGACAGAACCAAACGGCCATTGTTCTTCTACAATGACCAGGCGGTTGGTTTTCTTTACACTTTCAAGGACGGTCATCCAATCGAGGGGCCGGATCGTGCGAAGATCGATCACTTCAGCGCTGATACCTTCCTTTTCAAGTTCCGCAGCAGCACCTAAAGCCACTTTCATCATTTTATTAAAAGAAACAATGGTCACATCCCGGCCTGCTCTTTTAATATCAGCCTTTCCCAGTTCAATATAATATTCTTCGTCCGGGATATCGCTTTTTTCACCATACATCACTTCACTTTCCATGAAGATCACCGGGTCTTCTTCGTACCGGATTGATTGTTTCAGTAAGCCTTTGGCATCATAACCATTACTCGGTGAAACAACCTTGATGCCGGGAATATTAGCGTAGAGAGATTCAAAGGCCGTGGAATGCTGTGCCCCCAGCTGACCGGCAGAGGCATTTCCACCCCTGAATACTATTGGACAGGATATTTGCCCACCACTCATTGCCAGCATTTTAGAGGCCGTATTAAGAATTTGATCTAAGGCCAAAACTGCAAAATTCCAAGTCATGAATTCAACGATAGGCCGGAGACCATTTTGCGCTGAGCCTACCCCTACAGCCGTAAACCCCAGTTCTGAAATCGGCGTATCAATAACCCTCCGGGAGCCAAATTCAGCCAGCATTCCCTGGCTAACTTTATAGGCGCCATTATATTCTGCTACTTCCTCTCCCATCAGGTAAACCCTGTCATCCCTTCTCATTTCTTCACTCATTGCTTCACGAAGGGCATCACGAAATGCAATTGATCTTGCCATTAACTAGTTTGTTGAGATGATATTTATAATAAAGCCCTCCTGTATCCCGAAGACATTTCGGGGCTTCGGCGGGCTGGCAAAAATAAGTTACGAGGTGGATAAAACCTAAAATGGAAAGCTTGGGTAGTGTACGGCATTGAACCACAAAGATTCAAACCATGGTGGGCACAGTTTTGATAATCAAAGATTCTCTTTTTACGCTTCGTTCTCGGCGTGAAATCAATAAAAGAATCTGCTTACTATTTGCAATCAGCTTCAAAATCATTGAGCTGATCCTTCGTAAAAGTGCCCAATTTCTGATTTGCTTCAGCATAAGAAGAATATGTCCTTTTTAGTTTTACCAGCATACAGGAGCAATATTGATTGGCCCGGGCCGCTCCTGCATCAGGGGTAGCTGTGCTTACGCAATCATTCAGAAATTTAGTTTCATCATCCTTTGTCCAGCCACTACCTGAATTATCTGTATTCAGCCCGGGTAAACAATCCTTTACCATCTGTTTAAACTCAGGACTTTCTGTATTCATCGCCGAGACATCATTTGCATTGGGATATTTTTTTTCCAGTTTTTGCTCCATGCAGGAACAATAATTCTGCGCGGTGTTGTTCTCCATTCCTCCTTTTACTGCTTCTGATACACAGTTATCGACAAATGATTTTACCTGATCTGATGTCCAGTTACTGGTTTTATTATCGGTATTGGTATTGGTATTGGTATTGTTAGTATTATTAGTATTATTAGTATTATTAGTATTATTAGTATTATTAGTATTATTAGTATGCTGGTTTTTGGAAGAATCGTTGTTGCGGTAATCATCTTTATTCACTGTTTTATTATCATCTTTTCCCTTATTGTTATTGCAGGAAGTAAAAAGGGCCAGTGTCATTAATACGATCAATACTTTTTTCATAATAGTTGATTTTGGTTGAGTATAAATGTAATTTCTTGTCATCAGGGTGACTGGTTTAATTTTTCAATGTTAATTAGAAACCAAGGAACTGTCAATGTGTACGACAAAGTAACTATTCTTTCCGTACAGGGGAAATTAAAGAACAAAGAGTTTTAAACACCGGAAACCGCAGCCATAAAAGACAATAACTTGGCTTCATCAAGGTGCCCATTGGTTCGTAAACCGCTGCACAGGTCAACACCAAAAGGCTGGACTTTTAAAATGGCTTCAACTACATTGCCGGGATGTAAGCCACCCGCCAGGAAAACAGGCAGATCTACTTCTTTTACGATCTGCCGGCTTATATCCCAGTTATGAGTATGACCTGTTCCCCCGAGTGTTTTGACTGTGCCTTTCGGATCACCGCTATCCAGCAGGATGGCATCCACATCATGTTGCACCTTCAAAGACTGCCGGAGGCTCTCCATGCCTGTCACGTGTATAACCTGAACAATACGTAAATGAGGGAGGGCCCCCCTTATCTGGCTGTATGTTCCTTCCAGTAATTCGTCCACTATTTGTACGGTATTTGTATGAACTCTTTTTACATGATCAATTATTGCGGGGGCTGATTGTTCACTGGTTAGCAAGAAAGAAGCTACAGGTGGAAACACGGTTTTGGCAATGGCAGCGATCAGTTCATCAGGTATTGGCCCGGGCCCATTAGGCATTTTGCCTACCAATCCCAGTGCGTCGGCCCCATGGCTGATCGCCAGTCTTGCTTCTTCTACAGAAGAAATACAGCATATTTTAACCCTTGTCCTCATGATATAAAGGTAAGGTGCGGGTCTTTTGATTGAATGGTTTCCCTAAGTTTTGTTACTTGATCGGGAAATGGGATACGTAGAGACAAGGCATGCCTTGTCTCTACCCTGCGGTTAAAATTGACCCACTATATATTTTGAATCTTTTTGACATCATTGTAATTTTATTATATGCGTCTTTTTTCCAAACCAGTGATCATCATTGTCATCACCATCATTGTTATTACCGGCGGTTTCTTTTTATTGATACGTGGCTGTCTTTCCAGGTATGATGAAAGGTTTGCATTGACACCGGGGATGTATTTTGAAAAAGACGGGAAGGGAGTACTGGTCAATATTGTGGAACATGAACAAGCTACTTCTTATTCTCAAAAAGGGGGAATGGTTTCAAAATCAGTCATTGCAACTTATTATATTCAAACGAATGATGCTGTGAGCGCTGCCTTGCTACAGGAGAAAAAAGTGAAAGAAAACAGCGATATTGAATATTATCCGGTGGAAATGATGGGTGCCTCGGGCAATATGGCATGGATGTTTATGGGAGAACTCATGGCATTTGATCCTTTTACGCTGGAAAAAAAATGTGATACAAAAATGCTGGAGGAAAAAAATCCTTCACTCGCAGGCAAATTTCCGAAAGAGCGGCAATATTATCAATTCAGCAGGGATAATGGTCATATTTATTTTACAGCCATTGATGGGAACAAATGGGAATTGAATACAAACGACCTGGTTGCTGTTGCAAGCAATTACAATCCAGATGATAGTCCGCTGAAACAACAGATTACTGAACTCGAAAAAACTGAAAAGTTAACAGAAGATCTCCTGGATTCTTCCTACGAGCAAAATGTGACCCGACCTTCACGGCAATATACCGCCAAAGAAATAAGTTATGAACAATACAACCGAATGCACCTGAGGTACAATAATGAACAGGAAGGATTGTATAAACGAAGGGATAGTATCCGGGATGTAAAAAGTAAACTGGAAACCCGGGAGAGCTCAGCCCGGGAAATCGAACGCACCATTGAATCGCTTCAAAGGAGTAATCCCAGTTACTACAGTATGAAAACAAACCAGGATACTGTATCCGGGATATGGTATGGACTTTATTCCTCTAAAGAAATTCAACAATTACATGACCGGGTAGCTTACAGGAGTGAAAATGATGAGACAGCCAGAAGGCAATTATATACCGGGCAACCTACCCGTTCTGTTTCCGGGGATTGGATGATCGATAAAGACAAGACAACTGCGGTTGCCGGGACTACGAGCTTCCTTCATGGCGGTTTTTTGCTGGATAAGAAAACGGCCATGCCCGTTCACCTGGATAACCCGGCTTCGTTTCTCATTGTACACAAGGAACAGATCGGGCGGGAAGCAAAGATCCTATTAAGCCGCATCGGTTATGACGGAAAGCCTTCCTGGACCTTTAATACGCAATTGCCTGAATGGATGGACTGGATATTCAATGGCAAAGAACTTTTTGTTTTCGGGGTAGACAATAAGAATTTAAGCAACGGGGAATGCAATGTGTTGTGGTGTATCGACCTTGCCAATGGCAAAGCGGCAGAGTATGATTACTTTTCTAATAAGATCATAACGGCCGAGAAAAAATAATATTAAGGTATTTATCTGCGGCGGAAAATCGATCCGGGTCTTTTCTTCTCTCCCACTTCTTCCAGTTGTATGAGATCTTTCCGGTAATCGTGTTGCAGATCTTCATGAAGTGTCTTAAGAAGGGAATTGATCTTCTTTAGCTGGTTTTGATATAGGTTGCTGATGACAGGATTCTGACCTATAGGAATACCCGAGTCTTTGAGGTTAAGGCAGAAATGCAGTCGTAATTCAATTTCTGTTTCCTTTATGCCGCTATAGCGACAATATTTATTAATGATCCTCACCATTTTACGGAGTGTTTTCTTCGCGAAATATAACTGGGAGAGATTAATGGTGGAAAACATTTCATCTATTTCAATCCTGATTCCGGAAATAAAACCCTGTTCATCATGCGCTTCAAACAAAAGATAAGTAAGTAATTCTTTATTTTCTTTCTTAAAACGCGCCAGCCGAAGCGTTAGCTCAGTCAGCCGGGCGGGTTTACTGGCTAAAAGCTCCTGTTTTATTTCATGAATAGTTGCCGCTTTCATATTTCATTAATAATAATGGTAAAAGTAGAATTTAAAAATCCAGGTCTGGTACCCTTGTTTTAAAATTTAGGGTATGAATGGCAAATTCCGTTACTTTCAACAGCATGAAACGGATCCTATTATATATTATGGCCCTGTTTTATATAGTGGCGGGGATCATTCATTTTGTTGGTCCCGGATTCTATATGAAAATTTTACCGCCCTGGCTGCCTTTTCACGCGGCACTGGTGTATATAAGTGGGTCATGTGAAATATTCCTGGGTTTATTGCTTTTTATCCCGGCCAGAAGATCCTTAGCGGCCTGGGGTATAATCGTTTTGCTGGTGGCGGTCTACCCTGCCAATATCCAGATGATGCTTAATTATTGGCATAGTCATAACCCTAACTTATGGATCACCATTGTCAGATTGCCGCTGCAGTTTGTTTTGATTTGGTGGGCCTGGCAGTATACGAAAAGAATGTCGAACAGAAGAGCCCCGTAATACAACGGGCAGGAAAAGAATTCAGAATAGATGAAGTAATCTTTAATATTCAAATTTCACCAATGGCCGGCCCGGAGTATCAGAATATCTGAATTCTTTCACCAAAAATATTTATCCTGTAAAATTTGTCATCCTCGATCAGCAGGGCCTCGGATTGGCCTGCAGCATGATGGACATCGGTATCGAATAGTCTTCCGTTATACCAGGAGCTTACAGTATCAGCTACGATCGTATGCCCTGTAGCGATATGCCTGACCCCGTATTTGAAAAGCGTGCTGTCGATCTGTAAAGAAGTGTTTGGCGTATTTCCCATATAATAGCCCCGGTACCAGAAGGGACCCTCACTGCCAAAGATGAGTTCGGTGCTGGCATCCGGATAATTGTTGGTACTATCGGAATAATAAGGCCTTGATAACTCATTGATGCGGTTGATCGACATATCCAGTCTATTCATCGCCCCGGAAAAGCCTCCGTGCAGGAATAATGTGTTCCCGACTTTTTCTATTATGTTCTTTGTACGAAGCCATCTTCCCAGTTCTGAATTTTCCCCATAGAGCATTACATAATTCTCATTAAGCAACGCTGCATCCCCGATATACTTCGGCCGAACATACCGTAGATCCCCGCTCATATTCATTAATTCATGATTGCCGAGTACAAAATGAACATAGCCACCGGCGGCCCTCGCCTTTTCTTCCAAAGAGTAGATTAGCCAGAGCACTTCCGTTACCTGGTCGCCCCGGTCAAAAAAATCGCCGATCAGGACAAGATGACCATCGCCAAAGGTCCAGTTGAATGCTTTATCTATTACGCCATTTGCCTGCAGCAGTTTCCGGAAGGGTCCAAAATTTCCTTCGATATCGGAGAGAACCAGTGTCTTTTTTATCTTAGAGAATTCTGATTCTTCATCTTTCAATTTTGATTTTAACCGTACGACAAAGGTTTTGGCCGGGTCGTCTGTAGCCACCTCCAATGATATGCTGGCTTTTTCGGATAAGGCCACACTATCCACCTTGACCCGCTTCGATTGATCCTCTTCCACAATGTATTCTGCATAAACTTTTCCATTTTTATATAATACATAGGGACCATCGTAAATGTTTCCACTTATGAATTGATCGAAATGATTTAACCAGCCAGTTGCGGGTAACAAAGATCCAAGAAGTAAAAAAGGAAGGAAAGAAAATGCTATCTTTTTCATATCAGTTACTATTACCAGGTACTATAAACAACAACCGAACCAAATTGATGTTTTGTGGAAGAGTTACTATTTGATTCCGTCGCAGAAAATATGAATATTATCACCTTGTAAATGAACGGTTGATCAAATATATTTGAAATTGGCTGGATGGAATACCGAAGATATTTATTGTGTATCGCTCCTTATCTTCCATTCTTTGAATGATAGCTCAAATTTTATTTCTCCTTTCCCATGAGTCCCGATCTCCCTCCATCCGGCATTTCGGTAAAATGCTTCCGCTCTTGTATTGGGGGCCGTACCTAACCAGATGTTATTGTCCGACTGGGTAAAATACCAGTCAAGCATTTTATCATGCAGTTTTCGACCAATCCCTTTTCCCTCGAATTGGGGTTCTACAAATAAGGCCCAGACATTGTGATCTTGCAGGTCGGCAATGGAAAAGCCAACAATACAGTTATTGATCTCGCATACCCAACCCTTACCACGACGTGTCATATACTCTTCGCAATCCTTGTTAGTCACCAAACCGGGGTTTGACAACCTGTTTTCCTTAACCGAATTCCTGACCAATTGAATTTGCGGAATGTCATCAATATTAGCTTCCCTGAATATCATGAAATAAGCTTATGCTATTGTTGTAGAATCCGATGTGGCGGTAGTCAACAAGAAAGTTTTATTATTCATACAAGGCAATTACCTATTTTAAAATGGTATTGATCTTTTGGATGGGGATGTCCTCATCAGGATTGATGAGCAAGATCTTCATTTTTGTTCTGTTTTCCATCAGCAGGTCAGGATGAGCGATCCATGTTCCATCCACTATACCCAGATAAGGCTGACGATATTTTTTATGCACCCATAGATAACAGATCCTTTTCCCTTTATAATAAAAAAAAGGCATGCCATATAACCAGGCTTCTGAAATATTATTGTCAAAACCGAGAATATATTTCCGGAGGAACTCCAGGCAACTTTTTATGGGTTCCTTATTTTTAAAAAATAGTTGTCGATTGGACTAAACATGGGGTAATACCCGGCAATGAATTATTAGGTCGCTTTCCTTTTCAATGCGGAAACCGATTTGGTGATAGTCATTCCTTTTAGCAGTTGCTTTTTGTCCTTAACTTTTGCCAGTGAATTGGCATAAGCCTCTTTCAAAAGCTTCTTGATATAGGTAGCCGGAAATTCCTCCCTGTTTTTGACCAGGATATACCGGTACTGGTTGCCCTTTCCCAGCAGGATCTTGTCCGGATCGGCAATCTGGGAGCCCCAGTAAAAACCAAAGTGTATATTTTTTGTGGTCCTTCCCACAGCAATAGAACAGAATGTATGTCCTACCCTATCTGTTGGGGACCAACCAAATGCGAGCGCATTATAATTGTCATAGATCAGCTCATTGCAGTTTGGATAAAGATCCCATATAAATTCCCTTAACCATAAAGCGATATGTTTAACCGCGGGGGGAAAGGGTTTTAAGAATTTAACCAGATCTTTTTTATCTTTTTTTGCCATATACATATTGTTTATTGTAACCGGGAATACACTGCGGTGTCGCCGAATTTACCCCGAAAATAAAAATCTTCTTTAAAATTAGCTTCACATACAAACCCGGTTGATTCCAGGATGCCAGCTGAAGCTATATTAGCAGGATTGATACGTGCTTCGATGCTATGCAACTGCAGGGTAGAAAACCCATAGGAAAGGACTTCCAAAATGGCTTCTTTCATGATCCCTTTTCTCCACCAGGCCGGCTGCAATGCATATCCTATTTCAGCCCTGTAATGTTCTTTTTGGATCCGCCAGTAACAGATCGAGCCAATCAATTTGCCGGGATCTTCCTGCAAGGCGATCCCCCACATGATCCCATTATTGTCATCCAGGTCCTTGGTGATGCGTTTAATAAAATCCCCGGCTTCCTGAAAGGTAGCGGCGGGTTCTTTATCGAGAAATTGAAGGACGGTCTTATCAGAACGTAGAAAATAAATTTCTTCCACATCGTCCATGGTTATTTGCCGTAATAGGAGCCGTTCAGTTCTTAATTCAGGAAAGGGCTGAAAACAGGGTTGAAGCATAAATTGCTGACTATGGTTGAAAGAATAAAGATATTTGAAATTGTGCTACCCAGGGCCGGCTAGCCGGTTTAATACTAAAAGCGGATTATTTTTTCCCCCATCTCTTGAAATGGAAAAGAATAAAAATTGTATTTTTCTATATTAGAATTCCTCATTACCCATTCAGTATGCCAAACGAAATAATTGATTTACCTGAATCCACAGAACCCGGCAACCTGGGCATATTGCATTTAAAAAGATATTGGGCAAAAACGCAATTAAAAAAAACCGGAAAACTCCCACCCGATGCGTTAAAAAAGGAATGGAACCTTGATATAACCCTGCTTTCGGTATTAGGGCTTGGAATAGAACAAACCGGGAGATACCTGTACCTACATGCTCCCGATTTTTCCGATTTTGAAAATTGGATACTGGAACTGAACCAGGGCAGGTTACCCTTAAATAAAATAAATGAATTCAATACCTGTATTACAACCGGGTATTCCACCCGTGAGAAGCCAGACAGGGATCAGTTCGTATTAAGTGAGACCGATATAGAGTTCTGGAAGGAGAATGGGTATGTTATTGTCCGGGGTGTTATATCCAGGGAAGATTGCCAGGATGCCGTAGAAGCTATTTGCAAGTTTATCGATGTTAAGCCAGAGGATTCATCGACATGGTATAATAGTCACCCCGGGCGACAGGGGATCATGGTGCAATTATTTCAGCACCCGGCAATGGATAAAAACCGGCAATCCCTGAAAATAAGGGCAGCCTATGAACAACTTTGGGATAGAAAAGATCTTTGGGTGACTACTGACAGGGCTGGATTTAACCCACCTGAAACCAAAGCCTGGCCATTCCAGGGGCCCCGTTTACATTGGGACGTAAGTCTTGAATTACCAATACCTTTTGGGTTACAGGGCATATTATATTTAACGGATACAGCAACTAACCAGGGCGCATTTACACTGGTACCCGGTTTTCAAAACAGGATCGGTGGCTGGTTAAAAAGCCTGCCCGCCCATGTAAACCCCCGGAATGAGGATCTGTATGCATTAGGCAGTATTCCACTTGCTGCCAATGCAGGCGATTTTATTATCTGGCACCAGGCTTTGCCACATGGAAGCAGCCCTAATTCTTCATCCTTACCCCGGATCGTACAATACATTAACTATGCCCCGCTGGATGTTGAAATCAGAGACAAATGGATTTAGGTAGTTCCCTTGAGATGGAATAGGGGCAAAAAAAACTGCGAAACACAGGTTTCGCAGTCCGGGAAAATAAATAACTTTTTTCCTCTTAAAGAAGAGGTCATGCTCTTACCATCTTTTGTTATCAGCCCGTGTCGGCTTTTCTTTCGCTACGGAAACTGACATGGCCCTGCCTTCAATTTCTTTATTATTCAGGTTCTTCATCGCTTCCTGGGCTTCAGCCACGACATCCATTTCTACAAAACCAAAACCACGGCTTTGCCCGGTGTCCCTGTCAGTAATGACTTTAGCTGAAGATACAGCGCCAAATTGTGCAAACAAAGTTCTTAAGGCTTCATCATTTGTGTGAAAACTTAAGTTCGAAACGTACATGTTCATAAAACAATAATTTAAATAAAACAATAATAATACCTGTGACTGAAGTCAGATACAAAGAGTAAAGAAGGATAAAATATTACTGAAAGGAAGAGTAAAATTTGAGTCGGTCTAATACTGCGTGTGAGGAGAGCTAAAAATCACAAGACGAAGGTAGTTCAATTAAAAACAGCACGGGTATTTATTTATTTATTGTCCTGGTACATCTAAATCGGATACAAGTTTCAGTGTTATTCTAACAGGCGGTCCATCATGGGGGAAGAAAACTATCATTTTGCAAAAACAAAACCGCCTTGCTTAGCAAGGCGGTTCTCCTGTTATTTATATAAAGATCAGTAAGGCAATATTACGGTATGGCTATTCCCATTCGGTCCCACCCACTCCACTTTCATGTAATAATGCCCTGCACCCGGACAAGTGGTGGGATTACCATTCACATCCAGTCCAAAGGTAGCAGTACCACTTACAGCTGTTGTCACATGTTTAACTTTACCACTCACTATCCTGAAGCTGCAGTCCTGGCGGACGACCATTGGCTCAAGGATTGAACTTGTAAATGCATGTCCCACACGGTTGGTACCCCATTCCACAATACCGGTCACGCCTCCTTCCGAATGCAAACCCGTTGTAGTGATTACAACCCCGTTATTATAGGTAAATACTCTTTGTTTCGCCACCTGCCAGCTACGCTGTGTTCCATTATCAAATGTTACTGTCATTCCAGGGCTGGTGATCGTGTGTGTAATGGTTCCCAAGTTGGGTAAGTTGACCAAAAGACCTCCGCTTACATTAGTAATCGTGTGTGTGCCATTGATCGTTATACTCTTATTATCGCTGAGGCGGGTGATCACTAAATTCTGAATGGTTACGGTCAGAGCGGCACCTGCATTTCTCCAATGTATACCTGCGGGCATTGAAAGGATCACCACTCCTGTACGGGTGCGTGTTCCTGAGCAATTTAAACCATTATAGGTTATTGTAACAGTTCTTGGATTACTTGCCGTGTCTACTACCACAGTAGCATCACAAATAAGAGATTGAACCTGGTCACCCCGGTTGGCAAAATAGGGAGTAGATTCTAAGGTAGCGTCAATGTCATTGGCCACCGCATCAGTTTCTGAAGTGAATTGTGTCTGGTCGTCGGCCTGATTTGAAACTTCAGTTGTATTATCAACAGCACTGACTTGTTTTTGACAAGCACTGAATATTACTGCCAGGGAAAAGACGGCGGCAGATAATATTAGGATTTTTTGTTTCATATTGTTGAGGTTTAATTTTTATAAATTCAAGCAATAGACCGAACAATTTGAAAGAAGTTTAAAATTACCAGCTATTTCTGATTAGTCCTACTCATACGGCCTTTGATCGTAAAGAACGCAGCTACCCCTTTCTTATTGTTGACAGCAGGTGGATTGAAAATAAACAATGAATAGATATCTATGATTTTACATATTTATACTGATAAAATATGTATTATGGTTTACAAGTAGGAATACCACCCTGGTAAAAACCTCATTTTGCGACTGCTATTTTTACTTTCTTATTTTTTATTTTCTGCTCTTTGATCAAATGAAGGGTGTGATTCACTTTTATCTTTTTGACGGCAACAAATGAGAAGAAATCCTTTACTTCGATCAGGCCGATATCTTCTTTTTTTAATTCTCCCTTATTGGCCAGGAACCCGACAATATCAATTTTGTTGACCTTATCTTTTTTGCCTGCTGCAATGAACAGGGTCGACCATTTTGGTTTTTCGGGTATAGCTGTCGTAACAGGGAGTTCCAGCGATGTGATATCCCCATGGATATAAGAAGGCAGTTCTTCTTCCGGAGATAAAATCAGGATAGCGGTTCCGCTGGCATCCATCCTGGCTGTCCTCCCGTTCCGGTGAGTGAAAATGCCTTCACTGCCCGGTAAATGATAATGGATGATATAGCGGATATTGGCAATATCAAGTCCCCTGGAAGCAAGATCCGTCGTCACTAACACATTGGCGGTTCCATTTCTGAATTTAGATAAGGCCGCATCACGCTCCGGTTGTTCCAGGGCCCCGTGGTAAAATACATTGACAATATCTTTTTCTTTTAACCAGTTACTGGTTCGCTCCACTGATTCGCGGTGATTACAGAAAATAATAGTTGACCTGTTGCCCAATAGACAGATCAGGCGGAAAAGGGTTTCTAATTTGTCCTTTCCATTGCTTCGTACTGTTTTAATGGTAAGACCCGTCTCCTCATTTTTATCATTTAAGAAATTAAGTTTTACGGGGTCTTCCATCCTGATGAATGGAGGAATATCCTGCATTTCAGTAGCCGAAGTCAATACTCTTTTTTTCAATGATGGTAATGAACCAATGATAAAAGACATCTCTTCCAGGAAACCCAATTCCAGCGATTTGTCAAATTCATCCAATACCAGGGTGTCGATCGTATCGGTTGTGATATTGCCTCGCCTGATATGATCCGCCAGCCTGCCCGGTGTACCTATCAAAACGGCGGGGGGTTGCTTTAAATTATTCTCCTCGGTTTCGCGCAGGTGTCCGCCATAGCAACAACTTACTTTTAAATGGATCCCCATGCTTTTAAAAACATTTTCTATCTGCAGGGCCAGTTCCCGGGAGGGGACAATGATGATGGCTTGTGTTTTTTTGTTCGCGGGATTGATTGATTGAACAATCGGCAGCAGGTATGCCAGGGTTTTGCCGGAGCCCGTTGCCGATAGCAGGATCAGGTTGTTGTTCTTTTTAATGGCCTCTATGGCAGCCTCTTGCATTTCATTGAGCGCCGCGATCTTTAAATGGGAAAGTATAGAGGTGAGAGAACCCACTGTGTTTTTCATGAATGCAAAAATACGCCGCTAATCACCTGTATGGATGATTAGTTTGTTAAAGCCTTTGAGAATCCATATTCGCGATTTGTCCGCCTTTTGCCTCTCCTGTCAGCCAGACAGGTTGTTGTTTCCTGATCGTATTTATGAATAGTGGGAATCAAAAAATGCGACTATTTTTAATACGTATAACTTACACAAAAAAACAGGTATATGTTTAAATGTTTCATTGGGCTACTCGAAATATCTTTCAACAGCACTGCACAAAAGCTGAAATCATTTTCTTTCTACCTGGGTCACCCAAAGATCTCCACGGCCGCTAAAAGATTTTATAAGAACCTTCCCGGTTACCAAAAAGATCATAGCAGGTTATATGCTTATTATGATAAAAACGAAATAACAATGGTATCCGTCATGGACAGTATATTCTCAGGCAATAATGATACCCGGCCATTTTATTTGTACCTGATTAACCGGATGAGTCCGATGAGTGATGGCGAGATGACCGAGGTGATATGCCAGCGGGAAATGAATTTTGTTTATAAGAATGCCAGCTTTTTTTTTCATTTTATGCATGATAACCTCACAGAACAAAAAAAATATCTTACACAATGGGCCAATAACCTGGCCATATGGATACCACAATCCTATTGCCCCAAAAAAAGAAATGATCTGGTAAATGAAAAGGGCGAAGAAGAGGCTCAAAACCTGATCGATAAAGACACCGGTTATTGCAACAGGGCATTCCGGGATGATATTATGCATTCATTAGCCGGGGAAAATGAAGCAATACTAAAACTGGCCGACCAGTTTTTTAGTGATCTGGTTCCTTCCGAAAAAAAGTTTGTAACACCTGATACTGTAGTGGTCGATCTTGACAGGGATCAGGCAAATATTATTGTAAAAAAGGGTGCGAATTTCCAACTCAGGTTTCCGGAAAAAGCAGGTGGTACCGGCTATACCTGGAATTTAGTCCAGACACCTGTATTATGCAAACTTATCAATAAAGAAATGATAACCAGACAGCACCCTGCGGGGATGACGGGCGTGCCCCAAACAACCGTGTTGACTTTTACTACGGAAAAGAAAGGATTTGAAGATATCAGATTTAATTTTTCCAGAATATGGGAAAAAGATGTGCCCCCGGTGGAAACAAAGATCCTGCACCTAAAAGTGGAATAAAGCCTTTTAAAAAAATCAGTTAGTCTCTCCCCTGAAATACTTTGAAAAGAAACTAACTGACATCATTCGTTTAAGAATCAGGCATTAACTGATTGTTCCATTGCGGGCACCACACCCAATTGCTGTAACATTCCCAGTGTGTCCCAGGCATTGTAACTTTCCACGATCTTACCATTCTTAATGCGGTGGATCCATATGCCGTCAACCTTCACAGATTTCCCGGTAGGTGGAATGCCATTTAATTCTTTTGTCTGGGTACCTGACCCCTGCCAGCGGGTTACAATTAAATTGTCGCCAACAATTGTTTCCAATACCTCCCAATGCGCATTAGGGATTGCAGTTTGGTAAGTGGAGATGACCTGTTTTACGCCTTCAGGTCCCGGACCTGTTGGAGCCTGCGGATCATGATAAATATGGTCCTGGGAGAAAAGCTCTCCGGCAATGTTGAGTTTTCGCTGATTGCACATTTCGTCAAAAAAGCGATGAACTAATGACTGGTTTTGGTTGGTTGATATAATTTCATTTTTTGTTATGTGAATATTTTAAATGTTGTATATATAATACGGGAAATTTGAGGATCGGGTTTTCTGAATTTAAAAAATATTGAAAGACGCCAAGAATGCTCTAAAATGAGCGCAAGCGTTCAAACGGACTATTATTTACCAGGTACGGCAACGCGAATTGGAGCGATTACGTTCTATATCAAATAAACTTTACCTTTATTTCTCAAACCAGTCAGGTTGCAAAATTCCAGGACCTTTTATAAAACTAAAAGGCGGTTTTACCGTTTATCACGGCATTTATTAACAAGTTTGTCAGCAGTCGCATTATGTCTTACAGCCACCGCTCAGAATTGCCCTCCTAATATTGATTTTGAAACTGGAACCTTTGATGGATGGACCTGTTATATCGGATCGGTTTCGGCGGCCAGCGGAAGTAATGTGATCAGCCTTCTTCCTTCCAATGGACCTGTATTTGACCGCCACACCATGTATTCAGCTAATTCCGGCCTGGTGGATCCTTACGGCGGTTTTTCTGTAAATTGTCCCAACGGCAGCGGCCATTCAATCAGGTTAGGTAATAACCAGGCGGGAGGACAGGCAGAAGGTATTTCTTATGAATTTACCATTCCCGCCAACCAGGATATATATTCCCTTATTTATCATTATGCGGTAGTATTCCAGGATCCCAATCACCAGGAGTTTCAGCAGCCAAGACTGGAAATTGAGATCACTAATGTTACAGATAATACGATCATCAGTTGTTCCTCCTTTACATTTATCCCCTATGGGTCCCTGTTGCCCGGATTTTTTTTATCACCTAATCCGCCAGATAACACACCTGTCTGGTGCAAGGACTGGTCCGCAGTTTCCATTAACCTCGATGGCAATGCCGGGAAGACCATCAGGCTTTTTTTTAAGACGGCTGATTGCACCTTTATCAGGCATTTTGGTTATGCCTATATTGATGTCAATTCCGAATGCAGCAGTGAATTCGTGGGGGCCGCTTATTGCCCGGATGATACCACCATAAATGTAACAGCCCCTTATGGATACGAATCCTATACCTGGTTTAACAGTACTTTTACACAGGTGCTTGGCACGCAACAAACGATCAGTTTTACACCACCGCCCCCCACAGGAACTTCTATTGCAGTAGAAGTGGTGCCCTATAGTGGATATGGCTGCCTGGATACATTACATGCCCTGTTAAAAGATACCTTGACAATAAAAGCAAATGCAGGGAGGGATACTCTTTCCTGCAGTCAAAAGCCAGTACCCATCGGCGTTATCCCCAAGCCGGGTGTCGTCTATAGCTGGAGCCCTGTAACGGGGTTAAGTAATTCTTTTATATCAAATCCTTTGGCCAGCCCGGCTGTCACAACTACCTATATACTTACTACCCGGCACGATGGTGGCGGATGCGTTGATCAGGATAGTGTAGTCGTCAGGGCTTCCGTTATTGATAATTCATTACAATTGATCGGTAGTGCCAGTTATTGTATAGGCAGCGGAGACAGCACGATATTAAGGGTGCAACCAGCCGACAGCATTCAATGGTTCAGGAATGATGTGGCGATCACCGGGGCCCACCAACGGGATTACCGGGTTATACAAAGCGGCTCCTACTATGCTCTACTTTTTAACAAAGATGGATGCATTATAGCGACACCCACCCAGGAAGTTCTTATTGATAAAGCAAAACCCGGTATCACCTATCCCATAGAATATGCGCTGGTAAATAAGCCGGCCAACTTACAGGCCAGGCAATTTGGGATAACAGCATTGTGGAATCCCGCCACCTATTTAAGTACACCGGAAAGTTATTCACCCGTTTTCCAGGGACCCATCGATCAATTATATACAATAGAGATAAAAACAGCTTCCGGGTGTGTAACCATTGATACCCAAATGGTAAAAACAATCGAGAAAGTTGAGATGTATGTGCCCACCGCTTTTACACCAAATAATGATGGTTTGAATGATTTCCTGCGGCCCATGCTTATTGGTGTTAAGGAACTTCATTATTTTAAAATATTCGATCGCTATGGCCAGGTATTGTTTGATACAAAAGAAGACCGCCCGGGATGGAACGGAAGTTTTAAGGGCCTTCAACTGTCAACACAGGTCGTTGTCTGGATCATCGAGGGTGTCGGTATTGATGGCCAAATCTATTTCAGGAAAGGAACGAGTGTATTAGTGAGGTAACCTGGTTGCTGGTTACTGGCTGGTTATTTCATGTTTCTGGTTTCAATGGCTTTTATTTTATCCAGTCGTTTTTGATGCCTGGAAACATGACTAAACCGGGCTTCAAGAAAGGTAAATATGATCTCCCGGGCCAGTTCAATTCCGATTACCCGCTGACCCAGGCATAACACATTCACATCATCATGTTCCACACATTGATGCGCCGAATAGTTATCATGACAAACACCAGCCCGGATGCCCCTGAACTTATTGGCAGCCACACATACACCGACACCGCTTCCGCAAATGAGTATTCCCCTCTCCCCTGCTTTCATCAGAATAGCCTTGGCTACAGCTTCAGCATGATCCGGGTAATCATCCGGTTCTTCACTAAAAGTACCAAGATCCGATACTTCGTAGTCTTGTTCACGTATAATATCCAACAACGTATTTTTATATTGAAACCCTCCATGATCTGATGCGATGACCACTTTCATTTGTTTATTTTTTCTCTGATCAAAGATAACGGGTTAAATAAGCATTTCCATTTAATGCTATTAACGCTATCCCTCGCGGCAGGTTATTAGCACCGGAAATCAGCTTCTATGAAAAATAGAAGTGTGGAGGCCTATGCCCTGCCCGCTCAAGGCAAACTTCCGATTAAGCCAAAGAAATTCTGATTATAATCTTATTTTGCAAGGCACGGCTTTTACAGCCCTGTTCAAAATCCGAATTATGGAAGTTCCAGTTCAGTACGTTAGTCCCCGGGAGGCATTGTCAGTCATACATTCCAATCAACGGGTATTTATTCATGGCAGCGCGCATACTCCAACCTACCTGCTGAAACACCTGGCACTGGAAGCACCCCGTTTACAAAATGTTGAAATTATTTCTATTAGTGTATATGGTGATCTGTATATTGATACTCCGGCATTCAAAGATCATTTTCATATTAATTCCTTGTTTGTTTCGGCTGGTATTCGCCAGGCGGTACAGGAAGGTTATGCAGATTATGTCCCTGTTTTTTTAAGTGAGATCCCTGAACTGTTCAGGCAAAGCATCTTACCTATAGATGTGGCTATTGTACAGGTGTCACCACCTGATAAGCATGGCTATTGCTCGTTGGGTGTATCCGTTGATATTGCCCGCAGTGCCGCAAATACTGCCCAAACATTAATTGCCCAGGTTAATCCTAACGTGCCCAGGACGCATGGCGATGGCCTGATCCACAGCAGCCGTTTTCAGGCTATGGTGTATTGTGAAGATGCATTGCATGAAGTAAATTTTGGAGAGAAGGTTGGAAAAAACGAATTAACAATCGGTAAATACATTGCTGAAATGGTTGACGACAGGAGTACACTTCAAATGGGTATCGGCGCGATTCCTGATGCAGTGCTGAGTTGCCTTCTTGATCACAGGGATCTTGGTGTTCATACCGAAATGTGTTCCGATGGAATCATTGAACTTTTTGAAAAAGATGTGATCAATAATAAGTATAAGAATATACATCCGAACAAGACGGTATCATCGTTCGCTTTGGGCTCCAAAAAATTATACGATTATATAAACGATAATCCTGCTTTTGCTTTTCTTGACATCGAATATGTAAATGATCCCCATGTCATACGCCGAAACGATAAAATGATCTCCATTAACAGCGCCATTGAAATTGATATTACCGGCCAGGCCTGTGCGGATTCAATCGGCACTTACCAGTTCTCAGGTGTGGGAGGACAGATGGATTTTATGCGTGGGGCGGCGTTAAGTAATGGCGGCAAACCCATTATTGCCATTCCATCCCGCACCAGCAAAGGTGTTCCCCGCATTGTACCCGCACTAAACCCCGGGGCAGGAGTAGTTACAACAAGGGCGCATATGCATTATGTAGTGACGGAATATGGGGTGGCTTACCTGTTTGGAAAAAATTTGCGCCAACGGGCCAGGGCACTTATTAATATTGCGCATCCCGATGACCGGGAGATGCTCGAAAGATCCTGTTTCGAAAGATTTAAACAGTTTTAAACAAATTCTTCTATCGTGTAAGCTGAGCCAGGATTTCATATAACCGGTTCCTGTTCTCTTCAGTTATATCATTATCCAGTATTTCCTGTTCCGTTTGTACAAAATGGGCTTTTATCAGTTCGTGCTTTTCGTTTGCTATCATGGACCGCAATAATGTATTGTCCAATTCAGGATGAAATTGGATCCCTGTTAATTTTCCCTTACGAAATACCTGCTGTTCACAGACCAATGATTGGAATACATGTGTGGCACCTTCCGGCAGACTGAATGTATCACCGTGCCAATGAAAGACATCCCAGGTTTCCGGGATACTGTTAAAAACATCATCATGCTTTCCATCATTTGTTTTTGTAACAGGGAAAAATCCAATTTCCTTTTCCCGGTTTGGATACACCCTTGCACCCAGGGCTTCCGCCAACAATTGGGAACCCAAACATATACCCAAAATTATTTTGTTGGCGGCTATCGCCTGTCTGATAAAAGCTTTTTCGGATTTGAGCCATTCAAAATGCCCCTCATCATATACGCTCATCGGTCCCCCTAATATAACCAGCAAATCAAGCTCAGCAAGTAAAGGCCAGGAAATATTTTTTTCAAATAATAATGTGTAAGTGAGATCATGATGGCAGTCCCTGGCCCAATCAATTATCATTCCTCCCGGTTCAAAAGATACATGTTGAATGATGTTGATCCTCATTTTATTTAAAGATAATAAATAAATGACGGGGCTACTTCTTGTCCAGGTAATGAAAAATCAACAATCTAAAAAAATCCCTTCCTTGCAATAAAAAATAACTTCTATATATTCATCTGAAATTATTAACCGGGAAAGCTAAAATGTATTAAAATGGTCTGAACGAAAATTTCTGACCCCCTATGGAAGCTTCATACATCAATCCTCCTTTTTGCTGTGTAAATATCATGACGCCTTCTGCATATTTAGCATTCGCGGATGCGCCTTTGGTCGCTGCCACAGCCGAAGCCTGGGCAGAAAATTCTAACCTATTGTCTCTAAACCGCTCCAGGTCATTTTTGGTTTCAAAAAATATAACTTCCCTATAAGCCTGTCCTCCCCATTGAAAACCGATACTAACCTGCGTCATTTTAGCCATCCCGATCTTGCTGCCGTTTTCATAAACGACACCATTACCGGCAGCGCCCCCGATCCCGATACCCCCTTTTCCCACATTTGGGAAAATAACATACCCGTAAGCATTTCTGAACAAGTTATTCAGCAAACCGTCCACACGGATGAATTCGGCTTTTGCATCGCTGGCGTCAGCAATAATCTTTTGTTCCTTTCCTGATTGAGCGGATGCTGCCCCTCCGATTGCTAACCCGGACACCAGGATTCCCAAATTAATAATTCTAAAAAAATTACTCTTTTTCATGACTGAAATGTTTTTATAAATAAAAGACCTGAACATAGCCTTCTTCCTTCAGCAAAGATGTTGCCAACTGCCAAAAGGCTGCTGTAGTGACAGCTTCCCGGTTGTTTCCAATCACATTAAACCATGAGTTTATCGTTTACGGGAAATATTTTGCGCTCTTTTGCCGGAAGTTTTCTTAATTATCTATAAATAATAATCAGAGAGTATAAAATTCCGGGATTTTTTATTGAGCAAAAGCTGGTAAGGAAGTCCATATGACCTAAGCAATGCCTAGTTGGCCGGCGGGAGAAAGGGAGGTCTAAAGTCATTATTGTTTAAAACCTAACCCTATATCAGTTCTGAAAGCTTTTAACCATGGATTTACCCTTAATTAAACCCTAATTAAATCTTAATTAAGGTCTCGTAAAGGTCCCGTAAAGGTCTCGT
>JADGPW010000056.1 GCA_017882265.1 Chitinophagaceae bacterium | reverse complement strand
CTGCTTAACAAATATTTATCTTCCATGACTTGCAACTTCTATTGTATGGGTTGTATCTTTCTATTCAAATTCTTTTCTTCTTGTATGGACTCGCCTGACTCGTCCTCCGATGGAACCATTTCGGGTCGCACCACCCGCGATATTCCTCCTTAGTTGTTTTATCGCTGCTAATTTCCATTCTTTCCGCCAATGGCGGATAAGCATTTGTGATAAAAGAATCGACAGCTAAATTTTTTTCCTAATCAAAATACTCTAACTTCTCACACATAACCATCCCCGCTCTCCCCGCAATATGCGGGATCCGCAGCGGGTCTTAACCACACATTTTATGCGTATCAAATCCTTACGTGTTCCGCTAATAGCCGGGACTATTTTTTTGTCTGCCTGTAATAAGAATGAAATAACGCTTTCTTTTACCAATGCCAAAGGCGAAGTGCCTCAATTAGGCAATCTTATTTTCCGTTTCAGCCATTCATTGGCAAGTGATTCCATGCTGAATACATGGGATTCGACGGATTATGTTTCGTTTGAACCTGCCATCAGGGGCAGGTTCCGCTGGGACAGCCCCGATGAACTGGTTTTTTCCCCTTCCCAGCCCCTTGATCCTGCCACCAGTTACAAAGCAAAGATCAAAAGTTCTGTATTGAAGTTTACCAAATATAATTCAGTTAAAAAAGGGGACAAGATCAATTTTCATACACCTGGTTTATCCCTTGATAATTCACAAGTGATCTGGGTGGGTGATAACAGCGCGACGGCGGTGCCACAAATTGACCTTTTCTTTAATTACACGGTGAACCCGGCCGAGTTAAAAGACAAACTTAACCTGGAAGTGGATGGAAAGAAATCGGATTTCACCATGATCACGGTTTCACCTTCTGCTAAAATATCAATTCGTATCAATGGGGTAAAAACAGAAGATAAAGACATTGATGCCAAACTTGTCATTGATAAAGGGTTGAAACCTGAAAAAGGGAACAGCAGCACGGAGGATCCTATCTCCAGTCCATTAACCATATCTTCTCCTTTTTCTCTGACCATTCAAAACCTCGAATCCGAGCATGATGGAGTAGAAGGAGTGGTAAAAGTTACAACCAGTCAGCCCCTGACCGGGGAAAATCTAAGATCATTTATCAAACTGGATCCTGATCTGGCCTTTACTATTGAGCCCAATGATAACGGGTTTACCTTACGCAGTGATAAATTTGATACAGAAAAAAGCTATGCATTGACGATCAGTACCGGGTTGAGGGGAAAGATCGGTGGCGTATTAAAAGAAGATTATAATGGCGGAGTGGCTTTTGGTGAACTGGAAGCCGGTATCAGTTTTACGAACAGTAAAGCGGTTTACCTTTCCAAAAAAGGCGGTAAGAATATTGAAGTAAAGATCACCAATGTGCCGAAGGTAAAGCTGGTCATTTCCAAGATCTATGAAAGTAACCTCCTCCTGGCACAGCATTATGGCTACACGCCTAAAGAAAAAACAACCCGTGGCCCCGGTTTTGCCAGTTATAGCGGAGACGAAGGTGATTATAGCGGTGATGAGGATGGGGGTGGCGATGCTATGCTGGGTGATGTAATCTATGAGAAAGAAATTGATACCCGTTCCCTGCCCAAAAGTGGTGGTGGAAGATTGCTTAATTTTTCTCAGTTCGAGGACCGCCTGGCCGATTTCAATGGTGTTTATCATATCGTCATTCGTTCCACTACTGATTACTGGGTCAAAGACAGTCGTTTTATTTCCTTATCCGATCTTGGGCTGATCGCAAAAGAAGGAGAGGATAAGATCTATGTATTTACTAATTCTATCAAAACTGCAGAACCTGTTAATGGGGTGAATATTACTGTGTATGGTACCAACAATCAATTGATCGGTACGGGCTCCACGGATAAAAATGGGGTGGCGGAGATCAGGTATAGTAAAAAAGATTTCGATGGTTTTACACCGGCTATGATCATCGCGAAAACAGCCGATGATTTCAATTATCTTCCTTTTAGTAGTTCAAGAGTGAATACGTCCCGTTTTGATGTAGGGGGAAAAAGAAATAATCCTTCCGGTTTTGATGCTTTTGTCTATGCAGAAAGAGATGTATATCGCCCCGGGGAAAAGATCAATTTCTCGGTCATCCTCCGGGATGCCGAATGGAAAAATCCCGGTGATATACCATTAAAGATGAAGTTTCTTATGCCAAACGGTAAAGAACTGAAATCATTCCGCAAAAACCTGAATGAAGAAGGTTCCCTGGAGGGAAGTATTGAAATTGCCACTTCAGCCATCACCGGTAGTTATACCCTGGAAGTATATACATCAAACGATGTGTTATTGTCCTCGAAGAATTTTTCTGTCGAAGAATTTGTACCTGATCGTATTCGTGTGAAAGCAAACCTGGATAAAACTTTTTTACGCCCGGGTGATGTGTCTATATTATCTATAAATGCCATGAACTTTTTTGGGCCACCTGCTGCTAATCGCAATTACGAAACCGAGATCCAGGTAAAGCAGAAAAATTTTTCACCGGAAAAATTCACTGACTATGATTTCGGCCTGGCTAACCAGAAAACTTTCTTTGATAAACAGGTAAAACAAGGTAAAACCGATGCTGACGGTAATGCAAAACTCGAGTATACAGTCCCGGCTACCTACTCCAATATGGGTGTCTTACTTACCAATTTCTATACAACCGTGTTTGATGAAACCGGACGGCCGGTGAGCAAAGCATCATCCATCGACCTGTTTACGCAGGATGAGTTCTTTGGGATCAAAAAAGACTGGTCCTATTATTATCCGTTGAACCAGCCTGTCAAATTTCAGTTAGTGGCTGTAAATAAAGATGGCAATGGAATCAGCGCAACGGCCAGGGTGAATGTGATCAAGCATGAATACAGGACCGTGCTCACAAAAAGCGGTACCTATTTCCGTTATGAATCACAGAAGGAAGATAAACTGGTAGACAGTAGCCTGGTGACGGTAAATAATAATACTGTGTTTACCTATATACCCAGATCGCCCGGTGATTACGAGATAAAAGTATACCATCCCGGGGGCAATAGTTATGTCAGCAAAACTTTTTATAGTTATGGCAGTTATGGCGGCGACAACAACTCATTTGAAGTGAACCATGAGGGTAATATCGAAATTGAAACAGATAAGAAATCCTACCTGACCGGTGAAACGGTAAAGGCTTTATTTAAGACTCCTTTTAGTGGCAGGATGCTGGTCACCATGGAAACGGATCATGTTATTTCTTACCAATATGTTGATGTGAATAATCGTTCGGCCAGTCTTGACCTGAAATTATCAGGCGATCATGTACCCAATGTCTATATCACGGCCACCCTGATCAAACCACATGATGTTTCGGATATTCCGCTTACCGTAGCGCATGGCTTTAAAAATGTGACAGTGGAAGACAAGGATCGCAGGATACCTGTGGAAGTGGTAGCGGCAAAAACGGTTCGTTCAAAAACGCACCAGAAAGTGACCATAAAAGCTGCTCCTGGGAGTTATGTTACTTTATCCGCTGTGGATAATGGGGTATTGCAGATCAGTGATTTCAAAACACCTGATCCTTACGAATATTTCTACCAGAAAAAAGCATTGCAGGTCTCTGCATTTGATCTGTATCCATTATTGTTTGATGAAGTAAGGGCAAGACTGAGCAGCACCGGGGGTGATGCTGATGTGTCAATGGAAAAAAGAGTGAACCCAATGCCGGCCAAAAGAATAAAAGTGGTAAGCTATTGGGGTGGTATTAAAAAGACAAATGGAAACGGTGTAGCGGAATTTGAATTTGATATACCTCAGTTCAGCGGTGAATTGAGATTGATGGCGGTCTCTTATAAAGGAAAAAGTTTTGGCGCAGCAGATAATACGATGACGGTGGCTGACCCCATTGTACTCAGCACCGCATTACCAAGATTCCTGAGTCCTGGTGATACCGTGAATGTTCCTGTAACCCTGAGCAATACAACGGATAAAGCTGCAACAGTTAATGCTTCGATAAGTGTGGTGGGTCCAATGAAAGTTGTGGGTGGCAATTCACAAAGTGTAAGTCTTGCTGCTAAAGCAGAAGGAAGGGTAACATTTAAAGTAGTGGCCGATCCTACAATCAGTGTGGGGAGCGTTATTGTGACCGTGAATGGCATGGGTGAAAAATTCACTGATTCAACAGAGATCTCCGTCCGTCCGCCTTCTACCCTTCAAAAAGAAAGCGGCAGTGGTTCTATCGCTGGTGGCAGCTCGCAAAAAATTAATATTGGGTTGAGTGATTTTATGTCCGGCAGCACGGGGTACAGCCTGGTGGTCAGCCGTTCTCCGGCGCTTGAATTGGGTGAACAGTTGAAGTGGCTTGTACAATATCCATATGGCTGCACAGAGCAAACTGTATCTTCTGCATTCCCCCAATTGTATTATGGCGACCTGGCTGATTTGATGCAGACGGGTAAACAACAAAATAAACTCAACGCGAATAGCAATGTGATGGAAGCCATCCGTAAAATAAAGATGCGGCAGTTGTATAATGGCGCCGTCACGTTGTGGGATGGTGAAGGCAAGGAAGACTGGTGGTGCACTATTTATGCTGCGCATTTTTTACTGGAAGCAAAGAAAGCCGGTTTTGATGTGGACAACAGTTTGCTGGAGACGATGTTAAATTATATCAGTAACAAGCTGAAGAACAGGGAAACCATCACGTATTATTATAACCGTGACCAGAATAAAAAGATCGCGCCGAAAGAAGTAGCTTATGGTTTGTATGTGCTGGCACTGGCAGGCAGAACCAATGTACCGGCTATGAATTACTATAAAGCTAATACAGCCATTCTTGCACTGGATAGTCGTTACCTGCTGGCAGCAGCTTATGCAACCGGGGGTGACAGGAATTCTTTCGCAGCCATGTTACCCTCATCTTTCGAGGGGGAAGAGTCCGTGGCGCAATCAGGCGGCAGTTATTATTCTGATGTCCGGGATGAAGCGATCTCGCTAAATGCGTTGATCGATGTAGACCCCAATAATGCGCAGATAGGAACGATGGTAAAACATGTGGCTGATAAATTGAAGAACAGGCAATGGCTAAGTACACAGGAGAGAGCATTTGCTTTTCTTGCCCTGGGTAAACATGCCAGATCAGCCAATACCTCGACAGCCACTGCTGAAATAAAAGTAAATGGAAAAACAATTGCCAAAGCCGATAAAGGGCAATGGAGCGGTGATAAGAATGCTCTTGGCGGCAACAATATAGAAATTGTTACAAAAGGCGATGGGAGGTTATATTATTTCTGGCAGGCCGAAGGCATCAGTGCCAGCGGTGCTTATAAAGAAGAAGACAGCTACCTGAAAGTGCGGAAACATTTCTATGACCGCAATGGCAAACCCCTCCTGGGTACTACTTTTAAGCAAAATGACCTGGTGATCATTGGCCTTTCGCTGGAACGTTCTTTCAATACACCTATCGAGAATGTGGTTATCACTGATCTGTTACCTGCCGGGTTTGAAATAGAGAACCCAAGGACGAAAGAGATACCGGGTATGGACTGGATCAAAGATGCCACGACTCCCACCGCATTGGATGTGCGTGATGACCGTATCCATTTCTTTGTAGACGCTGATAAAAACAAACAAACCTTTTATTATGCTGTTCGTGCGGTATCACCCGGTAATTTTAAAATGGGACCGGTAAGCGCCGATGCGATGTATAACGGGGAGTATCATTCGTATAATGGCGCTCGGATTATAAAGGTAGTGCAGTAGACACGGGGTCTGTACAAGGCAGTCGGTGGTCGGCAGTAAGTTTGCAAGCAGGCCGGGAAGTAGTTTGTACTTCCCGGCTTTTTTATTGCCGGGAATTTCTAACCGCACGGGTCTGTTAGCAAAATCATTATGGGATAAGGTATCCGGTATACAATTTCAAATGAAGCAAGTAAAGAAAAAGAATAAATAACTCACTTTTTTTTATTACAGATGCTCTGCGAGTCTATAAGTCTTGCAGAGCATCTTGCTAAAATTGGAGGTGCCAAATTGGCTCCTCCAATTTAGAAGAGATAATTCTGCCAATACAGAGACGCAGCATTCAGGCCGAAATGCATTATCGATCTTATATCTCCCCCTTTTACAGTTTGATTAGTAGAAAGCCTCTCCGGGTTTTAGTTCACTTTTTTATGTGTAAATCATCATTTTTTGATGTCCCCATCTACATGGTTTCCGGCTTTCATATAAATATATTTATACTATAAAAATAAAAAGGTTGGCAAGGACAATTAAATCATTGATGGTGGCAGAAGAAGTGATTATTAATAAGATCTATATGGTCAGGGGACAAAGAGTAATGGTGGACCGTGACCTGGCACAATTGTATGGAGTAGAAGCAAAGTATCTCAAAAGGCAGGTAAGACGCAGTATTGATAGATTCCCAAAAGACTTCATGTTTGAAATGACCAAAAAAGAGTTTGAAAATTGGAGGAGCCAATTTAGAAAAAAAAACGCAGAGACGCTGAGACGCAGAGATTGATATTCAGACTCTGCGCTCTCTGCGTCTCAGCGTCTCTGCGATCACATAAACAAAAAAAGTCCGGCTCTCGCGAACCAGACTTATTAAAGCATCGTGAATATCCTTAATGATTAATAATCGTTATTGAATCCACCACTGCCGCGATCACGGTTGTAACCGCCGCCGCCACCTTTGTTGTAGCCGCCGCCACCGCCGCCACCGCTTTTACCTTTGTAGCCGCCGCCACCGCCGCCGCTGCCGAAGCTTCTTTTCTTGAAGCCACCGCCGCCACCGCTGCCACCACCTTCCGGTTTAGGACGACTTTCGTTAACAACAATGTTACGACCATCCACTTCTGTACCATTCAAAGCGGCTATTGCAGCTTGTGCCTGGTCATCATTAGCCATTTCCACAAACCCAAAGCCTTTGCTGCGGTTTGTGAATTTGTCGGTAACAATTTTGGCGGATATTACTTCGCCATGTGAAGCAAAAAGGTTAGACAGGTCCTGGTCTTTCAGGTTCCAACTGAGATTTCCTACGTAAATGTTCATTTTACAGAGATTTTTTAGAAAACAATAAGTGCCAACAGTAGACAGTAACCAGTGAACATTTACCGAAATTTCGAAACGTCCCGGACTTGTGAAACTGTAACGAACACCAAAACAGTACAAAATAACGGAAATTTTCCCCAGATATTGCCAAATATTTAAGTGCCGGTTTAAATACCATTTTTGGAGAAGCCTGGAGGGCTCATTTAGTGTATAGTAATGGAACTCCTATTCTTACTAAATCAGCGCTTTATAGAGGAAATGGAAGGATACGGATAAAAAAAATTCCCTTGCATTTGCGAGGGAATTGATGGTATGATTTTTAGACTTTACTCAGCTACAACTTCAAACTCAACCTCGGTCGACTGCCCGTTTCCAAATTCAATGGTGGCCTTATAAGTTCCTAATTCTTTTACTTCATCCACAATGTGGATCTTCTTTCGATCGATCTCATAACCTTTTTGCTCCCGGATGGCACGGCTGATTTGCAAAGAAGTAACGCTGCCGAATATTTTATTACTGGTACCCGTTTTGGCACCCAACCGTAAAGGAGCTTCTTTTAGTTTATCGATCACACTGTTGACCTGGGCCAGCATCTTATCTTCTTTCTTCTTCAACTGTTTCATCTTTTCTTCCAGTTGTTTCCGGTTGCTGGGACTGGCTTCAACGGCCAGGTGACGGGGCAGTAAGAAATTACGTGCATAACCGTTCTTTACTTTTACCAGTTCGTGGGCCGCCCCGAGATTGTCTACGTCTTGAATTAATATGACTTCCATTGTTTTCTTTTTGTTCACCAACCCAGTCTTGCTTTTTGCAATCCTGTCTCTGATAAGATTAAAGCGGCGGATAATAGTTAGTCATTCCGGTTAAAAAACCTTTAAACCTTAAACTATTAAACCTGTTAACTTCTCTCTCAGGTTAGGGTGAGGTTATTTTAAAAGATCTGTTACGTATGGCAATAAGGCCATCTGGCGGGCTTTTTTCACCGCATCAGAAACCTTGCGTTGGTATTTCAGGCTGTTTCCTGACAAGCGGCGTGGTAATAGTTTGCCCTGCTCGTTAAGGAATTTTTTCAGGAACTCTACATCTTTATAATCGATATAGCGGATCTTATATTTTTTAAAGCGACAGAATTTCTTCACCCGCTTATCGCTTTTAATAGCGGTCAGGTATTTGATTTCATTTTTTGCCATGGCTTATACCTCCACTATTTTTTCGGTTCCTGTTTTTACACCACTTTTCTTTCTTGCATTGTACTCGACGGCGTATTTATCGAGTTTAGTGCAGAGGTGACGAAGCACGGATTCGTCACGCAGAAGCTGGATCTTCATCTTCTCATTAAATTCGGGTAGCGCAGTATATTCCATCACCCAGTACAAACCCGTGGTTTTTTTCTGGATAGGATACGCCAGTGATTTCAGTCCCCAGGGATTTTCTGCTACAATAGAACCACCGTTATCTTTAACGAGGGTAGCATACTTTTTTTGTTCTGCCTTGAATTCATCATCGCTCAGAACGGGGGTAAAGATCACCATCAATTCATAATTGTTCATTTACCTCTTTTTTTAGATCCCGTCATATAATTATTATTATAAGCGGAATTGGTTAATAATTCGATTTTTCCCATTGGACAGTTCCGCAATATGCGGGACAGAATCTGCGAACACAGATTTGGGGCGGCAAAGATAGGGAGTTGAAGCCAGTTTTTTACAATTTTTTGAATACAATTACCGCTGAGCCACAAAGATGCTGAGATTTCCAGATTTACTAACTAATATTTTGATTTGCAGGCTGTTTACTGCCTACTGCCGGCTGCCTACTGCCGATTGTTAAAACCCTTTCATCACAACGTTCTTCTTCAGCATGATAATATAAGTAGGGAAGTGGTCGCTATACCCGCCCCGGTAAGTAAGTCCATCCCATGTCCTCATAGGATAGCCTTTGTAAGGCCCTTTATTCTCGACCATAAATTCGCGGTTGAAGATATGTTGCTGGTAATAGAAAAAACCAGTTTGATTTTTGTTCAGCCAGGGATAGGAGATCATGATCTGATCAAATAATCCCCAGGCATCCTGGTAGGCCAGGGTACCAATGCCTTTTTTGTATAATTCAACCCAGGGATTGAACAAGCCTCCTTTCATCACTTCGTCCTGATTTCCTTTGGCCCCCAGGACCTCGGTGACACTTGGACTGACAGGATCATCATTGAGATCACCCATCACGATAACTTTCTGGTAGCCATCTGCTTTGGCAATGCTATCCATATGGTGTTTGCAAACCATGGCAGCGGCAGCCCGGGCGGGCATACTTCTTTTTTCTCCGCCTACACGACTTGGCCAGTGATTTACATAAATATTAATGGTCTCACCATCTAATTTTCCTCTTACCCAAAGCACATCACGGGTGAAATAAGCATCTTTTGATCCGCCCGGTAGTTTTACAAATAATTTATTACTGCTTTCTACGGTAAAATATTTTGGATTGTACAAAAGGCCAACATCAATGCCACGGGCATCCGGGGAATCGTAGTGCACGAACTTATAACCTCTTTTCGCGATCTGGGGATTATGTATGAGATCATTAAGTACTGTATCATTTTCTATCTCCGCCACTCCCAGGAGGGCTGGACCATCAGGATTGAAATCAGTTCCAATTTGCGAAATAACCGTGGCCAGTTTATTGACCTTATCCATGTATATAGCTGTATTGTAGTTACGCGGTCCGTTGGGAAGGAATTCTTCATCATTGACCATGGGATTATCGATCGTATCGTAAAAATTCTCACAGTTATAAAATGCGATGATCGCCGATTTATAATTATTTTTCTGTGCGTCAACAGTAAGCCAATACACCAATAACAGACTGAGCGTGAAAGCTTTTTTCATTTAATAAAAAATAATGAAGGAGCAAACATACTGAAACTAAACACGATGGCAATGTCTGGTAGGATGGGCAGCATTATATAATCGTTATGTGTCAATCTTTTTTCGCCCGGTATCTATATCCTTATTAGTTTTGCCCGTTTGTCAAAAAAAACTATACATGCTTAAAATGAAATTGCTGCTGCTGATATTTTTGTGCGCCGGGACCGCAGCCATGGCGCAGGTTGACTCAACTGCCAAAAAAGACAGCTCTGTTACCGAAGATATCAAAGAGGGGGTATTGGACAATATTCCTACTGTGTCACTCGACGAAAATGACCTGGGTGAGGGGGGTAGCCAAAATATTTCATCCCTGTTAACGGCTGGCAGGGACCCTTATTATTCAGCTGCTTCCTTCAATTTCAGCGCCGTACGGTTCAAAATCCGGGGTTATGATGATAACCTGTTCAGTACTTATATGAACGGTTTACCAATGGATAACCTCGATAATGGATTCACTCCTTATGGTCTTTGGGGTGGACTAAATGATGTAATGCGAAACAGGGAGGTATCCTTTGGATTGCGCTACAATACATTTGCTTATGGGGATATTGGCAGTAATACCAATATTGATTCCCGTGCCAGCCGGCAAAGGGCCCAGACAAATATTAGTTATGCTTCCTCCAATCGTAATTATAGTAACCGGGTCATCTTTACCCATTCAACGGGGTTAAGTAAAAAAGGTTGGGCCTTTAGTGTCAGTGGCAGTCGCCGATGGGCCGGTGAAGGATATGTGCCCGGTACCTACTATGATGGCTGGAGTTATTTTGCGGCTGTGGATAAACGAATCGGTCAGAAACAACTGCTTTCATTAACAGCTTTTGGCGCTCCTACCGAAAACGGCAGGCAGGGAGCTACAGTTCAGGAAATGATCGACCTGGCCGGAACCAATTATTATAATCCCAACTGGGGTTATCAAAATGGTAAAAAACGTAATGCCAGTATCGGTAAAACAAATCAACCTATGGCTATCCTAACCCATGAATTTCGGGTAAATAATAAAACTACTCTCACCACCGCGGCAGGGTATTCATTTGGTAACAGGAGTGTAACGGCCCTTGACTGGTATAATGCCGCCGACCCCCGACCTGATTACTACCGCTATCTGCCAAGTTATACTTCTACCTGGTCCAGTACACCTGATACCGCGCAGGGGAGATTGCTTTATGACCAGATGAAAAATGATATTAATTTAAGGCAGATCAACTGGCAGAAACTTTATGATGTGAACCGGGCCAGCTATACTACTATTAATAATGCGAACGGCATACCGGGTAATAATGTCAGCGGTCTTCAGTCTCGTTATATAGTAGAAGAAAGAGTCATTAATACACAACGATTCAATGCTAATTCAGTGATCAATACAAGATTTGGAAATAATATTGATTTTACAGCCGGAGCGTCTTACCAGATGCAGAAAAATCATTATTATGAAAAAGTAAATGACCTGCTGGGTGGTGATTTTTGGATAAACCTCAACCAGTTTGCTGAAAGGGACTACCCGACCAATAATGTGGCCAACCAGTATGACATGGATCATCCCAACCGCCTTCTTCATACGGGTGATAAATTCGGGTATGACTATAATATAAACATCAGTAAAGAAGAAGCATGGGCACAGGGTGTATTCAAATTCAATAAAATGGATTTCTTCCTGGCAGCGGAAGGTTCTCATACGGAGTTTTACCGGGATGGAAATGTAAGAAATGGTCTATTCCCGACTGAATCATTTGGCAAAGGAACGGTCAATAAGTTTACCAATTATGCCGCTAAAGGTGGGATAACTTATAAAATAAACGGGCGCAATTATGTTTACCTGAATGGGACTTACCAGACAAAAGCGCCCTTTTTTGAAAATGTGTATATCTCTCCACGAACCCGGAGCGGAGAACAGGATAATGTAAAAAGTGAAACAATCGAATCCGTCGAAGGGGCCTATATCATGAATTCGCCTAAGTTCAAGGTCAGGATAGGCGGATATTATACTCATTTCGCCGGTGGCATGGATGTCATGTCCTTTTATCACGACACTTACCAGAACTTTGTGAATTATGCTTTGAGTGGTATTGATAAATTACATTTTGGCGGCGAGTTTGGTATTGAGGCAAAAGTTACCCCTACGATAACAGTTAATGGAGCCGCTGCCATAGGCCGTTATTATTATGATAGCAAACAAAAAGCTGTTATCACGGTTGATAATAATGCCTCCGTATTAGGTGAGCAGATCATTTACGCAGAAAACTTCCGGGTTCCTTCCACTCCACAGGAAGCTTATAGCCTGGGGGCCACTTATCGTTCTCCCAAATTCTGGTTCGTCAGCCTTACCGGGAATTATTTTGACCAGGATTATTTAAGTTTTAACCCCTTGCGACGTACCTATGATGCATTGCAGTTTGAAATAGCTAATAAAGATGGCGCTAATTATCATGAGATATTTGACCAGACAAAATTTGATCCGGCCTATACCGTGGACTTTTTTGCCGGCTGGTCATGGAAAGTACCAAGGGCATTTGAGGTCAATCATAAATCAACTTTCCTTGTCTTTAATGCAGGTGTCAATAATTTACTGAATAAGAAAAACATTGTGACTGGTGGATATGAGCAATTGCGGTATGATGCGCAAACGGCTGCCACCGATCCGGTGATCGCCGCTAAGTTTCCACCGAAATTATATTATGCTTACGGGCTGAACTTTTTTTCCAGTATAACACTTCGTTTCTAAAAAATAGTGAATTGCCTTTAAAAAATAAATGTATGCCATTCCAAAAAATAAAATATTCGTCACAGGTACTGGTTATGATGGTGGCTTTTTGCGCGCTCTTTTTTTCCTGCAATAAAAAACCGATCGGTCCCGACGGTCCCGACCCTGTAGGCCCGCCTCCGCCCGGCACCTATATGTCTTTTACGGATTTCAGGGCTTTATTCTCCGGAACTGCTGACCTGACTATTCCGGCAGGAACTAAAAAGATAAGGGGGGCTGTTATTTCAAACAGCATCAATGAAGCGGCAGGTAATTACCGCCTGGAAGATGAAAGCGGTTCTGGTATCTATTTATATTCCGTGGTGGGCTCTCCCGTTTATTCGATGGGTAGTGTACTCGAAATTGACGCTGCAGGTGTCGGGGTATTTACATTATATAATGGAGACCTTGAATTAAAAAGTGTGCCGCAGGCAAAAGTGGTACCTATAGCAGGAACGTTAACGATCACACCACGGACGGCTACTGTGGCACAGGTAATTGCCAATAAAGATGCCTGGGCTTCCTCCCTGGTAAAGATCAGCAGCCTCACTGCCATTACCACGGGGACCACGAATACCACGGGTACAAATTATACGATCACGGATGTTACGGGTTCCCTAACGCTTTTTGTCCGCACGGCATCCGGAATCGTGGTCAACACCAGTGGTCATTCCATTACCGGTTATATATCCATTTTTAATTCATCAGCAGAAATAGGTATTCGCAGCGCCGCGGATATTCAATAAATAATTTTACCGGCCAGCATTTGAAAAAAAATAATATTATGCAATTAAACAGAATTAATAATAGGGTGAATAGGGCAGTGGTTGTTTTTGGCTTATGCCTGTTAATGACGTCCTGTAAGAAAAAATTTACCGATCCTCCGCCATTAGGTTCGCCGGATATCGTAGCGAATACAACGATCCGGGACCTGAAGGCCCGCTACACTGTTTTAGGTACAACCCTGGCCATAACAGACGACGCGGTGATTGGAGGGGTAGTGTCCTGCGATGATAAAAGCGGGAACTTTTACCAGCAGATCGCCATCCAGGATTCGACCGGTGGGCTATTGCTCCGAATCGCCGGGAATAATTTATATAATAACTATCCGGTCGGCCGTAAAATATTTGTAAAATGTAAAGGATTATACCTGGGTGATTACGGAAGAATGATACAGATAGGAGGGGGAGTAGATGTAGTGAATGGTGGCGTCACATTACTGGCCGTTAACCTGCAGGATGAACACATCATTAAAGGAGGATTGAATCAGCCGATCGTTCCCCTCGTGGTGACCGTGGCTCAACTCACTACTAATTCACAGGATCCTTATATCAATACAGTGGTCAAACTGCAGAATTTTCAATTCAACAGCGCCGAACTTACCAAGAATTATGCTGATGATGGCGCCTCTGGTAACCGGATCATTGAGAGCTGCACATCTCCTGCTACCAATAAGATCACATTGCGCACCAGCAATTATTCCAATTTTGCTACCATCCCGGTTGCACAAGGCAATGGTGAAATCATAGGAGTTTATTCCATCTTTAATTCTACCAAACAATTTACGATCCGCGATACAACAGACGTGCGGTTCTATAATCCCCGTTGCGGAGGCAGCGGCTCTTCTGGTTCTATTAACTTAGGGACCACTTCACCATTTCTGCTTGATTTCAATAATATCGGTTCGGGTTTACCTCTTGGGGTTTATGTAAAACAGGATGCTACTGCGACGGCAGTAGGTAATGATGGAACTATTTATAATGGAACATTGAGTGGTAAAACATCCTGGAGCCAGACAAGTCTTGGGTTTAAGAATTTTGCATCTGCCACCGGGTTAACGGCTACCAGTACTTCGACTGAACAAGATGCCTCTGCGAACAGGGCATTAGGATTCAGGCAAACGGGTACGGTCAGTACAGGTGGTGATCCCGGTGCGGCATTTGCGTTTCAGCTTGCCAATACAACCGGGAAATCGAATTTACAATTTGCGTTCCAGTTACAATCATTGGATGGCAGTACAACCGGAAGAACAACTACCTGGCGGGTAGATTATGGAATTGGCAGTAACCCGCCAAGCTTTACCACGGTTACAACCAATCCTGCCAGTTTAACCACGGTAATAGGCACATTTGCTAATACCCTTGTGACCGTGAATTTTGGAAGTACATTAAATAATATCAGTCAACCGGTCTGGATAAGGGTAGTTACGCTGACAGGTACAAGTGGCAGCGGCAGCAGGCCTTCTACTGCGGTTGATGATGTAAAATTTTCGTGGAATTAAAATTATTCAGATTAGCCACATAAAATCTAAAGGCTTATTCATAGCGGCTATGATAATACAAATTGAATGTTATGAAAAAAATATTTACGGTATCATTGTTACTTTTTTCAGTTTTATCTTTTTCTCAATCAACAACTGTAGTGATAAGCCAGGCTTATCCGGGTGGAGGGAGCGCTAGTCCGACAGTTACATACAAAAATGATTATGTGGAGTTGCATAATGTCAGTTCAATAGCACAAGATATAAGTGGATTCTCACTACAATATGGCTCTGCTACAGGAAATTTTGGAGCCGGCACAACACAGACATTTAGTTTTCCTGCATCCACGATGATTCCTGCAGGCGCTTATCTTTTGATACAATTAGGAACAGCAGGAACCGGTGGTGCCGATTTGCCGGTGATACCCGATTTTTCATCAACCAATTTAAGCATGAGTGCTACCTCTGGCAAGGTCGCACTGGTAAATACTTCTACTGCTTTAGGTTGTGGAGCAACTGCCAGTCCATGTACTCTGCCCTCTGCAAATATTATTGATCTTGTTTCCTATGGCGCGTCAAATAATGGTGAAGGCGGCACAACTGTAAATAATGGAGTTGCCCTTCCTGCTAATACAAATGGGTGTGTAAGAAAAACAAATGGCTGTACTGAGACTGATAATAATAATGCAGATTTTGACGTAGTAGTAGGGCCAGTTCCTAGAAATAGTACATCTCCTGTAGTAAACTGTAGTAGTGCTACCCCAACATTGAATATTTCATCTCTATTAACCGCCTTTGGAAATGTTTGTATCAATACAACCGTGGGTCCTAATTCATTTACTATTACAGGTTCCAATCTTACTACAGCTAATGTGACTGTTGCCGCCCTAACCGGTTATACTTATTCAACTACAGCAGGGGGTACCTATACCGCATCATTGAGCTTAACACAAACCGGTGGCGCATACACGCAACAGATATTTGTTAAGTTTACCCCAACCGCAGTACAATCCTATAATGGCAATATTGCTATTGGAGGCGGTGGTGCAACATCCATTAATGCGGCCGCGTCCGGCTCGGGAATAAATGCGCCGGTTGTTACAACAGGCGCCGCCAGTGCAATAACTCCCACTTCGGCTACCTTGGCAGGAACTATTACCGCCACAGGTTGTACGGCTGTTACAGCATACGGTATTGAGTATAGTACAATCAGCGGTTTTGCAAATGGAACCGGAACCGCCGTTCCTTCCTCCAATCTCAGTGGGGGAACTTTTTCATCGGGTCTTACGGGCTTAACGGCAAGTACTCCTTATTATTATCATGCGTATGCTACCAATACCGGTGGTACTGGTTATGGTCTTCAACAAACTTTTACAACCAGCTCAACTACACCACCCGTGACGGGTTTGGTCATCAGCCAGATATATGG
>JADGPW010000055.1 GCA_017882265.1 Chitinophagaceae bacterium | reverse complement strand
TTCTAAAAACTGCAAAATGAAAATAACTGTTGTAGGCGCTGGTGCTGTAGGTGCAACCTGTGCAGATAATATTGCCCGAAAAGAACTGGCTACTGAGCTGGTATTGCTCGATATCAAAGAGGGCCTGGCTGAAGGTAAGGCACAGGATATGATGCAAACTTCTACCTTGCTTGGTTTTGACACCCGTATTACCGGTTCAACCAATGACTATGCAAAAACTGCAAACAGTAATGTCGTAGTGATCACTTCCGGTATTCCCCGTAAACCGGGAATGACAAGAGAAGAATTGATCGGCACGAATGCCGGTATTGTTAAGGGCGTTTGCGAAAATATCCTGAAACATTCACCCGATGCCATCATCCTCGTTATCAGTAACCCGATGGATACAATGACATACCTGGCATTGACATCAACAGGTTTACCCAAGAACAGGATCATAGGGATGGGCGGTATCCTGGACAGTAGTCGTTTTAAATATCAATTGAGCCTGCGCCTTGGCTGTAGTCCTGCCGATCTGAATGCCATTGTGATTGGAGGTCATGGAGATACTACGATGATTCCGATCATTCGTTTAGCCACATGGAATAGTGTACCGGTTACCCGGTTTTTAAGCGCGGAACAACAAACTCAAATTGTGAATGATACTATGGTAGGGGGCGCCACGCTGACCAAACTTCTTGGCACTTCTGCCTGGTATGCACCTGGCGCCACGGGCGCCGCATTAGTAGAAACTATTGTTCGTGATGAAAAGAAATTATTTAGCTGTTGTGTGGCTTTAAACGGCGAATATGGTCAAACGGATATTTGCCTCGGTGTTCCCGTGATTATCGGCAAAAATGGCTGGGAAAAGATCATTGACTTTGGATTAAATGAAACGGAACAGGCAGCATTCAACAAAAGTGCTGAGGCGGTGAGGTCTATGAATGAGGTTTTAAAAACACTATAAAAGGAGATCGTTAACCCGTTTTCCGGTTTGGGCCTTCATTTCATAATTGTATAACAGTATCGAAAAAGTTTTCCTTCAAAATCGAATGGCGTTGTGGTTTTGGTGATATCATTAATGGTGGAAGCGGTTATCTTATTTTTATCCAGGATGAACTTTTTATAATTGGTGCTGAAGTAAAAGGTTCCCCCTTTTTTCAGTCCATTTAAACCATCATTGATCAATTCCACATGATCCCTCTGGATATCCAAAAAATCGTCCATACGCTTACTGTTACTGAAAGTGGGCGAATCCATTATGATGAGATCAAAATAAGCGGCAGGAAGGGTCTTCAGGTATGGTTTCACATCGGCATGAATAAATTCAACCTTCGCCCCGCCGGCTGGCGGGGAGTTGTTAATCAAAAACCCATTGATCAGAAAGTTTTTCTCCGCCCAGCTCAGGTAAGTTTTTGATAAATCGACTGTGACGATCTCTTTGGCTCCTCCAGCCATGGCATACACTGAGAAAGAACCCGTATAAGCAAACAGGTTTAATACTTTTTTACCGGCACTTTGATCTCTCACCATTTGGCGGGTTACCCGGTGATCAAGAAACAACCCGGTATCTAAATAATCACTAAGATTCACCATAAACTTCAATCCATTTTCTTCCACTACAAACTCATGCTGCACTTCACCATACTTCTGGTATTGACCCATTCTGCCGGGTTTCTGCCGGCGAAGTTTCAGGAAAATATTCTCTTTCGCTACTCCTAACACCTCTATCATTATTCCAAGGCTTTTTTCTATCCAATCATCATGTTCCTGCGTTGTCATCCCATGTCTCCGTTTGTATTCGGCTACGTATAATTTATTACCATATAATTCAATACAAAATGGGAATTCCAGCAGATCATGGTCATATATCCGGTAGCAGCTTATACCCATTCGCCTGGCCTGCCTGCCTAGATGACGATACACTTTTTCCAGTCTGTGGCGAAACATTATGATCTTTTCATCTATCATCAATCAGCAATTTTTACGAACTTAGACATTCCAATTTTAATGGCTCATTTTTAGTATGGGATGCTTAACATTTAACACTTAACTTTTGTACGCAGTCGTCGATATAGAAACTACAGGAAGTTATGCGGCCGCCAATGGCATTACCGAGATATCTATCCATGTGTTTGACGGGAAGAATGTAGTCAAAAAATTTGAAACACTGGTCAACCCGGGACAGCCTGTTCCCCGCTATATACAAGCTATGACGGGCATCACAGACGAAATGCTGAAAACCGCCCCGGTATTTGAAGAAATAGCTGGCCAGGTATACGATCTGTTGCATAATAAGATCTTCATCGCTCACAATGTGAATTTTGATTACTCCTTTGTAAAAGGGCATTTAAAAGAATATGGGTTTGAGCTCCATTGCAAAAAAATATGTACAGTAAGAATGAGCAGGAAAATTTTCCCGGGTTTTCCTTCCTATAGTTTAGGTAATTTATGCCAATCCCTGGGTATCATCATCAATGGCCGTCACCGCGCGGGTGGAGATACGGAAGCTACAGTTCAGCTTTTCAGACTTCTTTTAGCCAACGACAAAGAACAGCTTATACAGAAAAGTCTTCTCCGCAACTCGAAAGAACAACTATTACCACCCCATGTACCCAAAGAGCAATTTGACCTATTGCCCTATACGCCGGGTGTATATTATTTCCATAATGAAAAAGGCAAGATCATTTATGTGGGCAAGGCCGGCAACATTCGTTTTAGGGTAAACAGTCATTTCAGTAATAATTCAGAAAGCCGGCAAAAACAGAATTTCCTGCGGCATACGCATGCGATCAGTTTTCAATCCTGTGGTACCGAATTGATGGCTTCGATCCTTGAATCCACCGAAATAAAAAAGAGATGGCCCATTTTCAATTCATCACAGAAAAGATGGGAAGATGTATACGCTATTCTTGAATTTGAGGATCAGCATGGATACCAGCGACTGGCCATTGACAAGAACAGGAAAAGATTAAATCCCGTATATACTTTTCATTATCTCGTGGATGGGCATGCCCTACTCCGAAAATTGATCCGTGAATTTAACCTGTGTCCAAAGCTTTGTTTTATGCAAACCGGTAACCAGCCTTGCGAAGGAATTGAACAAGGTTATTGTTTTGGCGCCTGCAGGCAACAGGAACCGGCCACCACTTATAATCAACGCGTAAAAAAAGCAGCTGAATCACTCCGGTCGCAACCTTCCTATGCAATTATTGATAAAGGGGTAAATCATGAAGAACGATCCTGTATCCTCGTAGTAAACGGAAATTTTTATGGGATGGGATACCTGCCGGCCGATGCACAGCTAACCGACCCGGAGATGATCAAAGATCATCTCACTTCTTATAAAGAAAACAGTTATATACAACATCTTATCAAAGGATATGCCGCGAAATTTCCCCATAAAGTCGTGAGGTTCGAAAAATTAATAAGTGCAAGTCATTTAGACAATAAGACAGTGAGTCAGTGAGGGTTCCCGATCTATAGGAATGTCTCACTGCCGTACTGACCTACTGACTTACTGACTTTTTATGGATTCCATTTAAATTCTTTATTCAACGGCATTTGAGAAAAAACATGAACAACTTCTTCCGGAGGCCGAGCCAGTTTTCTTTTCACGGTATCTAACCAGGCGCCATCAACTGTAAGCAGGGCGGCTTCCGTTTCCGGGTTCTTCATTATAATATGCCGGATGGTCCATTTTGAATAATCTTTTTTAGATTGAAATAATTCGAGGTTGATGGAGACATGATCTCCCAACAGTATTTCCTTACGAAAAATGCATTCTTCCCGGAACACGATTGGGCCAAATTTTAGTTGCTGCATCATTACGGGAGTCAGGTTATATCTATTTAAAAATTCAACCCGGCATAATGCCCCCCAGTCATAATATACCGAATGACGAAGATGAAAATTCGGATCCAGATCTGACCAGCGGATCTGTACCGGAAGAACAAATGCTGCCATAATTCTATCTTTTAAATACCAGGCGAAATTAAATGATTGACAAGATCCTGAATTCCCCCTGTAACTTGTATTTTTGCGCCTTAATTGTATCAAATGAAAAAAATAATGTATCCCTTTGTACTTTTTTTTGTCATAGCAGCCTGTAAAACTCCGGCAAAGACGATAAGCACCCCGCCAGGCAAACCGGATCAATCCACTACCATTTTACAAACACAGAATGATTCTGCAAGTTATGCCGTAGGTGTTAGTGTGGCCAATTTTTATAAACAGCAGGGTATCACAACACTCAATACCCGTTTGGTTTCAAAAGCTATTGATGATATTCTGGCAGGTAAAAAAGCATTATTGGATGATGCTACAACTACCAGCGTGATGAACAATTATATGAATAAACTGCAGGCAGAAAAGTCTAAACCGAATATAGATTCCGGGCAAATATTTTTAACCCAGAACAAACTCCACCCCGGTGTGCATACAACCCCGAGTGGTTTGCAATATGAAGTAATTAAAGAAGGCACGGGCGAAAAGCCAGGCGCTGCTGATAGTGTTACCTGTCATTACAAAGGCACTTTACTGAATGGCACTGTATTTGACAATTCTTATGACCGCGGGCAGCCGATCACTTTTTCCCTGGACCGTGTTATTCACGGTTGGACGGAAGGGCTTCAGTTAATGACCATTGGGGCCAAATACAAATTCTATATCCCCTATACGCTTGCTTATGGCGCTTTTGATTATGGACCTATTCCCGGGGGATCTATGTTAATTTTTGAAATCGAATTGCTTGCTATTAAGAAAAACTTATAAAATAAAATGAATAGGAATAAATAATGGTTTTAAGTTAAGTTACTTTTCAATTCTTTGATCTGTTGACGTGTTCCCAGCAAGATCACTTTCATTCCTTTAATAATAGCTGTATCATCTGGCGGATTTATGATGAAATTTGAGTCGGGGTCTTTTATGCCAATACAATTAACACCGGTCCGGTGCCAGTTCATTACATCATGCAGGGTTTTGCCTTTCAGATCCTCCGGCAGGTCGTCATATGCTACAGATTCCATGTGAATGGAATGACCCTGTTCCCCCGATAGGAAATCAATAAACTCAACCACGTCGGGTCTGGATACCAGTGTAGCCATATGGGTTCCTCCGATCCGGTCGGGCATGATTACATTATTGGCCCCGGCTTTTTTCAATTTGGCCACTGTCCCTGCATCAGATGCCCGGCTGATGATCTGGATGTTTGGGTTAAGGGCCCGGGCCGAAAGTACAATGAATACATTATGCGCATCAACCGGCAGGGTTGTAATTAAAGCCCTTGCCCTTTCAATACCGGCCAGGCGTAGCAGGTCATCATCTGTTCCATCGCCTTCGAGGTGCAATATCTTCTCCCCTTCCTCCTGCATTTTTTTCATCAACTGCTCGTTTTTTTCTATTACAATAAAAGGCAATTCATGCGATCGTAATATCCGGGCAGCCTGGTGACCGTTGCGGCCATAGCCGCAGAGGATAACATGATCTTCCAAATGGGCAATATCTTTCATAAGCCTGCGGGTTTTAAAGTATTTATTGAGCTCACCACTTACTACAAATTGAGTGATACGGGTGATGGCAAAAGCAAAAGTGCCCCAGCTCGAAATAAGCAGGACAATGGTAAACCATTTACCGGCATCACTTAACGGGAAAACCTGTCCATAACCCACCGTGGTAATAGAAATGGTGGTCATGAATAACGCATTCAGAAAAGAAGCCTTCTCAATAACCATATACCCTACTATGCCAATAAATACAATGGCCTGAAGTACAAGAAAAGGTTTAAGAAGGGTATAACTCTGATTTTTCAAACAAAGAATTTGTTATAAAAATAGGCAACGAAAACGAGAATGTTAAATTGGGAAAGGGGCCTTCACTTTGGATGGATCCTTTCCCGCGCCCAGGCAAGGGCTTTTACAAATTGTTGTTTCTCCGTAAGATCGGTATTATCTAACGTAATCGCATCTTCTGCCTTTTTCAGGGGGCTTTCTTTCCTATGGGAATCAATGTAATCCCTCATTTCCAGGTTATCCTTTACTTCTTCTATGGTCACATTCGGGTTCTTTTCGTATAGCTCTTTAAACCTTCGTTGTACCCGTACCGCATTATCCGCATTCATAAATATCTTTAACTCTGCCTTGGGAAAAACCACCGTACCAATATCCCTTCCATCCATGACGATCCCTTTTTTGACGCCCATCTTTTTTTGCTGCGTTACGGCAAATTCTCTTACCTCCCTGATAGCTGCCACATCACTTACTTTTTCGGCAATGATGAGTTCCCGCACCAGGTATTCAATATTTTCCCCATTTAAATAAATTTCGCTGATCTTGTTTTTGGGATTAAAGATGAATTCAAGGTTGATACTTTTCAAGGCCTGTTTTACTTCTTTTTTATCGGTCCAGTCAATATGGTTACGCAGGAAATATAAAGTGATGGCCCGGTACATCGCCCCACTGTCAACATATAAGTAGTCCAATGCTTTAGCCAGTTGTTTAGCCAGTGTGCTTTTACCGCAACTTGACCAGCCATCTATCGTAATAATGATCCTTTTCATCCCTGCAAAAATGTATATAATTCATGGAAGAAAAAAGGGTAAGCAGATAAAAGATAATAGTGAACAGATAATAGTACTTCACAGCAGAAAAGGCCTTACGGCTATGATACTTTTTCAAAACCGTAAGGCCTTTTCGCCCTAAGAGACTTTTATCTATTATCTTTTCACTTTTATCTTCGAATAAAAAAAGCCACCCATGAAAATGAATGGCTTTAACTTATTTGGGACCCTTATCAGGCTTTTGATTTTTCTTCCACTTTCGTTTTAAATGAAAAAGTGAGTTTACTGTTTTCCGGATCTGTATCAGCAATCAGCACATCGCCGGCTTTTACATTCAGGTTCAATATTTCTTCTGCCAG
>JADGPW010000009.1 GCA_017882265.1 Chitinophagaceae bacterium | reverse complement strand
TAACTATGGCGATGGGGGTGATGCAGCCCTTTTACCAGGTTCTGGTTCAAAAGGAGGATACAAGGTCGTAAGCGTCTCAATCAACCAAGGTATATATGCAACGCAAAGTGGAATACAATGTGGCGGAAGGGGCGGAGCAGATGGATCAGGTGGGTTTTATGGCCGTGGGGGTCGTATTATTGTTCATTGGTGAAATGTTCAGCTATAGAATTCTTATAGTGTATCAATTTAAATTTCACGCAGAGCACGCAGAGCACACAGAGTTTTGATAATCAGAGATACTCTCTGTGTACCCCGCGTTCTCTGCGTGATTTTTTTTCAAAACGAGACATTTTCCAGAATTCAGAAGATTAGGGCATTTCAACTAAATCTTTTATTTGAACCAATATCGGGTTCCAGCCTTCCCCGTTATTGAATGCTTCCTTGTATCTTTTTTCACCTTCGGCAACTTTTGCATAATCGCCCTGGGTAATAGTTAGAAGGGTTTGGCCATTTTCTGTAGTCAATTCATAAGTCACTGTAAGATAGTTTTCAGAAATATCATCAATCGTGGAATGGGGATCAATGGTAGTATAAGCCAGGAAGGTTGGTGGATTAATATCCACAATATTACCTTTTACAAAAACCATTTCTTTTCCTTAATACTCGCCTTTCCATAGCAAAGGGCTCCCGGGTTTCCAGTCGGAAACTGTTTCGCAGCCGAACATATATTTTTTAGTCTGTTCCGGGTTCACAAGCGCATCCCAGACATTCGCAACAGGAGCGTTGATCACGATGCTGTTCTTAACGAATAATTTGTCCATTTTGTTTTTTTCATTGAACTGCTAATAAAGATAGAGATTAGAAACTTTATGCTGAACTTAAGTTTGTAATCATCTTTGAAGCAGAGAAGACACTACCAAAAGTGGTTTTTAAATAAATAACCGGGAAGATCGGTAAGACGGTAAAGGTCTTCTTACTGTCTTACCGATCTTCCCGGCAAAAGTCATGTTAGAAGTCGACTAGATCTTAAATCCAAGCGTAAGAATAGCATTTCCTCCGGTGGATTTAATACTGGCACCTGCAAAATTCCCGCTCTGCAAACGATAAGGGAAATGAACATCCTTACCCATCGTGTATACATATGCAATGTCAAGAAACATTCCTTTGTTACGGTAACCGAGTCCACCGGTAACCTGGAAACGACTTCCTTTTTCGGCGTGCCCAAGATCTTTATAAGGATTGCCATAATATGCAGCGCCAAGGCGAGCCATCACGGTAGTAAATTTTAATTCACCGCCAATTTTGACATTAAGCGCGCTTTTATAGGCGTTATCGATCGCCTGGTTCAATGATTTCAGGTAATCTTTCGTGGCCTGGGTATTATTTCCCTGAGGATCTGTTTTAAAAGAAGCCGCTTTATAGTTTGTATATTCAATATCAGCCGTTAAAAAACCTTTTTGTTTTCGTACATCCTGGATCTCCCGCAATACATAGGAAGCACTGGCGATGATGCGGTAAGGGGTTGTAAAACTATATTTGAACTGGGCATCCTGGCCTCCGGTAAGATCACCCGAGTTTTGAAAAAGCTGTCCTTTATAAGTTTCTGTATTCGTTGTCACCGTCGCATTGTATTTATCGGTCAATGAATAAAAACTGGGTGAATGAATGGCTAATCCCAGGCGGATAAATTCCGCGGGTTTGTAAATAAGCCCTGCTTTTACATTCAATCCAACACCGTCTGTCACGAGATTTTCTGTAATAGAAGCAAAGTCAAACTTATTAGTTGTACTCGTGCCGGCATCCGCTTCCAGGAAAGTGGCAGCTTTACTATAATGTAAAAAAGGAATACCAAGTGTTGCGCCTACGAAAAATTTCTCATTAAGATTAACAGCGCCGGCAAATGCCAGTTCGTTAATACCGCCCCTGTTTGTGATTGAATTTTCCTGTAATAATCCGGTAGCGATCGGGGCTCTTGTCTGGAACTGGAAATTACCGGATGTGCCTCCTGCAATGGTATCTATCCAGAAAGTGTTAAATGCCAGGCTGGTGCCAAAGGGATAACCCGTCGCCACATGATTAGCATCTTTATCACTATTATTCCTTATTTCTTCTAAAAATTTCTGGGAATATGAACTTTGGTTATTAGCGCCGCGATACAGGATATTATTTCCAAAATTGGCTACCTGGTTGATAGCGATACTGAATGCGGCACCCCGGATTACGCTCTTCTTATTGTTCGTACCATTAGCCCATACCACACCGGTGGTTCCAAAAGAAAGACCATTCTTCTTGTTTGTTTCTGTACGGCCGTAATAAGTTGCGTTGTTATTCAAAGAAGTATAACCTGGTGTCAGCACAAAATCTCCAGTTTTATAAAAGCCCAAACCGGCGGGGTTGACAAAAGTGGCTGAAATATCTCCACCCAGTGATGCCATGGCTCCGCCAACAGCCTGCTGACGGGCCGTACCATTGGAAGTGTACCAGGAATAACGCAAGGCATCCGCGGGTTCCTGTGCAAACAGGAAGGAAGAAGATGACACAATAATGGTGAGTATGAAAAATATCTTTCTCATGATATCATGAATTAAATGAAATAATAAAGTTGAATCCAAAAAGGTTCTCCATAATGCAACGGAATAAGTCCTTCTGCCCAACTGGCGGAAGGATTTAGGAAAAGCCTTTAAAATCTCCTTACCGGGGCACTGCTTCCGCTGCTGCTGGGTGTTGTGGTCGAACTGCTGCTACTGTTCGAATTAGTGTTGCTCCCGGAAGAATTGCCCGGATTACTACTGGGTGTAGAAGTGGTATTACTCCTGAAAATATCTCTCAGAATATTACCCGAATTACTCCTGGTATTTGTATTTGTGTTATTCCGGGGGGCACTATAGATTTGATTATTGTTATTGTTGCTGCCGCCCGTATTCTTTGGATTGGTGTAATTGCTGGTAGTTAGTGAATTACTGTTATACGTGTTAAGGTTGAACGTTCGGGGGCTGGTATAAACCACACTGGTCTTTGGGTTGATGATAATATTGTTATGATAGTAAGGATTGAAGTGACTGTTCCAGTAGGAATAGGGGGTCCAGGGATTATTGTTATAGCAGTTATTATAGGAAGTGTAGTTGTAACGGTTTCCAAAATAATACCAGTCATCCAGGTCGGACCATAGCACACGGTCATGTACTTTCATATGCAGGTAACGATCGTCATAATATTCGTCATCGTTCTTGTATTGTCGGTCATCAATTTTATCATCCGTTCGTACATACTCATCCTGCGGCCGCGCAGGGGAATAATATACATCATCAGGAGTTTGACCGGTCTTGTAAGAAGTGGTGCAGCTGCTGAGAGCAACTACGGTTAGTGCCAGGAGTAAAAATTTTGTTTTCATGGCAAATGGTTTAAGCGGTTAAAGATGAAGTTACTACTTTTGTGCGGATTTTAGCTCAACACAATCGTTTGCGTAAAGGTCACAAAGATTTAGCCATTTGCTGAAAAAATTGCGTAGAGGGGTGTTAATTATAACTAAAATTTGGGGGTATTGCAGTCGGGCAGTCGGCAGTCGGGCAGTCGGGCAGTCGGGCAGTCGGCAGTCGGCAGTCGGGCAGTCGACAGTCGGGTAGTAGGTAGTAGAGGCAGGGCATGCCCCTATCTGTACTAGGCAGTTAACAGTCAGCAGTCTGGCAATAAAAGATTATCATTATGTAGAAAACAAAATATGAGTAAAGAAATAACTTCACGGAGCGCAGACTATTCACAATGGTATAATGACCTTGTCTTAAAAGGGGAACTGGCTGATTATTCGGCAGTAAAAGGCTGTATGGTCATCCGGCCGTATGGATTTGCCCTATGGGAAAATATGCAGGCTTCCCTGAATAAAATGTTTAAAGAGACTGGTCATGTAAACGCCTATTTTCCTTTATTTATTCCCAAGAGCTTTTTAAGTAAGGAAGCGGCGCATGTAGAAGGTTTTGCCAAAGAATGTGCCGTAGTAACGCATTACCGGTTAAAGAATGATCCGAATGGCGGAGGGGTGATTGTGGATCCGGATGCCAAACTGGAGGAAGAACTCATTGTTCGCCCCACCAGCGAAACGATTATCTGGAACACTTATAAGGATTGGATAAAATCATACCGCGACCTCCCCCTATTAATAAACCAGTGGGCCAATGTGGTTCGTTGGGAAATGCGAACAAGATTGTTCCTGCGTACCACTGAATTCCTGTGGCAGGAAGGTCATACGGCACATGCCACCCGGGAGGAAGCCATCGCAGAAACCGAAAAGATGCTGGAAGTATATGCCAGTTTCGCGGAAGACTTTATGGCATTACCGGTAATCAGGGGAGTAAAAACAGCGAGTGAACGTTTTGCGGGCGCCGAAGATACTTTCTGCATTGAAGCATTGATGCAGGATGGAAAAGCATTACAGGCCGGCACTTCCCATTTCCTGGGACAGAATTTTGCCAAAGCCTTTGAAGTAAAATACCTGAACAAACAGAATCAACTGGAATATGTATGGGCGACCAGCTGGGGAGTCAGTACAAGACTGGTAGGTGCACTCGTCATGGCGCATAGCGATGACCAGGGATTGATACTTCCGCCAAAGATCGCGCCGCTTCAGGTGGTTATTGTACCTATCTATAAAGGGGATGAACAGAAGGCCCAGATCGATATAAAAGCAAATGAGATCATGAGCCAGTTAAAGAACCTGGGTGTGCGTGTGAAATATGATGATAATGATAATAACAGGCCAGGCTGGAAATTTGCCGAGTATGAAATGAAAGGCGTGCCGGTGCGGCTGGCAATAGGGGCCAGGGACCTGGAGAAAAATGTGGTGGAAGTGGCACGACGCGACACCAAAGAAAAGAAAGCAATAGGGTTGGATGGTATTGCGCAATATATAGATGGATTGTTGCTGGAAATACAGCATAATATGTTCAATAAAGCAAAGGCCTATCGCGATGAGCATATAACCCGGGCGGACACCTGGGATGAATTTGAAAAACTGCTTGATGAAAAAGCCGGATTCATTTCTGCCCATTGGGATGGGACGCCTGAAACTGAAGAGGCTATCAAGGAAAAGACAAAAGCTACCATCCGTTGTATCCCGCTATTTAACCCCCCGGAAGATGGTAAATGTATAATGACCGGAAAGCCTTCGGGGCAAAGAGTATTATTTGCAAGAGCGTATTAGTTGTCAGGCCGCGACCCGTCTGGCCGCTTCTATAATTAGAAAATCACTACATTCGGAGCGGCCTGACGGCTAGCGGC
>JADGPW010000054.1 GCA_017882265.1 Chitinophagaceae bacterium | reverse complement strand
GCGTAAGAAACTCTATGTAAACGCTTGCAAAGAAGAATACAGGAAAGCCGTATGCGGGAAAACCGCACGTACGGATTGACGAGGGGGCGGGAGCGTTAATTTAACTCTCCTGCTCTACTCTACTGGCAAAAAATAATCCCTGCGACTTAGTTTCATCATTTGCCGGACAATAATCAGCAACAACCCTTCAATAGTATTCATTCATTGGTGGCGATTACGCCAAATAAGTTTGAGTATAAAATCAACGGCAATGAAAAAATTATTCTTTTTATCAATGGCTATCATGAGTTGCTCCGGCAGCTTTTCTCAAAGTGTTTCTCGATATCCAAATGCCCCATGTCAACGGGTTCGAGGTGCTCGAAAAAATGCCCAATAAGGATTTCAAGATCATCTTTACCACCGCGTATAACGAGTACGCCATCCAGGCCATCCGTTTTAGCGCTTTTAATTACCTGTTGAAACCCATTGATATCGAAGAGTTGCAATTATCAGTCAGGCGTTTCCTGGAAAGTAAGGAGGATTACAAGCAGCAATACGAGTTGCTGAAAAACATCATGCACAATATACAGGTCCCTTCCGCCGATGAATTCAGGTTAGTCCTGCCCACCAAGGAAGGTGTGCATTTTTTACTACCCGCCCATATCATCCGCTGTGAGGCCATTGGCAATTACATCAAATTCTATGTGGAGGGCAATAAAACCTATATGATCTCCAGGACACTGGGTGAATACGATACCCTGCTCTCTCCCCACCAATTTATTCGCACGCATAAGAGCCACCTCGTGAATAAAAAATTCATCTCCTTTATTGATCACGATGGTTTTTCGGTGCTAAGGGATAACAGCAAAGTAGAGGTCAGCCGGAGGAGGAAGGAGGCAGTGATGACGGCGTTGAGGTAGCGCCTTTGGTGTTTGTTTCTTCCCAGCCGTATTTCCCCCGGTCTCCAGCAACTATCAATTCAAGGAAAACTATGGGGATACGACGCTTTTTAGACTGTTCAGCCCTTATTACTCCAGGGAGCACCAACAAACAGATTTAACCCGAACGTTGTTTCTGTCTTTGCTTTATAGAATTCTTCACCATTTTGATCAGTATACTCTTGTCAACATCTTCCAGTTTTTGAATATGAATACAACCGCCCCCTATTTTATGCTTGCCTAATTTTGCCAGCAATTCTTCTTTTTTGTCGAACTCAGATCCAATATATAAAGTAATGGCATTGGCCCTGGAGGCCATTCCTGCCAGGGGGGCATCCCCTTCGCGCCCGCTCTCATATTTGTAATGATACGATCCAAAACCTACAATACTTGTTCCCCACATTTTAGTTTCAAATCCTGTATGCTCTGTGATCAGGGCGATTAGGGATGAAAAGTCTTTACGTCTTTTTTCATCTTTTATGGCTGACAAAAAGCCGGCCACGCTATCCCGGGTTTCGGTGGTTTTATTTTTTGCCATACTATTATTTTATCAACTTTTTTTGAATACAGAAAGGAAATACATGGGTTTTCCCTTCGTCTCAAATGATTCCGGGTAATGATCGCCGGACAAATTGTAGCAAACCGTTAACTGTCCATTCTCATACTTGTAAATAGCGGTAAAATGTTTTCCTGCATTTACGCCATCCTTACCATAAATATCCATTTTTTCATTCGTGTATTTTACTTCGCCTTTGTCAACACTTTCGGCAATAAGGGTATAAACTCCGTCGCCAAGAATGAGCTTTTGTTTTTCAAAAGATGCGCCGGGCAGTAATACCCCACCCAGTTCCTGTCTGACCGGAACCCAGGTGCCATTTAATTTTCCCGGTCTTATCCGGTGGCTATCGGAGCCGGCATTTTTTGCACTGGAGCAACCCAGGCAAAGGATAAGCAGGGAGATGAAGGTGATGGATCGCATGTGGTTTTATTTTAGAGTGTATGACACTAAATTAAGAAACGCCTGGAATTTCTTATCTCCCTGTTTTCCCATTGTATTGATTTAGAACTGATTAATTTTTCTTACTAAAACCTGGTTGAAAAAACCCTTCTCCCACCTATCTCCACTCCCTCTCCTGACTAAGTCCACTGTAGAGTGGACTTAGTCAGGAGAGGGTATAGCCCTTTTAGGGAGAGGGGTTATTAGAAGCTGGCCGAGGTTGAAAAATGAATTAGTAATTTGGAATTGGGAGGATTACTTGGGACGCCTCGTGCACACCCCCCTCAGTTCAAATAAGAATTTATTTTCTGGAACCAATAAGCAAATTCAAATGATTTAGCTATAAAGGCCTCACCTGGCAATCTGAATAGCATACTATCTGTAAAACCGTTTGCCCTCATTTGTCATCAGAAAACGGGGAATTTAATCCCCGTTATTCCCCGATATTTGATTTCTCTTAAATTACTATCCAGCTTCAGATTTTTCAATGTAAAGAACTCCGGGATTTGCCGGTACCTGCACCTTTCTCTTATTTGTTCAACGTGTATTTCCTGGACTCCTGCGATATTGCATTGTTCCGGGCAGGAATAAAACTCATACAGTAAAATAATTGCTCCTCAAATTCAACACCAAATACACCCACCGTTCTTATGGTATTTGTTTTGTATCCTTTCCAATGTGCTGGATGAATAAATCAATAACCGGTAAAAGAAATCTAAGATCGCCATCCTGTTTTCAGGGTCGTTGGAGCCGGATCCGCCCATACTTTTGGTGATCTCATCCGTTAATAACAAGGCAGGATATTTGTTTACTATTTATTCCCTGATGAAAAAACTCTTTAGATGGACCTTGTTTGCTAAACAAGCCATTATTTTCTTAATACTTTTAAAGACTGTAACACCTTAAAGTGAAAAGCAATCCACTTCAGGAATTCCTAAACCTTTCCGGGGTATCCTTCCCGGGAGGTGACCTAATGGGTAAATACGCGAATGAACGATCCCCTTTACGTGCCGAATTATTTAGCGGTGAACAGATGGAACAATATGCGAGGAAACTCGCCGGCGAACATACTCTTCTTTCAGGCAGGGGACCGGAACAATTATTAAAAAGACTTGCTTCTAACGAGGAAATGTTAGTAGAGGTCCACGGGCTGTTGACTGAATCCGCTAAAGAAAACAGCCGCATCTCGCCTGCTGGGGAATGGCTGCTCGATAATTTTTATCTTATCGAGGAAAATATCTATACCGGTAAAAAACATTTGCCCAAAGGGTATAGTGAGGGTTTGCCCCGATTAATGAAGGGGCCGTCAAAAGGTCTTCCAAGAGTATATGATATAGCGCTTGAAATTATCTCGCATAGCGATGGAAGGGTGGACCTGAAAACCTTACAAAGTTTTGTAACTGCTTACATGACGGTTACCCAACTAAAGCTGGGTGAATTATGGGCTATTCCCATCATGCTCCGGATCGCATTGATCGAAAACCTCCGAAGGCTGGCTGCCCAACTGGCTATTGACAGGATCAATAAGAACCTCGCTGACTATTGGGCGGATCTGATGACGGAAACAGCGGAAAAAGATCCCCAAAACCTGATCATTGTGATCGCAGATATGGCCAGGTCAAAACCTCCCATGGTTAGTTCATTTGTAGCTGAACTGACACGGCGTTTATTAGGGAAAGGTCCTTCCCTGACACTTCCGCTTACCTGGATAGAACAACGATTGGCAGAAAACGGTTTAACGAGTAATGGATTGGTTCAAATCGAAACCCAAAAACAGGCAGCGGACCAGGTCTCCATGAGTAATAGTATCGGGAGTCTCCGGTTCCTGAATAATACCGATTGGGCTGAATTTGTTGAAATGACCAGCGTGATGGAGCATACGCTTCGGGAAGATGGCGCCGGTATTTACCCAATGATGGATTTCCGGACCCGTGATCATTACCGGCACGTCATAGAGAAGATCGCAAAGTACAGCTCCTTATCAGAAGAAGAAGTGGCCCTTACCGTTATTCAACTTACAAAGGAAGCTGTCAACAGAAAGGAGGATGATCCCCGTAAAACTCATGTTGGATTTTATCTTACGGGTAAAGGGCTTCACCAGACAGAAACAATAGCGAAAATGCGGTTACCCCGGGCAGATAGGTTTAAGCGATGGGGCGCCAGGACTCCTTTATTATTATACGCGGGCCTCAGTAATCTTTTGACATTGATATTAAGCGCTGCTTTATGGATAAAACTATATGCGGAGGGAACAGCTACCGGCTGGTTGATCGTAATGGGCCCGGTATTGATCATTGGGAGCAGCCATTTAGTTATAACCCTGGTGAACTGGGTTGCCACTTTATTGGTCGATCCTCAATTTCTGCCAAAAATGGATTTTTGCACGGAGATACCCATTGCAGCCCGAACCCTGGTGGTGATTCCCACCTTACTTAACAACGCTTCAGACCTGGAGAATTTACTCGAAACGCTGGAAGTTCATTTCCTGGCTAACCGGGATAGGAACCTGCATTTCGGATTGTTAACCGATTTTGCTGATGCTTCTGAGGAGATACTTCCCGGCGACAAACTCCTGTTACAGTCATCAGGCCAGAAGATCGAAGAACTTAACAAAAAATACAACAGGGAAAAAAATGATGTGTTCTTTCTTTTTCATCGCCCGCGTAAATGGAATCCGATTGATAAAGTATGGATGGGATATGAACGTAAACGCGGAAAATTAAATGAATTAAATGCCCTGTTGCGCGGAAATGCAAAAGAAAATTTTTTATTGATCGTAGGTGATGAAGAAGTTTTTACCAGTGTGAAATATGTGATCACGCTGGATAAGGATACGCAATTACCAAGGGATACCGCCCGGAAAATGACAGCTACTATCGCTCACCCGCTGAATCATCCCTTTTACGATGAGCGAAAAAAAAGAGTCACGGAAGGATATGCCATACTGCAACCCAGGGTGGCCACCAGTTTGCCGGGCGCTCACAGTTCATTGTTTACACGGATGCATGGAAATGAGGCGGGCATTGATCCTTATACACGGGCGATCTCTGATGTTTACCAGGACCTGTTCAGCGAAGGTTCATTTATTGGTAAGGGAATTTATGATGTAGATGTATTCGAACAGGCTTTACATAACCGGTTCCCGGAAAATCGGATCCTTAGTCACGATCTGTTGGAAGGCTGTTATGCCCGTTCAGGTTTATTGTCGGATACACAATTATTCGAGGACTATCCTACGGGTTACCTGGCTGATATGAAACGCCGTCACCGTTGGATACGCGGGGATTGGCAAATAGGCAGGTGGATCTTTCCGCATGTTCCGGGACTGGGTAAACAGACGCTGAAAAATCCTATTTCTACATTGTCCCGCTGGAAAATAGTTGACAATCTCCGTCGTAGCTTGGTGGCTCCCGCTCTCGTATTCATTTTAATATTCGGATGGCTTATTTCTGCCTCTCCCTGGTTTTGGACCTTTTTAGTTTTCGGAACCATCATGCTTGGTTCTGTTATTATTTATATCTGGGACCTCTGCAGAAAACCAGCCGATGTATTGATGTCACATCATGCGATCAATTCAACACGGTTGGCGTTCAATAATATCCTGCAACACCTGTTTACGTTGATATGTCTTCCGTATGAAGCCTTCGTGAGCCTTGATGCCATTATTCGTACCGACTGGCGCATGTTTATTTCACATAGAAAATTGCTTGAATGGGATCCCCATAGCAATGCCGGCCCTGGCAGTAAAACTGTTTTTAATATGTATCGCGTGATGTGGATGGGCCCTTTTTTAGCCACGCTCGTGATCATTGACCTGGAGATCTTTTCACCCGGCACTCTTGAATCATCATTACCGCTATTGGCTTTGTGGCTGGTTTCTCCCGTTATTACTTGGTGGGTAAGTGTTCCGGCTAAAAAAAGAAAAACGGAAACCTCACCTGCACAAAAGATCTTCCTGCAAAACCTGGCAAGAAAAACATGGGCCTTCTTTGAAAATTTTGTCGGGGAGGAAGATAATTGGCTACCCCCGGATAACTACCAGGAAATCCCGGTTCAAAGGACTGCGCATCGTACCTCACCTACCAATATCGGGCTTTCATTAATTTCCAACCTCGCAGCCTGCGATTTTGGTTATCTCACTACCGGGCAACTGGTAGAACGTACGACTAATACTTTCAGAACACTGCAGCAACTGGAACGTTACCAGGGGCATTTCTACAATTGGTATGATACCATTTCTTTAATGCCATTAACCCCAAGATATATTTCAACGGTGGATAGTGGAAACCTGGCCGCTCATTTACTCACTTTAAAACAAGGGCTTCTTGGTATAAAAAATAAAAAAATAGCCGGGCCCTGGTTATTTGAAGGCATACGGGATACATTTAGCGTGATGATGGAAAAAATGGAAGAAACTGATCTGCTTCAGCGGCTGAAAAAGGAGCTTGTTTTGGCCTGCGATATCAGGGAAATGGATCTCGAAACGACCAGGTCCATTCTCGAAAAGCTGACCGAATATTCCGGTGAACTATTAAACGCTTTACAAACCAAACCGGATACGGTCGTAGAGACAGGGCATGCCCTGTCTCTGCAGCATGCCTTGTCTCTACAAAATGCCCGCTGGTGGGCAAGAGCCATTAGCGAACAGATCGATAATGCCTATGATGACCTGGTAGCGCTTGCGCCCTGGTTATTATTGCCGGCCACGCCATCAAAATTCGGAGAACTGGCCTGTTACCCATCCGGGATCCCGACCCTTCTTGAATTATCAAAAATAGAAATAGACGTTTTGCCTCAAATAAAAAAATGTTATGGTGAAGAAAATACAACTTCAGAAAATGAATGGCTGGATATCTTTTATAAATATATTAGTGAAGCCGGACAAAGAGCCAAGGAAAGGATCCTGATCATGGAAAGACTGGCCTGGCAATGCACCGGCTTCTCCACAATGGAATACGAGTTCTTATACGACAGACCAAAATGTTTATTTAGCATCGGGTATAACGCGGAAGAGCAACGCAGGGATACCGGTTTTTATGACCTGCTCGGATCTGAATCCAGGCTTACCGTATTTGTTGCGATCGCCCAGGGGAAAATACCACAGGAAAGCTGGTTTGCATTGGGACGGCAGCTGACTAATCCCGGGACTTCTCCTGTTCTTCTTTCCTGGGGCGGCTCGATGTTCGAATACCTGATGCCGTTATTAGTAATGCCTACGTATGAAAATACATTGCTTGACCAGACCAATAAAACATCCGTACAACGTCAGATAGAATATGGTAAAAAACTCGGATTACCATGGGGCATTTCAGAATCGGGTTATAATATGGTTGATGCCCACCTTAATTACCAGTATCGTGCATTTGGGGTTCCGGGGTTGGGGCTGAAAAGGGGATTGGGAGAAGACCTGGTGATCGCCCCCTATGCTTCAGTAATGGCGCTGATGGTGTATCCCGGGGAGGCTTGTCAAAACCTGGAAGAACTTGCTGCAAAAGGGTTTGAAGGAAAGTATGGTTTTTACGAGGCGATCGATTATACACCCGCACGATTATCAAGAGGAAGATCGAGCGCCCCGGTCTGCTCTTTTATGACGCATCACCAGGGGATGAGTTTATTATCGATCGCTTATTATCTTCTTGACCAGCCGATGCAAAAACGGTTTGAGGCCGAGACCCAGTTCCAGGCAACCTTATTATTACTCCAGGAAAAAATACCTGTCACCACCGCTTTTTATACGCCCTCCATTGATATGGCAGACATCAGCACGATCACTCATGATCTCCAAATGAGGGTTATCACAACGGCGAATACACCTGTACCCGAAGTACAGTTATTATCAAACGGAAGGTATCATGTAATGGTAACTAATTCAGGTGGAGGTTATAGCCGCTGGAAGGATTATGCTGTTACCCGCTGGCGTGAAGACAGCACCTGTGACAACTGGGGTAGTTTTTGTTTTATCCGCGACCTCGAAAATAATTTATGCTGGTCCACAGCCCATCAGCCTTCGCTGCGGCAGGCTGATAGTTATGAAGTGATCTTTTCCCAGGGAAGGGCCGAATTCCGTCGCCGGGACGTTAATATTGAAACGCATACGACCATTGTGGTATCCCCGGAAGATGATGTGGAGATGAGGCGTATTCATATTACCAACCGTTCGAGAAAACGCAGGTACATAGAGATCACAAGTTATTCGGAAGTAGTGTTGGCCCCTCCTGTATCGGATACCATCCACCCGGCATTCAGCAATCTTTTTGTTCAAACAGAGATCATTCCGCAACGACAGGCCATTATTTGTACCCGCCGGCCGAGGTCGGTAGATGAAAAGCCCCCGTTCATGTTTCATTTGATGAAAGTACATGAAGCAGATGTGCAGGCTGTTTCTTTTGAAACAAGCAGGGATCATTTTATTGGCCGTGGAAATATTATTTCCGATCCGCAGGTTATGCATACTGTTGAACCGCTGTCCGGTAACCAGGGGTCGGTATTGGATCCGATCGTTTCGATCCAATATAGGATTGCGCTTAACCCGCAGGAATCCGTTACCATGGATATGATATTTGGTATTGGTGAAACACGTGAAATATGCGATGGTTTAATAGAAAAATACCAGGACCGGCACTTGATAGATCGTGCTTTTGAATTGGCCTGGACCCATAGCCACGTAGTCTTGAGACAGATCAATGCCACGGAAGACGATGCGCAACTCTATGACCGGCTTGCAGGGTATATTATTTATGCAAATGCTTCTTTACGCGCTGACCCGGGGATCCTTACCCGGAATAATCGTGGTCAATCGGGTCTATGGAGCTATTCCGTTTCGGGTGATCTGCCCATCATCCTGCTCCAGATAGAAGACAGCGCCAATATTGAACTGGTCAAACAACTTATCCAGGCCCATGCATATTGGCGGCTCAAAGGATTGATAGCAGACCTGGTGATATGGAATGAAGATCACGGGGGATATCGTCAAACTTTTCAGAATGAGATCCTGGCGCTTATTTCTCCCGGTATTGTTGCCGACATACAGGATCGACCCGGTGGTATTTACATAAGATCTGCTGACCAGATCTCAAATGAGGACAGGATATTATTTCAATCCGCTGCCCGGGTGATCATCTCAGATAAATCAGGCACTCTTGAGAGCCAGATCAATCAGCGTAACAGGTTAAAAACCATCATGCCTGATTTTTCACCTGTCAGGTTTAATCCCAGCATAGAGACACCTGTTTCACCACGCAATGATCTGCAATTCTTCAATGGAATAGGGGGCTTTTCTGATGACGGTAAAGAATATGTGATCACTACTACTCCTGGTATTGTAACACCGGCACCCTGGGTGAATGTGTTGGCGAACCCGCATTTCGGAACGGTGATCTCGGAAAGCGGGCAATCGT
>JADGPW010000053.1 GCA_017882265.1 Chitinophagaceae bacterium | reverse complement strand
AAAGTATGTTGCAAAAATTGACAGGGAAGGGCTGGTGCAGATGAGTGACGGCAAGCAACTTGCTATTTCCAAACGCCGGAAAGAAATTGTCATGAATACCCTGAAGCAACATTGATCTTCCGGGCATTGCATCCCTGATTACCTAGGCAATTAACAATGGGCAATGAGCAATGGGCAATGGGCAATGGGCAATATAAAGTATCTTGCTTATTGCCTATTGTCAATTGTCCATTGTATATTGTCTATTGTATGAAATGGAAGAAGCTTTGGAAATGGATCAAAACCGCCTTCGTTATTTATGTAGTGGCCGGTATGGGATTATATTTTTTACAGGATACGATCCTGTTTCATCCTGTAAAACTACCCTCCGATTTTCAATACCATTTCGATATCCCTTTCCGGCAGATCGACCTGGAAGTAACGCCTGAAAAGAATCTCAGTATCGTTCAATTCACTGTTCCTGATTCCATCCGAAAGGGTATTGTCCTGTACTTTCATGGCAACAGCAGGAATATCAACCGTTGCGCCCCCTATGCGGTCAATTTCACCAAAAACAAATATGAGGTCTGGATGATCGATTATCCCGGGTTTGGCAAGTCGACCGGCAAACGAAGCGAACAGGTCTTGTATGATGATGCATTACTCTTATATAAAATGGCGATCGCGCGGGTGGCTGCCGATAGTATCATTATTTACGGCAAATCGCTGGGAACAGGGATCGCCGCGGAACTGGCTACGGTCCGGGATTGCAAACGGGTGATATTGGAAGCACCGTATTTCAGCATTCGGGCATTGGCAAACTATTATTTTTTTATGTACCCGGTCATGCCCATGCTGAAATATACCATACCCACCAATGAATATCTTGAAAATATCAAAGCCCCTGTCACTATATTCCATGGAACAAGCGATATCGTCGTTCCTTATAAACAATCAAAATGGCTGGTGGAAAAAAAGCCGTCAACAGAGCTGGTAACGATTGAGAAAGGATTGCATAACAACCTGAATGATTTCCCGCTGTTTCACCGGAAACTGGATTCGTTGTTGAACAGATGAACAGAGGAACAAGGAATGTCGAATGATGAAGTGGCCGCACTTCGACATTCTTAAATCCTTGTTCGTCTGTTCATTATTCCTCAAGCATCACTTTACTCTTCGTCACTCTTAATTTATACCCCACCCCGATCTTTAAAGCATAATTTTCTTTCTCATGACTGACGGGAAACCCGAAGCAAACCGGGTAGTCGTACCCGGATACAATATCCCGGATGATCTCATATACCGTTTGTCCAAATGGGCGCTCTGTATCTTTACTATCCGTAAATCCCCCGACAATTAACCCGGCCAGTTTTGAAAGTTTCCCGCTACGCTTCAACTGGTGCATCATCCGGTCAATATTATATAGGTATTCGCCGGTATCTTCGATGAACAGTATCCTCCCTCTTGTTTTAACATCTGAATCAGTTCCTACCAGGTGAGCCAGCAAGGCAAGATTTCCACCGACCAATTCACCAATAGCTTCTCCTTTCCGGTTGTAATCATGAACAGCGCAGGAGTACCTCAGCTTTTTTCCTTCTAATGCATTTTTCAGCGAAAGCAGGAATTCATTTTTATTAACCTGCCCTGTAAGATTGTCCCCGGCCATTGTGCCGGGATCGGTTACCTGGATCCCCTCATTAAAAGCCCCGGCCATGGGCGCATGAAGTGATGATATATAATAATTAGAATAAAGATGAGAATGTAAAACGGTGATATCGCTAAATCCTATCAACCATTTAGGCTGTTTTTTAAATTTCTTAAAATCGATCCTGTCAATGATCCGACCCATTCCATACCCACCCCGGGCACAAAGCACCGCTTTTACTTCATCGTCATCCAGCATGTGCTGGAAATCATCCAGTCTTTCCTGATCCGTACCTGAAAAATAAGTTTGAGAATCGCTGCCCACCGTTTTCCCGATTTTCACCTGGTAACCCCATTCCTGTAAGGCGTTGATACAGGTTTGCACTTTTTCGGCAGCCATATAGCCGGCGGGGCAAACAAGGCCGATGGTATCTCCTTTTTGTAAATAGGGGGGTAATTTGATCATAAAAATTATTAGAAATATTCAATTAATCGTTTCCTGAAGCCTATCAGCTCCATTTTACCATTATATGTCTTTTCCTGGATCCAGTTACCCTTTTCGTCTAAGACATATCCATACGTTTGGGTATAACCTGGAAGTCCTTCCCTGCTCATTTTTAATGTTCTGAAGTTTTTATCAAAATAAGTTAATCTATACTTACTATTTGAATAATCACCGTCTTTCCTATATAACAGAAACCCGTTCTTATCCTGAATCAAGCTATCCATCCGGGAAAGGCCAAAATTTCCATATAATTTAAACACTTTTGAAGGGTAGTTTTTATACTCAAGAAATTCTTCTTTCAGGATGAGTGTATCGTTGGTTTTTTCAAACTTCTTTGTACAATAATATCTGGCATTTTCCTCATACCTGTAAATATAAGTGTAGCCCGGGTAAACACTTTTTGCAGTGCTGCCATTATACGTTATCGAAATACCAATATTTCCGATATTATCCATCACTTCTTTGGTCACTCTCTTTTTATCGTCATATTCATAAGTATATTCAACGACTGGTAGAGAACCATTAATCGAATAATTTTCCTCTTTCAGTAACAGGTTTCCTTTACCAAAGAAATAGATTCTTTTATTATCCTTTCCAAACTCAGATGTAAACCTTGTTATATTATGCCTGGTCTCATCATAAATAATTGAATCAATTACCTTGTTGGTTTGATATTCAAAAGACATTGTTAATCTTCCGAGTTTATCATAGTAATTTTTTTGCGCCTCTTCAACCTCTCCATTATCATTTAGCCGCGTTTTTTCAATTACATTATTGTTTTTGTCATACTTGAAACCTATTCCATATTGGGGTTTAGCGGGAATCACCCAGCCATTTGTTGCAGAGTCCTTCTGAAGGGTGTACTGCAGGAAAAAAATGTTCCTTATTTTGCCCATAGGTTTTTCTTCAGGATATATACCTTCTTCAAATGTACCTTTTCTTTCAGGAGGCAGGATCAACTGGGCAATGCCCGCGAATGAAAGAAATGATAATACGGTCAGGATAGTCATTTTCACAAAGTAAAAATAGCAGATTATTAAGTATTATCTCACCACGTTTGACATCATGGTGTATTTCCTGTATTGTATATATATATATATATATGTATCCTCCTTTGTTAATAAAAGGATACTTTGATTAAGGAGTGTCTGTTTTTATTTTCCTCCTTTTTTCTTCTGCTGATAGTAATAGTTTCAAGTCCTTGGTGACATAATAATCAGGAACGTTTTCCGGTTTTACTGCCGGGTCCGGTATATACCAGTTGTATTTGGAAAAAGTTTTCTTCAATTCCTCATCTTTGAAATCATAACCCATACGGGCATAGTTCAGGTTCCGGTACAGCCTCAGTTCATTATCGGATAGTTTCCGGAGGGCTGTTTCAACTGAATCCCCCCAAACCAGGTCCATAAAATTCGTAAAATCATTTTTAACACCCTTCTCACACCACATTTTAATCTCATTTTGGAATTGAAAAACCATCAATGACAGGTCCCGCAGCGGTTTAAAGTTTGGTATCCTGACTTGCAATTTTCCCTTTCGCAGGTAAGCCATCCTCACACTGGCCCCGGGTCCGTCACCATAAAGGTTAAATGGCATACTATTGCTAATCCGGCCGACACCCACTACGGTCCAGTTTACGTTAGCGGCGCCAAAACCGGATGGAACTGAGAAATAGCTGTCATCCCCCATATTCACATTCAATTCAAAATCTTCAATGGCGCTATTGCCCCAGGTGGTACCGGTGGTCAGCCGGTATTCAAATTCCTTTTTAATGTCTACTGAACCACCGGCTTTGTATAAATAGCTATGCCGGATAACCGTTATACCATTTGTGAATTTGATGGTAAAATAATATACAAAGTCAAACCCCTCCGCCAGTTTGGAATCCACTTTAAATCCCGTTTCTTTCATCCTGGCTATTTTATATGTCAGCAGCCGGTTATCAGCCATGACCATAAAGTCCTTTACCTGGGGATGCTTTGCTTCTTCATCGGATATATCGCCATCCGCCGGTGGCGTTACAAATCCTACCGTCAGTTCTTTTTCCGGCCCGGGATTGAAAAATTCAAAGTAAATATCAACCTGCATCCAATCACCCTTTCTTTCAAGATTTAAAACCTCCTTTTTTAGCCGGATGGTTGTTTCTTT
>JADGPW010000052.1 GCA_017882265.1 Chitinophagaceae bacterium | reverse complement strand
TCAATCTTGTCTATTAACTGGCCATTATGTGGATTCCACCTGTATACGCCAAACCCGCCCCAGTGGGCAATCCAAAGCATTCCTTCTTCGTCTATAGTCATCCCATCAGGCGATCCCGTTTCATTGGGTATTTGAATCACGTTCTTTTCAAAAATAATTTCACCTGATTTTTCGTCGAAAATAAAAGACTGGACAACCTGGTTTGACTATCTATATAGTATAACCGTTTATTATCCAAAGACCATGCAATGCCATTGGAAATAGTAGTATTGCTTATTTTTTTTTGAACAACCAAATTGTTATCAATACAATATAAAGCTCCTTGCCCATGCCTATGCTCAAGATGCATAGTTCCTACCCATAGCCGGCCTGAGCTATCACAGGCGCCATCATTACACCGGTTGCCGGAAGTGGGAACTTCAACATCAAGAAGCCATTCAAGCTGTTCTGTCTCCAGGTTAAACCTGGCAATTTTCGCATTTAATGCCAATATTAATTGATCTCCTTCTGCCTGCACAACCAAAGTAAGCCTGTAATCAAATTTCCAGGATCGTGCTGTTTGGCTCATCCAATTATATTCATATAGAACACCATTTTCAATATCCACCCAAAAGCAGCATTTTCTTTCGGCATGCCACAACGGACTTTCTCCAAGGATGCATTGCGATGGATAGAGTATCTCCACTATCATAGTTATGGCATTGTTGATTTAACCGGCCAGTATTGCTCTAATTTTTTTCTTAAAAAAGTAACACTTCTTTCTAATTGGTCCATGCCATCTACTCCATCTTCTATACTAATCCAGCTATCAAAACCTACTCCTTTCAGAATAGAAAAAATGGCATCGTAATCGTTTAATCCTTTTCCAATTTCGCCATGGCTCAGTCTTTTCGCATATCCTTGTGCTCCACCCTCTTCTTTTCGAAGATCTTCAATGGTTCCTTCTTTAAGATACCGGTCGCTGGCATGCATGGTCACTACCCTGTTCGCCACACGCTTTAGAAGTTCTATGGGATCTTCGCCCGCGAGATAGGTATTACTGGGATCAAAATTGACACCAAAAAAAGGATGATCCAAACTATCTACGAGTTTACAAAAGACATCCATTTTCTGAGCAAATTCAGGATATTCCCAGAAGTCATCTTTATAATGATTTTCAAGTATGAGGGTTATTTTTCTATCCTCAGCATAAGGCAGGCACGTTGAAATACAATCGGCTGCTAATTTTACACCTTCATCGATTGAAAGTTCAGGGCGTTTCTGTCCGGAGAGCACCCTGCAATAGGAACCTCCCAAGGCAAAGGTCATATCAATCCATCTTTTCTGCTTTTCAATTTCTTTTTCCCGGAATACCGCGTCGGGATGTGTAAAATCCGGGGAACAGCACATCATAGGAATTGATTTTCCATGATCTTCAACCTGGTTCCGGAATTTCAGCCAATCGCTTTCATCTTTCATCTCCAGGAAACCGGCGTACCATTCAAGCCCTTCAACATCCAGTTTAGCTGCCAGTTCTATCCATTCAGATACCTGCATACTACCATCATTACATAAGGCTTGCATGAAGGCTTTTGGGAATACGGCTAACTTGGGCATAATAGACTACTTATATTATTTTATTATTTTGATGCTATAGTTGATGTGTCTTTGGGTGGATTACGGCCTATAAAAGGGTGTTGTTCCAGGTCTACTACCTGACCACTTATGGGGCCACTTTCATCAGCAAGCCAATAGACGGCGGCTGCTGCAATTTCTTCAGGCCATAAAATACGTCCCGCAGGTGCATATACTGATGGAAGATCTTTATACCAATCTTCTGACAAGCCATGGTCTTTTTTTCTTTGTTTTTCTGTTTCTGTTAATACCCAACCCGGGTTGATTTGGTTTACACGAACCCCATTTTCACGATGTAAGGTATCTCCAAGGTTGCGGGTCATCGTCATTAAAGCACCTTTTGAAATACTGTAAGCAAGAAGATTAGGTTCACCACTCCATGCATTTACTGATCCGATATTTAATACACAGCCATGCTGTTCCGTTAGAAAGCTTAATCCGGCTTTAATAAGCTCGAATGGGGCGATGGTATTAACTTCCAGCACTCTTTGTATAAAAGACTTATCGGTTGTATGAATATTGGATGAAACAACCATTGCTGCATTATTTACAATGGCATCCAGTTTTCCGAAAGATTTTATGGCGAGATCAACAAGTCTTTGCGGGGCTCCTTCCTGGCTTATGTCCTCAATATGAAGGACAGCCTTATCCTCACCCAATTCAGCAATTACCGAATTTCCCCAGCCCTCTTCAAGGCCATGAATAACAACACTGGCACCTTCTGCCACGCAACGCAATGCAATGGCTTTACCAATTCCGGTTGTGCTCCCGGTAACTATAATCACTTTATTTTGCAAACGCATATTTATACAGGTTTAAGTACGCTCTTTACTATTTCCCCACTATGCATTTTCTCAAATGCAGTGTGCCATTCATTTATTGGCCAAACACCACCAATAATTGGTTTTACATCCAACTGGCCACTTGCCATTAATGCGAGAACTCGCTCCCACATTGGCCAGTTATGACTGAAACTTCCCTGAAGTCTTATATTTTTCTGAACAAGGGGATCAAGCGAAAATCCCAGTGGCTGGGGCCCCCATCCTACTTTTGTGATTTTTCCATTAGGCCTTACAAGTTGCATGGCTATCTTCAATGTCATACTTGCCCCTGCTGCATCTATAACACAATCGGCTCCAAGTCCGTCACGTTGATACACCCAATCTGTAGCATCCCCGATAATAGTCTCGCAACCGTATTGCTTTGCAATCTCTAACCGGTGCCTATCCGCTTCCAATCCAACTATAGCTACCTGCGCGCCACATATCCTGGCAACTGCTGCACACAAAATCCCAATGGTTCCTGGGCCCAAAACAATGACGCGGTCTCCAGGTTTAATCCCTGTGTTTTCAACAACAGCGCTGTAGGCTACACAGCAGGGTTCAGTAAGACAGGCATGCTCAAATGGAATCTGATCAGGCACCTTATGTAAACAACGGGCTGGCACACTTACAAAACGAGTCATAGCACCATTAACTCCATATCCAAAACCTTTCCTTGAAGGATCAAGATTGTACAACCCGACCCTTGACATTGGATTATTAACATCAATAACAGCAGCAGTTTCACTTACCACTCTATCACCTTCTTTCCATCTTGTTACGTTTTTACCTGTTTCAACAATATGGCCGCCGAACTCATGCCCCAGCACAACGGGATAATTTACTGCCCAGCTATGATCAGCTGTCCATTGATGCAGGTCGCTGCCACATACGCCAACATGGGAAACTTCGAGCAGTACGTCCTCATCTCCAATGGTGGGCTTTTCAATTTCCCTGATTTCTACAGAGCCCTTTTCAGGAGCATAATTTACTACAGCAGCTGATTTCATTATTTTAAATATAGTTTAATTAATTTTATATGAATGGATCTTATCGCATATTAAACGCAGGGAACTTTCAAGATCCCCACCCGCTGTTTTGAAACGATCACCATCGATTGTTAATGGTGCGCCAAGTACAACCAAAGGAGCTCCATATTCAGGGCATTTGATAGCCTGCTCTAAAGTAAGGCCTCCCACAGCCTGTACAGGAATTTTCACTGCCTGTACTACTTCCCGGAGTTGGTCAAGAGGACTGGGCATTCTCCGACCCTTTGCAGCTATGCCGCGACGCTCATCATAGCCTATATGGTGAATGACGTAATCACAACCCAGGTATTCCAGCCATTTTGCCGCCTCAACCATGTCCTCACAACCAAGATTATCCCCCATTACCTTTACACCAAAATCCCGGCCAGCATTCACTACACACTTAATAGTTTCTTCATGAGCTCTCGCCATAACGACAACATGAGTAGCGCCGGCTTTTGCCATCATTTCTGCTTCAAGATAACCTCCATCCATCGTTTTAAGATCAGCAACAATAGGGACACCTGGAAAAGCCTGACGTAATTTTCTAACACCATGCAAACCTTCGGCAAGTATGAGCGGTGTGCCGGCTTCCAGCCAATCAACACCTGCACGCATTGCCATGGCTGCGGTCTCCAAGGCTTCATCAATATCTGTCAGGTCAAGTGAAATCTGAACAATGGTGTTCATATAGTGATGTTTAATTTAAAAATAGTATCGTATGCCCATCTCCGTTATATTCCGCTACACTATGCCAATTCCGGATAGTATGCGCATAATTCTCCTTTGTTTTTTATTAGTTGAAGAAAATTCAGCCTTACTGTATTTCACAGAGGCACTGAAACTGTCTCCATTGACTCTTACTGGTTTTACAATCATTCCTTTTAATATTATTCAAAGATGAACCCTCTAATCAGGCAATGGCCTTACCATGATGTTTTTAAAATAAACAATGCTTCCCGGATCATGCCCCTGCAATGCGAATGTGCCATGTGAGATAAGGCGGAAGGGGTGAGAAGCCGTATCTCTCAAAGGATGTTCAGGCTCTGTATAATCTACAACTATAGTATTATTTATTTTAACGATTACCCTTTTACCCTGCACTTTAATGTATTCAGTGAACCATTGGTAATCGTGTACATAAACTTCTTTCACATCCACTATATCGTACAGGCTGCCAGTGCGTACATCATCTGAATGAGAATTGTTTACCTGCACTTCATATCCCCTGTCGGGCCAGCCACCCTGTTGATATTCGGTATGGAAATAAATACCGGAATTAGCGTGGGGCATGGTTTTTACATCAGCTTTAAATTCAAAATTTTTGAAATTATGCTGATGCACATCGCCATCATAAAAAAGATGGGCTGTTTTGCCATGCACTATGATCATTCCGCTGTCTGCACGAAATGTAGCCGCATTGTCCCCAACTTTCCAACCTGCCAGCGACTTTCCGTCGAAAAGAGAAATCCATCCGTCTCCGTGCGGAGAAAAAATATCTGAAAAGGCCATCAACGAAATGCCTATCAAAGAAAAGAAAATTATTTTTTTCATTATGAGTTTTTTATTGGTGAACGTATTTACGAAACTTTGTTGATCATTTATATTTACCCGATAAGAAACCATTCCGGCTTACATCAGGATGCTCCAGCCTTCCCTGTAATCTCTTTTTACAAACTGATTTGCTTCGTCAAAATTGGTGATGCGCATATTCTTTGCATCCCACAGCAACCTTTTCCTCCCCAGATAATCCGGATCATCATTAGTCTTCTTATTTTTATTCTCCATTCCCCAGCTTCTGATCGCAAGATTGCCAATCAAAATACTTTCCGTAAATGGCCCGGCATATTCAAAAGGTGAACTCGTAATAGCATTGCCATAGCCGGCAATACAGGCATTCACCCATTGCAGATAATGACCTTCCGGAACCCGTGCAAGTGTTTTTGGAGGCATGGTCGTTTCAGCCATTAATTTTGATGGCAATAGTCTTGGCCTTTCACCGTAGCAATCTACCATTAATTTTCCTTTAGTGCCAATAAACAGGCAGCCGCCGTCATCTCCGCCAAATTGTTCGCCCGGTAATAATTCATCCGGAAGAGGAGGAAGCAGGCCTCCATCATACCAGGAAACTTTTATTTCTCCTTTACCATCTTTGCGTGGATATTTCAAATGTATCATGGAGGCGGACGGATAGCCATCAGGATATTTTGCTTCTTTGCCATCGGTTAACCAGGTAGCAGGAATGCTGCATTCTACTTCGGTTGGAAAATCAATAGGCAATAATCTGAATACAGGATCCATCATATGGCAGGCCATATCGCCCAATGCGCCGGTGCCAAAGGAATTCCATCCTCTCCAGCTCCATGGATGATAAGCAGGATTATAGTCGATATATTTTGCCGGGCCCAGCCAAAGATTCCAATCCAGCTCTTTTGGCACTGCAAACTTTCCAGTTGGCGTTGGTAGCCCCTGCGGCCATATGGGCCTGTCTGTCCATACCTGAACCGTATGCACATCTCCAATCATGCCCGCATCATACATTTCCTTTGCCTGGCGAACGCCATCACTGGAGCCGCCCTGGTTGCCCATTTGCGTAATCACTTTGTATTTCCTGGCAGCATCTGCCATTAAGCGTGCTTCATAAATATCATGGGTAAGCGGCTTCTGGCAATATACATGCTTACCTAGGGACATAACAGTAAGGGCTGCAATGGCATGTATATTATCGGGTGTGGAAACGGAACACGCATCAATATTTCTATGTTCTTTATCGAGCATCTCCCTGAAATCTTTATAAAATTTTGCCTTGGGAAAACGCTCCCTTGATTTGGCAGCCCTGTTGTCATCCACGTCACAAAGGGCAACTACATTTACTTTAGGGCTCTCTGAAAAATTCTTCAGGTCATCTTCTCCTTTACCACCGGCGCCAATGGCCGCAATATTAAGTTTGTCACTGGGTGCAATAAAACCGCGTCCCAATACATGTCGCGGCACTATAGCCATCCCACCGAAAGTCAGCGATGCGTTTCTTACGAATTTTCTCCTGGAAATTAAGTTTTTGTTGTCTGGCATAAATAATCGTTTTAAAAATTTATTATTTGGGTTTAAAAAATTTGAAATATCATTTGAATTGAATTAATACTACGTTTATTTTTAAATGCTGGCGGGCTTAATACCAATTCGATCGCACCATCCAAGAAAAACTTTATAAGTATCCTCCAGCGCTTGCATTTGTTTGGTCATAAGTGGCTCCGGGTTCACCCTGCTTTTTATCGCTATGGGCACTCCACGTTTATGCAAAAAATATTTTGCGCTCAGGGGATAGTTTTGTCCAATAATATCTTCGGTTTTCGTTAACTGTGCTTGTATGTATTTTACGTCTTCCTGCCTGTCCGGGTTAGTAGCATTAGCGCACATCCATGCCAGTATTTCCGGGTAAAGATTTCCGGAAATAGCTGACATGCCTTTTGCTCCTGCCTGTAACGAATACATCGTATTGGCCACGCATGCATCATAAAATTCAAGCCTTGTATTTTTGGAAAGATCAATCTTGGCTTTTACTTTATCAAAATCAATAGTAGTGTCTTTGTGATAAACCATCCGGCCCGTGCCTAATAAATATTTAAAAGCATAAGGTGTCAGGATTCGTTTATAAGGTGAGGGGCATTCATACGTGCCCATCGGGATGTTGTCTGTGAGCGTAAATAATTGTTCATAATTCTTAATTAATACATCATCGCTTTCATCTGCTTTGGCAAAATGGCTTGTGATCGTTATCACGCCATTAATACCTGTATCATAAATTTTCTTTGCAAACGTGGCTTTGTCCTCTGCAGTGTCGCCGAAAGAACCGGTTGCCACTACCGAAACTGCGCCATTTACCCGCTTTACAACATGCCGGGTCAATGCCAGTCGTTCCTCTTCGCTTAAGCTATACATTTCGCTGCTGGCGCAATTGGCAAATAAGCCTTTTGCGCCCGCGGCCAGGTAAAAATCTATCAGCTTTGACAGTCCTTCAAAATCAATCTGCCCGTTTTGCTGATAAGGCGTAATCATTACGGGAACAAATTTCTTGTTGCTCACAAAGTCGCCGGTTGCAACGTCAGGATATACTAAACTTTTTTTAACATTTGTTCCTGCAAGTAATTTGGCACTTGCGGTTCCGGCGATAGAGGTGCCCAAAAAACTGGCGGCAATTTTTCCAACGAAATAACGGCGTGATGATTTGTTGTTATGATGCATGAGTAAGATTTTGTAACATAAATAATTTTTTTATTAGTATCCGGTAGCTATTTTTATCACTATTTTTTTTACCACATCATATCCATCCACTTTGATGGTGGGGCGATGCGCATCGTTTGGAAAAAATAAAAAGAACGTACCCGGCTCCGTTATATAATATGTACCCTCAGCCATGTAATTAATTGCATCGGGCGAGTAGGGTTTGGTAATGGTAGCTTTTGATGTGTCTGCTACACCAATCATTTCCTTTCCCCTGATGATATACTGGAGGTCAACGTAATGTTTATGCGATTCCCATTTCACATCTTCTTTATCATGAGAAGGCGCTTCCGTGACAGTAGCAAAAACCTGGTCACCTATGATGGGATATTTACCCGGGCTGAGCTCATCCAAATTCACATTCTTCAAAAATGCAAAAGCCCCATTCCACGCATTTTCATTTCTATGATAAGCTACATAAAAAGAATCTTTGTTTACGGATGGATGCAGGTTAAGCGTCAACCCATTTGCCCATTCCTTTTTATTTGCCCAAGCCATAATTTGCTTTTCTGAAATCATTTTTTTCTGCTGCGCATAACCGGAAGCATTAGCAATCAATAAAACAAATGCGGATACAATGGCTGAATATTTTATTGTCATTTACTGAATATTTTTTATGAATTTTATTCATGATGTTCATTGGTTCATGTTCTTGCTTTTTTTGTGACTTTATATGATCCCTGTTAGTTTATTTATTAATGTATCGCTTTCGGGTCAACAACAACATATTTGATACTCTCTCCTTCTTTTCCAACAGAATACGAATAGCTGATATTCAATAACCCGTCATCAGTTTGTATCAGGCAGGGATATGAAAAACGGCCATTCCTTTTCTGATCGTTTTCGAGCGTTCTTTTCCATTTCCAGGTTTGTCCTTCATCGTCTGATAGGTATAGGCTCAGACGGTATCTGCCATCATCCTCATCGTCGCCTACAAAAGCCCAGCGGTCATCTTTAAGAACCAGCAATTCAACACTGGCCTCATTGGGGATGTTTGTTTTTTGGGCAGCGGACCAGCTATAGCCATTGTCAGCAGATTCGCTCATTTGTACCCTCGAAGGAGCATCTCCGTTGTCTCGCATATAAGCCATTATATTGCCATTCTTTTTTTGAACAAGGGCGGCCTGAACATTTCCTCTGCCGACAATGGGCAGACTTGCGCGCCAGGTATCTCCGTCATCATCGGATATAGCGACCATAGACATATTAAAACCGTCAGAATAAAGTGGCAGCAATATCATGCCATCAGCAAGCATTAAAGGTTTGATTCGCGTCATCCAACCTGTGCTTCTTTTTGCCGGGTCTTTGCTGGCTTCAATAATCATATCATCATACCTGGGAGCATATGATCCGGAGCCGCTGGTATTTTTTGTAAGTTGTTTGAATTTAACTGCGGTTTCTGTTGCAAAGCTGTCATTAGGCGCCAGCAGAATATTGTCCTGCCAGTTCCACACAGGCGCAGCATCTGTTTCATAATTTACGGATGTGCGGTACCGTAATATGGAGCATTCCCACTTGTGCGCTTGCACCGCAATCCACACGAGAAACAATTTGTTGTGATTATTAAGAAAAAGCACCGGGTTGCAATCCGGCAGGCCGTACGTGTCTGCCATCGCAAAAGGAGCGGACCAAACCTGGGCCCCTTTTTTTAAACGGGCGCCCATTATTTTAACATCATCAGCTGTTCTTTCTCCGCTTCCCTGAAACCAAGCGGCCAGTACATCGCCGTTGGGCAAGCTAACGATGGTGCTGCCATGGGTATGCTGGGGCTGCACCGGAAAGATAAGCGTTTGAAAAACTACAGGCGCTTTTTCCGTTGCCGGTTGTGCCACCATTTTTCCAAAAAGGAATGTCAAAATGATCGAAAGAAATATTTTAGAACTCATACAAATCGAAAATTTATTTTTCTATAAAATTTCCAGCTGGCAATTTTTTATTTATCCATGAAAGAAAAATGCCACTAAGGAAAATACTTAACGTACCTATAACGATAACCATATTTGAGTTGAATGCACTGCGGAGATAAGCAAATTTCTCAGGGATCATTGAGGGGAAAGTCATCCAGGTAACAACTAAAACACCAATGATAACTGCTATGGTTGCTTCTGCATTTTTGGTTTGGCGGCTCACGATGCCAAGCAGGAAAAGACCGAGCATACCCGCTGCGAAAGTCCCTGAGAATTGCCACCACAGATCCAGGATGCTTTTGACACCTATCATGGCAATGCCGGCGAGGATAGCCAGGACACCAATAATAAAAGTAGATATCAATAAAAGTCTTAAGGTTTGCTTGTTCGTCATATCCTTATTTATGTATCGTTTGTAAATATCAAATGTAAAGACGGTTGCAGACGCATTCATTCCGGAACTGATGGTGCTCATAGCGGCGGATAGAATAGCAGATACAATGATGCCGACTACACCAACCGGTAACACATTTACCATAAAATCCGGCAATATCTTATCGCCATAATCTGAAGGCTTCAGGGTGTTTGCCAATGCAGCCAATTCTGGTGAGCTAGCCTTTATGGGTAACCGTTCGGCAGCCGCCCTTAGCCTGACGGCGTCCAGCATTTCCGGATGCACCTGGTACCAGGCATACAAGGAAGACCCTATAATAAAAAACAACAGTGAAACAGGCAAATACAATTTAACACAAAGCCATAATGATTTCGATGCTTCTTTTGCCGAGCCTGTTGCCTGGTAGCGCTGAACATAGTTCTGATCCATCCCGAAATTATTCAGGTTGATAAAAATGCCATATAAAAAAATCACCCAGAAGGTGGAACCCGTAAAGTCGGGTCTGAAACTGCCGAGACTGAATTTGCTATCCGATTTCCCGATGGATATAATATGACTTATGCCGCCAGGCATTTTGCTTATTATAAAATACAATATGATGAATGCGCCAGCGGTTTTTATAAAAGCCTGAACCACTTCCGTCCAAATGACTGCTTCCATACCACCAAGCACCGTGTAGATAATAATGATGATACCCATTACAATCATCATCGACTGCATGGAATACCCGGTCATAGCCTGCAGACTTAATGCAATGCCAAAAAAAACCGAGCCCATTCTGGCAAGCTGTGTGAGCAGAAAGCATATAACAGCATAGGTGCGTGCCCATGGACCAAAACGTTTTTCAAAATGTGTGTACGCTGAAATCTCCCCGCTGTTCCTGTAAAATGGAATGAAATATTTCGCCGCTATCCATGCAGAGAAAGGCATTGCCAAACTGAAGACGAAAGAATTCCAGTTAGATCCGAATGCTTTACCGGGAACGCCCAAAAAGGTATTGCTGCTTAAAAAGGTTGCGTAAATAGAAATGCCTACTGCCCATTGGGGAATCTTACCCGAAGCCTTTGTGAACTGATCAGGACTTTTGTTTTTACCAAAAAACCATACACCTGTCAAAATCATAGCAAGCATGTAAAACGCAATGATCACAAGATCGGTAACTGGTAAATGTTTCATATTTTATTCGCAATCATTTTATTAAGCCTTGAAATAATACTACAACGCCTGCTTAATCCCCAGCCTGTCGCACCACCCAACAAAATTGGTATAAACTCCATCAAGTGTTTTTTTCTGTCCGGGGGTTAGTTCCAGCACAAAGGCCCTGCTGATAGTACGAACCGGCAATCCTCTTTTTTGCAGAAAATATTTTGCGCTCATTGGATAGGCCTGGTGAATCAACGAATCAACTCTTGTAATCTCTGACTGGAGCCATTTCACGTCTTCCTGTTTTTCCGCATTGGTTGCATTGTTGCATATCCAAACCATTATTTCCGGATAAAAATTTCCCGAGATGGACGACATTCCTTTCGCGCCATTCTGCAATGAAAACATAGCATTGGGCGAATGTGCATCATAAAACTCCAAGCTATTATTACCCATGCTTTTTAGTATGTCCAACTTTACCTTTACCTGATCCTGTTCTATCGAAGTATCCTTATGATAGATCAGTCGGTCAGCTTCTAATAGCTGCTTCCACAAACTTGCAGAAATAATTCTTTTATAGGGGGCAGGGCACTCATATGTGCCCAGAGATATGTTTCCCGTAAGGCTGAATATTTTCTCAAAATTTCGTAACAGCAAATCGTCATCATCATCCACATTTGCGAAATGCCCCGTTACCAAAATTGCCGCATCAATGCCCGTATCATAGATCTTTTTTATGAAGCATGCTTTGTCTTTAATCGTAAGGCCAAAGGAACCTGTTGCAACTATGGGAACCCTGCCTTTAACTTGCTTAACAATTTGTTTCGTGATCTCAAGCATTTCATCCTCGGTGATACTGAACATTTCACTGCTGAGGCAATTTGCAAAAAGACCTTTCACGCCTGCGGCCAGATAAAATTCAATCAGGCTTTTCAAAGCATCGAAATCAACCTTAGCCTTCAGGTTGAAGGGAGTTATCATTACCGGAATAAATTTTTTTTCATTAGCGTTCATAAATGACCGTTTTTAATGAAAATGAGAGGAAAAAATATTTTTTTATCAAGAAGTAAATTATTATCCATGGTATCAGTATTTATAGCTTTCGGGCAAATGAAAACAGGCAAGGCCTTCAATGGGTGCTTTCAGTATCACTCCGGTTTCCATATTGTACAATGCAGCCGTTTCAGACAATATCTGTTTAAATGCATAACTGATAGAACCGGTACAATTAAAAGTATATTGTTCATGATTTTGGTACTTTGTCACCAGGCTTTCAAAAAAATCGATAAATGCTTTCCTTACCAGATTATTGGTGTATTTGGTATCTGCTACACTGACCGTAATGAATCGGGTAAACCCGGCACAGAAACGGTTTGGCAATTTTTCTGAATATATGCGCTCCATAATTGTTTCGCGGCTCAGCCCGAAGATTTTAAAAAATTCTTCCCTGACAGAACCGGGCATATATTCTCTTATATAATCGCCCAATATTTTTCTCCCGATATAAAATCCGCTGCCTTCATCCCCGAGAAGATAACCAAGCGAATCTATATTGGCAATAATTTTACTTCCATCATACAGGCAGGTATTTGTTCCTGTACCAAGAATGGCAGCAAAGCCGGGTCTGTTGCCCAGCACCGACCTCGCCGAGCCCAGTAAATCAAGACCTATATAAATATTAGCATTTGCAAAAATTTGTCGCAAAGCATTTTGGACAATGCCTGCCTTGTCATCGAAGCAGCCTGCGCCATAAAAATAAATGGCATCTATCAGTAAGGAGTTTATGTTTGGGGGAAGAGTGCCGGTAAGAGATTCAACAATATGAGTGCTGCTTACAAAATAGGGATTATAGCCCTCCGTATCAAAATAAAAAATTTCCTGTTTGGGTGTAAGCAAACACCAGTTTGTTTTCGTGGAACCACTATCGGCTATAAGTATCATTTATTAAATATATTTTTATTTTAAGCCCATTTTATGCCCTGCTTTTGCATAATACCAAATGCACAGATAGCAGGGAACTACCACCCAATACGCATGATGTGGTGAAAATATATCAGCCAGCCATCCGTATAAGAGAGGCAGGAGCGCTCCTCCACCAATGGCTACAATCAAAAGCGATGAACCAATTTTTGTAAAACGCCCGAGACCATTAATGGCCAGCGGCCAGATGGACGGCCATACAAGGGAATTGGCAAGCCCGAGCAAAGCAATACATGCTACTGACAGGTAGCCACTTGTAAGAAGCGCCATGGCTACAAAAATGAGCCCCATAACCGCTGATAGTTTTAACACCTTTACTTGCGAAATATATTTTGGTATAACAATGATGCCTATCGCGTAACCGGCAAGCATAAGACTGAGCGTACAACTGGTGAAAAACTTTGCCGAAGAAAGCGGGATGCCCTGTGAAGAGCCATAATTGATAATGGTATCGCCTGCTATTACTTCTGCGCCAACATAGAGAAATAACGTTAATACGCCTAAAAGCAAATGCGAAAACTGGAAGATGCTCGTCTTGTTGCTGTTTGCGGATGCAACCGCTTTATCCTCTGCGTCTACATCTAATTCAGGGAGGCCGGAAAACAGCACAAGCAAGGCAAGAAGCACTAGCACAATAGCCATAATAGCGTAAGGAAATATTACCCGTTGTGCAAGGTTACTGAGTATCTCCATTTTCTGAATGGCGGGCATATCCGCAATGCGTGCTTTTATGCCGTCTGCATCTTTTAATATAATGGCACCAAGTATCAGCGGCGCAATGACACCCGCAATACCATTGCAAATACCCATTATGCTTATTCGGCGGGCGGCACTATCAAGCGGGCCCAGTATGGTGATATAGGGATTAGCCGCGGTTTGTAAAATAGCCAGCCCGGTCCCCTGCACAAAGAGTCCTGTGAGGAATATCGGATAGGTTCTCATCAATGCCGCTGGGATGAATAAAGAAGAACCGAGTGCCATTATGAAAAGACCTAGTGACATCCCCTTTTTGTAACCGGTTAGTTTTAGTACTGAAGCGGCCGGGATGGCCATTACCATGTATGAGATATAAAATGAAAATGCAACGAGGTAAGATGCAAAGTTGTTTAATTGACATGCAATTCTCAAATAGGGTATTAGCACAGAACCCAGCCAGGTTACAAACCCGAAAACGAAGAACAATGTGCCGATAATAAAAATGGGTCTTTTTAACTGCATAAATTAAAAGGCTGGTGAAAGAGAATTGGTGAATCCTATTTTAAATGATCAATTGCTTTTTTCACACTGCCATATTTCAGGAGTAGTTTCTTGGCTTCATAATAAGAAGCAATACCGGTTCTCCCCATCAGCATTTTTACCGCACGATCGGTTATCTTTTTATTTATAAGCCTGACATTTACCATTTGGTTATCTTCTACCCTTCCCAGTTGAATCATAACGGTGGTGCTGATTATATCAAAAATCATCTTTTGTGCAGTGCCACATTTCATTCGGGTACTGCCGGTAATAAATTCAGGGCCCGTTATTACTTCTACCGGGTAATCAGCATTGGCGGCTATTGGAGAATCCGGGTTGCTTACTATGCATCCGGTAGTAATTTTATTATTACGACACGTTTCCATTGCCCCAAGGACAAATGGCGTGGTGCCGCTTGCTGAAATGCCAACTACGATATCTCTTATGGTTACTTTTTCATTTGTAAGCCTTTCCCAACCTTCATTAAAATTGTCTTCCATTTCCTCCCTCGCTTCAACCAGGTGTTCAATCCCCCCGGCAAGAACCGTTTTTATAATACCTTTTTCTATTCCAAAAGTGGTGGGCAATTCTATTACATCAAGAACAGAAAGTCTACCACCACTTCCTGCACCCAGGTAAAACATTCTGCCGCCTCGCTTCAATTTATCCACAATCGCATAAATCAGCATATTGATTTGCGGCAACGCATCATCAATCGCTGTCGCTACAGCTGCATTTTCAATATTAATCAACGAAGTAATCTCTTCTATTTTTTTTGATTCCAGGTTTCGGTGGACAGAAGGTTGTTCAGTGATCGTAGTCATAAATTATGTAATTATTAATTCTGCTGGTTTTTTCTGTTTATTTTTTAAAAATACATATTTTCATGCAAATAAACAGAGTCAAGTTTAAAACAAATAGCAAATATGACACTATTTTATACGATTTTACAGGAGATTAATTTTGTTCTGTCTATTAATATTTACTCGTTATCAAACCAAATCGAAAATAAATTAAATATTATGGATGCGGTTTTTTTCTAAAATTTTTTTTAAAAAATGCAAATTTATGCAAAATATTACTATTTTTAACTTTAAGAAATATTTAGCAATTGCATGTTGAAGGAGGAAAGGCATAAAATAATTTTAAAAGAAATTAACCTGCATAATAGGGTTCTAAGTACTGATTTGAAAGATCAACTTGTAGTTTCTGAAGATACGATCAGGAGAGATTTAAATGAATTAGATGAACTGGGGCTTATTTTGAAAGTTCACGGAGGCGCCATGAACAAGACATTTCATTATCCCTTCAATAAACAGGACCAGGTCTATGCGCTCGAGGCTAAACAGGTAATAGCAGATAAAGCCATTAGCCTTTTTAAAGATGATATGATGATATTGGTAGAAGGAGGAACTACTATAATGGAGATAGCTAAAAGGATACCTAATGAATTACGTGCAACTTTTCTTACTGTGAGCCCGGTTATAGCGCTCACTTTAGCAGAGCATGAGAATATCGAAGTAATAACAATTGGTGGAAAGCTCGCAAAGAACGCCAACATACATACCGGGGCCAGTGTAATAAATGAGTTATCCAATATCAAAACCGATTTGTGTATAATAGGTACTAACGGCATTTCGGTTCAGAGTGGGCTCACGGATTCTGATTGGGAAATAGTGCATGTAATGAAAGCAATGATTCGTGCAGCAAAAAAAACAGCTGTTGTAACTATTGCTGAAAAATTTGAAACCGTTCAAAAAATAAAGATTGCTGACATAGAAGCAATTGATTATATAATAACTGAATTATCACCTGACGGCCCGGTTTTGTCATCGTATGGTGGAAAAGATAAGCCATTGTTGTTATAAAATAAATGGGAGCTATTGGGGTGTCGTCAAGGAAAACAAAAAAAACCAGGAAGTTATGTATCAAAAGAACATTCCAGCGTGAAGGATTATAAGAAGCCTGGTAACTGAAATATCATCATTAACACAATTTTCAAATATAATTGAATTTTTTTAGGCTCTCGATTTCCCAACGTTAATACAATTTAAAATGAATAAAAAATTATCGCTGACCCCATCGTTGCAAGGATTTATCTTAATGGTAAGCCTATTGCTCTTTTCCTTCAACGTTGTTCTGGCGCAAGGCCACACTATCAGAGGTAAAGTAGCGGATTCCAATGGCAGCCCGGTTGCCGGGGCAAACATATCTGAGAAAGGTGGTAAAAAAGGAGTCATCTCAGACGCCGAAGGCAATTTTTTGTTAACTGTTTCCTCGCCACAGGCCGTTTTGGTGTTTTCCTATGTTGGTTATAATACGGTCGAAGTGCCGGTAAAAGGACAGGCAATTATCAATGCAACATTGCAGGCGGGTAGTAGTAGTACCCTGTCGGGTGTTGTAGTTACTGCGCTCGGCATCACCAGGAACAAAAGGTCGCTTGGCTATGATGTAGGTCAAATAGCCGGTGACGACATGAACCGCGTAGCCCAAACTAATTTGCTCAATTCAATGGCAGGAAAGGTTTCCGGTGTGGTGGTGAGTTCGACAGGCGCAAATCCAACCTCATCTGTGAGTGTTGTAATCCGTGGGATACGGTCCTTGAACAATGACAACCAACCTTTGTTTGTTATTGATGGGGTGCCCTTACAAAATTCAATGAATAACATTGGAGTAAACAACGGTAATGGTAACGATGTGGATTATGGCAACTTAATTTCTGACGTTAACCCGGACGATATTGAAAGCATATCTATCTTGAAAGGCCCGAGCGCAGCCGCCCTCTATGGTTCGCGTGCCGGCAATGGTGTAGTGCTTATTACTACAAAGTCAGGCAAGAGATCGAAAGGGCTTGGCATTACTTTTAGCACAACCGATGAAGCCGCAGTACCTTACCATTATTTCGAAAATAACCAGGCTTATTCGATGGGAATAAATCCATACACTGTTGCCACTGGTTCTAATAGTTGGAACGGGGTCATTGTCGATGTGCCCCCGGGATGGAGTGGATATTATTTTGGTACTCCGCTTAACAAAGGCGTCGATGCCATCCAATGGAATAGCCCGCTGCAGGCCGATGGAACTTATAAACCATTACCAATGGTTTCCCATAACAATCTCAAATTGTTTGTGAGGCCGGGCTTTACCTCCACCAACAGCCTTTCAGTTGAAAATTCATCAGACAGGGATAATTACAGGTTTTCTTATACCAATATGATTAATACAAGCATTGTTCAAAATAGTGGCCTCGGAAGAAATAACCTATCCCTGAACGTGGAGCATAAAATAAGCAAAGATGTAAAGCTATCAACAGCGATTAATTATACCCGCTCAACAACAGATAATATTATAGCTGGTAATGGCAATGGCGCCCTTCAAGATGTGATCGCTTATCCGGCAAGTATTGATATCAGGCAGGTAGGAAAACAAAGTTATTGGGCCACACCGGGAATTCAACAATTTAAACCGCTGGCGCCTGTTGGCGTCGATGCGAGCCCAACTCCTCAAAGTGCCGAAGGGGGAGATGTGCCAGATAACCCCTGGTTTGTACTCAACCAATCCAAAAATGGTTTTGTGCGTAACCACATTTTTGGGAATTTAAAGGCGAGTTTCGACTTCAGCCCGCATTTAAGTGCTTTTGTTCGGTATTCGCAGGATTTGTTTTATGAAGACCGGGAGACGAAAATATCCAAAAGCAATACCGGCGAGTTGAATGGATTTTATGGGCTGACCCATTTGTTCAATACAGAAAGCAATACTGATTTCCTGGTCACTTATAAAAATAGTTTTTCGGAGAAATTCGACATGTCGGCGTCAGTCGGAGGAAACCTGCTTTATGAATACAACTCGTCAAACCAGGTTTATTCAGTACAAGGCGGAGGCATCATTGCACCTGAACTATTCAATGTTTCAAATATTGCACAGGCAAACATCCGGTACAATTCGGCCTATTATCAGAAAGCCGTGTACAGCACCTATGCTACTGCATCGATTGGTTATGGTGATATGGCGTACCTCGATTTGACGGGAAGGAACGACTGGTCAAGCACCCTGCCACGAGGAAACAACTCTTATTTCTATCCCTCAGCTTCCATGAGCTTGTTGCTTAATAAAATGATCAATTTTGGCGATATAGTAAACCTGGTGAAACTGCGCGGGGGCTGGGCCAGCGTGGGTAAAGATACCGACCCATACAATTTATACGGTACCGTGGGAATCGGAAGTTATGGTGGCATCACAACTGAATCTCTGTCTTCCACCTTATTGAACCCAAACCTGAAGCCCGAGCAAGCCATTTCTACGGAGGGCGGTGTTGATATTGCCATGTTCCAAAACCGACTTCGGTTTAGCGGAACGGTTTACCAATCCGACAATAAAAATCAGATATTGGGAATCAGCACCCCGTCATCATCAGGATATACAGGCAGGCAGATCAACGCCGGGTTGGTGCGCAGCAAAGGTATTGAACTGCAGTTGGGTGGCACCATCATCAGCAACAAAAACTGGTCGTGGGATATGACGGTAAATTACACTAAGAATAATGCCTACGTTATTTCTCTCACAAACGGAGTACCTTATTTCTCTTTCTGGCAGGATGGGCCTACAGGTTCCTGGACTTATGCTAAGGGACAAGTGATACCTAATCAGGTTGATTCAAAAGGATCTCCGATTAACGTGATCAGTGATGGAAAAATTGGGCAATTGTGGGACAATGAACTCGTCACCGTTACGGATAAAAGCTCTCCTTATTATGGTTATCCGCTGCTTGATGCCGGAGGTTATCTGCAAAAAGTGAACGGGGGTGATTTTCAGCATAAGCAGGTTGCCGGGAATTTTAACCCAAAGTTGCTGATGGGAGTGCAGACATCCATTACTTATAAGAAAATAACTCTCAGCGCCAGTGTCGATATGCGACTGGGTGGTATTTTCTATTCAAAAACCTACCGGTACCAGGGGTCCAATGCCAACTTGAAATCGCAGGAGAATGCAGGAATCCCGATACCAGCGGCCTATGCAAATAATATACCCGGCTATCTTAAGTCTGATCCGGCAAAGTTTATAGAGATAAGCGGGCTTCAACAGTATCATGTAGTGGGAGGTCCCTCGCAGGCGCATGGCGGAATATATGATGATCCGGCTATCGTTCAAAATACGGGTGCGGTACCCGGGTTCCCAATCTATGATGCCGCATTTTATCCCGGTGTTCGCAGCGACGGAAACGGTGGCTACATTGAGAACCTCGGCGATCCCAACACCACTTTGTATGACGTATACGAGGACGCCGTTACCAACGGGCCGTGGACTTTCGGGAGAATGGACATGTTCAGTGCTTCATATATAAAACTTCGGGAAATGACACTGATGGTAGAATTGTCAAAAAAATTGTCAAATTCTATTAAGGTTCAGAGTATCTCATTCGGTATCTACACACGAAATGTGATTATATGGACCAAAGCCAAGATAGGCGTTGACCCGGAGCAGGCATTTAACTATCAACCGGGGCCACAGGCCAACGGTTCCCAATTCAGGCAGGGGATTGAGTATTACAATATAACTCCGTGGACGATACCACTTGGTTTAAAACTAAATGTTCGATTTTAATATTTAGAATTAGTCATTCATAAAAAATTATAGGAAGATGAAAACCGTGAAAAAAAATTTAATCATAAGCTGCGTTTTCCTGGTGATAATATCGGCTGGGGACTCCTGTAAAAAATTCTCAGTACTTAATACCAATCCAAATAATATACCCAGTTCATCCGCAGCGCCGGATTATCTGATGGCAGAAGTGCTGATCAACACAGCGAAATCGTACGGGGACCTGGGTTCGGGAGTTATGTCAGGTGCCATGCAGCAGACAGCGCAGGATGCCTTTCAAGGTACTTTTAGCGAATACCAGTGGGATCCGGGAAGTTTTGATTGGGCGAATAATTATGCCGTACTGAAAAATAACAAAGCGCTTCTGACAGAAGCACAGGCCAACAAATGGGATTTTCACCAGGGCGTTGCGTTGGTTATGCGTGCTTTCCAGTTTAGCAACATTGCCGACTTTTGGGGCGACGCACCCGATTCCCTTGCTATCAGTGGTGACCTTGGTGGTGCCTATGAGTTTCCTACTTTCGATGCACAGCAAGATATTTATAGCCGTGTTATCGCAGATCTTCAGGCTGCAATAACTCATTTTCAGGGTACGATGGCGCAACATCCTGAGATAACAGGTGTAACGCAAACCTCTGATGTCTTTTATGGTGGCGACCCCGTTAAATGGAAAAAATTTGCCTTTTCGCTGCTGCTTCGCTATTATATGCGTCTCTCTTCCAAATTGAGCGAGCAGACTAATGTTGAAGCAATTGCAGATAGTGTATTCCAGAGCACTGCAGACGATTGTATGATGCTGCTGCCAGGTGCAGACCAAAACTCGTCCTATCAATTCTGTTCGGCATTCAATGGATCTTCAGGATATGACAGAAACAAAATGAGTGGTACCATGACTATGACGTTGAAAGCTTTGAAGGATCCCAGGATTGTGATTATGGCCGAACCAATCATTACTCCAAGTGTTGTCGATTCAACAAATTCCGTATTTCCGCTTGGCAACACCAGCACACTTGATTCAACAATAAATAACATTCGTTACATCAATCCCGCTGCTGCCTTGGTGAATAATTATAAGCAATTCAATTTGGCTACCTACACACAGGATAGGCCCTGGGAGGGCTTAAACCTCCCGGTAAAAAATCTATATGACACATCTTCTGTTTATGTGGGTATCCCAATTAGTTATTCGAACTATCCTGATTTCCAATATAATATTAATTTAACCGGGCAACAGTCATCATCACTTAATAATTATGTCTCCTATCTGCGCCGGGATATTTATGATAACCCAGGCGGGCCTTTGCTGGCGGAAAGGATTGCGTCTTATGCTGAAATCTGTTTTGACCTTGCTGAAGCTGCCTTTAAAGGCTGGAATGTTGGCGCTTCTGCCTCTACCTGGTACTATAATGGTATCCAAGCTTCTTTCAACACCTGGCAAGTATTCACCAGCTACCAATCTGATGTAAACAATTACTATGGCTGTGTAAAAGATTATGACACTTATATAGCTCAGCCTGCTGTTACATACAATGGCACTCTCCAACAGATTATCACGCAAAAATGGATTGCAGCATGGCAGGCATGCAATGAAGCTTATATGGATTGGAGAAGGACCGGATTCCCGGCTTTAACCATTGGATATGGATCCTATCGGGGCGAAATACCAGTGCGGTTCACGTATGCCAATTCGGAGCTTCAGAATAATTCGGTCAATGCTCAGATTGCTATCGATATGCTGGTACCATCTGCAAATTACAATGGCCCTGATGGAAAGAACAGCTCCTGGTCAAAATTCTGGTTATTGCAAGGAACAAATAAGCCTTGGTAACAAATAATAGCAATATCGCAATGGCTCAAAAAGGGGGATTGGTATTTCTGTCAATTATCTTAATCCTGAATTGCCTTGCCCAGGTAAACAATACGTCTAATTTGATGCCAGTACCGGCAGATTTGAATGCAAATGCCAACATCGTAAGAATTACCAATCAATTCAGAGTATCAATTATTGGTCCGGCAAATTCGCGTATTTATGCAGAGGGCAGCAGATTTGTAAGAAGGTTAAGTAACAAGACGGGAATCTTTCTTGATAAGCAAGGCTATATAACCCAAAAGGATAGCAATATAGCAGCGCAACTGCTTCTCCGTGTCGGGCGCCCAGGCAGGTTACAATTAGGCGAGGATGAGAGCTATTCGATAGAAACAGGGAAAAGCCAGGTGACCGTGTCTGCTAATACAGATTTAGGCGCTATTCATGCACTGGAAACTTTACTGCAACTGGTTATTACAGATGCGGATGGCTATTATTTTCCCGGCGTTTCCATCCATGATAACCCCAGGTTTGCCTGGCGTGGTCTATTGCTTGATGTCGCCCTCCACTTCATGCCGGTTGACGTGGTGAAAAGAACGTTGGACGGCATGGCGGCCGTAAAAATGAATGTGTTGCACCTGCATCTTTGCAATGACCAGGGCTTCAGGGTGGAGTCAAAAATTTTTCCAAGACTGCAACAAGTTGCATCCGATGGTCTCTATTATACCCAGGAAGAAATCCGCGGTATTGTAAAATATGCAGCGCAACGCGGTATCAGGGTTGTACCGGAATTTGTTGTGCCTGCACATACCACCGCAATACTAACTGCATACCCTGAATTTGAGAGTGTAGAAAGAGATTATCATTTGCAACGATATTTTGGGGTATTCGATCCCGTTATGGATCCTACTAACGAAAAGCTCTATCCTTTTCTGGAAAAACTTTTCGGGGAGATGTCAGCTCTTTTTCCGGATCAATATTTTCATATTGGCGGCGATGAGAATACGGGTAAAGACTGGAATAATACACCGCATATAAAGGCTTTTATGAAAGCGCACGGTATGAAGTCTGCCGCAGATTTACAGACTTATTTCAACAAGCGCTTGTTGCCTATCATCACAAAATGCGGCAAGACAATGATAGGTTGGGATGAAATATTTCAACCGGGGCTGCCGAAAGAGGTTGTTATCGAATCGTGGCGGGGAAACGAAAGTTTTTATGGCTCCGTAAAAAAAGGCCATCCTTCCGTCCTTGCCTATGGCTACTATATTGATTTGATACAACCCGCTTCTTATCATTACTTGAACGATCCTATTCCGGATAGTGTAATATTAACGGCCGACGAAAAAAAATTGGTCTTGGGAGGCGAAGCCACCATGTGGAGCGAGATGGTAACACACGTGACTGTAGACTCCAGGATTTGGCCCCGCACAGCAGCTATTGCAGAACGACTATGGTCGCCCAAAACCGTGAATAAGGTGGATGACATGTATCGCAGGCTTGATATCATGAGCTTGCAACTGGAATCGCTTGGCCTCCGGCATAATTCGTATAAACTGCCTTTGATGCGACAACTTGCCAATGGTTGGGATACGAAAGCGCTTGAAGTATTGGTTAGTGTGCTGGAGCCTTTGAAAATATATGAGCGCAACGAAGGAGATACTATGTATACCGTTTTTTCTCCCTTTACAAAATTGGCCGATGTCGCCACTCCTGATCAGGAAGTACCCAGAATATTCAATAAACAGGTAGATGAATTTTTGAGCAAGCCCTCTCCGGGACTTGAAAAAGAGATTTCTCAGAAGTTAATCCTTTGGAAAGAAAACGATGCGCAATTCAAACTGCTGCTCAACAATTCGCCGGTGCTTTTAGAGGCAGCTTCACTATCTGAAAATCTTTCCTCGCTGGCAGAGGCCGGGCTGGAAGCAATTCAATATATACATGACCATAAAAAAGCCGGATCAGAATGGCTACAAGAAAAACTGGCCGTGGCAAACAAAGCAAAACAGCAGGGAGGTAGATGCGAAATACAAGTGGTTGACGCGATTCAAAAATTGATACAGCGTGCGGGTGATTGATGAATTTATTTTTCTGATAAATGAATAAAACGTTCATCCTTAAAAAGCAATGCATTCTATTAATATATCGCAATGAAGAAAATTTTGCGGGTGATTTTTTTATAATTCAGCAGTAACAGGATTTGTATGAAAAAAATATTGGTCTCTTTTCTTTTTTTATGCCTTATAAATGTTGCCTTAAGCCAACAAGCAACTGAAAGTATTTCCGGACCGCAGTTTATAGAAGACAAAGGATTTTGGCAGGAATATCATGAGGCGTATCCTGTAAGCGCTATCCCAATAGAAAATAATGTAAGGAGCATCGCTGTAGATAAAAAACTGACAGTGTGGATTGCAACAGAGGCAGGTATTTTTATGAAGAAGAATGGAGACACAAATTGGCTTCCAATACCATTCCGGGATTCAGACAAAGGGCCTGCTTACGCAATAGCTGTTGATGTGCATGATGCAATATGGATGGGCACATGGAAAGGTATTTTTGTATATAAAAATAATTTACCTCTTCAGTTTGCAGGCCCGCAGGGGCCTGTATCCGTTATTTGCACTGCAAAAGAAGGCGTTTATGCACTTGGGCCAAAAGGTGTTTGGTTTTTCAACGGGAACACTTTTATCCAGAAGCAATATCCGATTGCCCGTTCAGTGCGGAGCGCTGTTTCGGATAATAAAGAAGGCTTATTTGTGGCCAGCGATGTTGGTCTTTACCATTCAAACAAAGCAGGAACAAAATATTTTTATAAAACAGATATTTTATTGAGTGCAGGCCTGAAGGGGCTTGCACTGGATAATGGCGGCAATTTATGGGCAGCAGGTTTGGGCGGTGTCTCCATCATTAAAGATGGCAGTCGACAACGGGTTATCAGGCCACAGGAAGGGTGCCCTTCCATTTATGCCACTTGTGTAAAAAAATCTTCCGAAGGTGTGATGTGGGTAGGAACAAAGGTTGGCGTTGTAAGATTTTTTTCCCATGGCAAACATTCACTTCTCTTCAGCCGCAGGTGGCTGATGGATGATCATGTGAACGATATCGCTTTTGATAAAGATGGTAATGCATGGATCGCAACTGAACAGGGAGTAAGTGCCATTAAAAAAAAATGGATGAACCTCGCCACGAAACGGGATTATTTTTATGATGTGCTGGTGAAAAGGCATATCCGCGAACCCTGGATAGCAGGGCAATGCCACCTTGTAAATCCAGGAGATACTACAAAATGGTTGCCGGAGGATGATGACAATGACGGAGAATATACCGGCAATTACCTTGCCATGGAATCATTTCGCTATGCAGTAACTAAAAGTGCGGACGCAAGGGAAAAAGCAGGAAAAGCATTTCATTTTCTAAAACAATTGCAGGATATCACTAACGGTGATGGATACTTTG
>JADGPW010000051.1 GCA_017882265.1 Chitinophagaceae bacterium | reverse complement strand
ATTCGTTCTTATCCTTCCAATTGCGGAGCCAATATTGTGGGTTACCTGGGCGAGGTTGATACCACTTATTTAAGAAAACATGCAGATGAAGGTTACGTAAGTGGGGATTATGCCGGCATGACGGGGCTGGAAGTCAGTTATGAGAAAGCCTTGATGGGAGAGCGGGGTGTACAGGTGCTTATCAAAGATAATTTTAACAGGATTCAGGGGTCCTATGAAAATGGCGCTCTGGATAAAGAAGCTGTGGCCGGTAATAACTTATATACCCATCTTGATATAGAATTACAACAGGAGGGAGAAAAACTGATGACCAATAAAGTGGGTTCTATCGTCGCCATTGATCCTAAAACCGGCGGCATACTGGCCATGGTTAGCAGCCCGACTTATAATCCAAATTACCTGACAGGTGCGGAAAGAAGAAAACATTATTCAGAATTATATACCGACCCGCGTCTCCCCTTATTGAACCGGGCTGTTAATGCGGCCTACTCGCCCGGCTCTACTTTCAAAACACTCCAGGCCCTGGTAGGATTACATGAGGGCGTTATTACCACCTCAACTACTTTCAGTTGTTCAGGCGCTTTTTATGGCTGCGGTAGCAATAATGCTATGAAATGCCTTGATCCCGGTACCTTTTATTTAAAGACGGCCATCACTCATTCCTGCAATACATATTTTGCCAATGTGATGATGCGTGTGATCAATAATCCCAAATTTCCCTCAATGGATAGCAGCTTAGCTTCCTGGGACAGGTATATGTATTCCTTCGGGCTTGGGCGCAAACTAGGTGTAGATGTTCCGACAGAAAGACCGGGAAATATACCCACACCTGCTGATTTCAATAATCCGAAAGTTTATGGACCGGGTAAATGGGGTTATTGCAATTTTCGTTCAGTTAGTATTGGGCAGGGTGAGGTAAATGTAACTCCCTTGCAGGTAGCCAACGAAATGGCATTTATTGCCAATAAAGGATGGTTCATTACACCTCATGTGGTTGATTCTATTGAAGGGGGCGATAAATTTGGTTTATTGGCCAGGTACAAAGATAAAAAGGTGCCGATGGGAGGGATACCCGACAGTATTTTTGAAGCTGTTCATGATGGCATGCAGGGTGTAATGGAAAGTGGAACGGGGATGGGCGCCCGGGTACCCGGTATTGTTGTCTGTGGAAAAACGGGAACGGTGGAAAATTATTACCGCGGGGTGATCAAGCTAAAGAACCATTCCTTCTTTGCAGCATTCGCTCCCAGGGAAAATCCAAAGATTGCGATCATGTGTGTGGTGGAGAATAGTGGCCGTTTTGGAGGAACCTATGCAGGCCCCATCGTAAGCCTGATGATAGAAAAATATCTGAATGATACTATTGCGGATAACAGGAAAACGCTGGAAGAAAATATGGTGAAGACAAATCTTATTCCGGAGTTGATGTTAAAACAAATGAAAACACGGGATTCCCTTCAACATGTGAGAGAAGAAGAAAAAATACAAAAAAGTGAAGAGAATAATGAGGATTCCCAGCCATCAGAAGATAATAGTATAGATACTATAATAAAGTCAAATAAAACAAATAATAACGCTCCTTCCAGGGGTGTTCCTGGTAAACAGCCTGTTAAACAAGATCTTATCGTTCCCGGGAAGCAGCGGCAACCATCACCTATTAAAAAAGATTCGGTAAAAAGGTAAGCAGCCTGTGCATTCATGACCCAACGCAACCCCGCTATATCAAAAGGAATTGAATGGAGCCTGGTATGGATCTGGCTCCTGCTGGTGGCGGTTGGACTGACTGCGATTTTTGCCGCTACTTATAAAGAAGGCGATCCGGTAATACAGAGCTTCTTAAAATTTAAAACCGATTATAGCAAGCAGCTTTATTTTTTTGGCATCGGACTGGTGATTGCGTTGTTCATTTTGCTGACGGACAGTAAATTCTTTTCAGCCACGGCCAATCTTTTTTATATCGCTGGTATATGTATGCTATTGGTAGTATTTCCTTTTCATTCCAGGATCAAAGGAACAGAGTCGATCATTAAACTGGGAGCTTTTAATTTTCAACCGGCAGAATTTTGCAAGATCTTTGTGGCGCTGGCGCTCGCCAAATATCTTTCCCGCCCGGAAACGGATTTTTCAAAAACCCGTTCCCAGCTCATTGCCGCCGGGATCGCTTTGTTCCCTGCCGTCCTGGTCCTCCTGCAAAATGAAACGGGTCTTGCCCTGGTCTATTTTTCCTTTTTTATCGTGATGTATCGGGAAGGACTTCCTTCCATTATTCTTTTGGTTGGTTTCGCTATAGCTGCATTATTGGTGGCCACCATTGTAATAGAACCCAATACCCTGGCTGTCATTCTTACGATGATAGCCGCACTCACCATTTATAGTTTGCGTAAACAAATAAAACGCCGCCGGGGGATACTGCCAACTATCGTTCTTTGCTGGGCTGTTTGTGTAGGTATACAGCGGTTTGCTGCTCCTTTTATTTTCAAACATGTATTGCAAAAACACCAGGTAGAACGTATATATGACCTGTTTGGTAAGGATAATCCTTATCTCAAACCTGGTGAGACAGTGGAATTAACAGAAAAGAAAAAAGAAAGCGGCAGTAGTTATAATGTAAGGCAATCCAAGATCGCCATCGGGAGCGGACGAATTTGGGGAAAAGGGTTGCTAAATGCTACCCAGACACGGTATGATTTTGTACCGGAACAACGAACCGATTTTATTTTTTGTACCGTAGGAGAAGGGTTTGGCTTTGCCGGCACTTTTGTGCTGCTGGGGATCTATCTCATTCTTCTGTTCAGGATCATTACCCTTGCCGAGCGACAGCGAAGTACATTCAGCAGGTGTTTTGCTTATGGAGTAGCGGCCGTTTTCTTCTTTCATATTTTTATTAATGTAGCCATGACCGTTGGCCTGGCGCCTGTGATCGGCATACCTCTCCCGTTTGTGAGTTATGGTGGTACTTCTTTACTCACATTTACCATTCTGCTCTTTGTTCTTATACGTTTGGATGCTGATAGGCAGATGGTGTTGAGGTAAACCCCCTGTCCCCCTAAAGGGGGAACCCAGATCCAATATTCATTTTACTATTCTTCAGTTCTAAAAGCAGAAAAGCTTGGCAGGTCGTTCTCATTTAAATTTTTCCAATTTCTTCCATCACTTTATTTTTCTTATCCTACTCTTTAAGGGGAAAGGGGTACACCCCAAATCCGTCGCGGCTGATTTTATCAGCATTCATTAAAATAATCAGATCATCTATAATAGCTAGCAGTGTCGTGCATATATTATATTTGAATTGAAATGAGTTCAAATAATAAAGAAAAGAACGACCTTGGTTCCCCCTTTAGGGGGACAGGGGGTAGGGGCATCCTCCCTCTTTCCGAAGGCACTTTCACTATCGATAATTCCAAACTCTTTATTCCATTTAATAAAGCCAGGGATGAATTGCAATCACGGTCGGCGGGAAGTTTGCTGGTGGAAATTCAGCCATTTGTAGTGATCACATCCAAAGATGTGATATTGCTCGATACGGGGTTAGGTTATGAACACAACGGGGTAATGCAGCTTCACAGGAATCTTATGGATGCAGGCATTAATCCCGGTGAGGTAACGAAAGTGCTGCTATCACACCTGCATAAAGATCATGCAGGTGGTGTCGGTATGGAGAGGGAAGGCCGTGGGCGCCAGCTCTCCTTCTCTAATGCCATTTATTATGTACAACAGAAAGAATTGGCCGCTGCCTTTGAAAAAGGGTTTCCATCTTACTCCGTAAAAGAACTGGAATGCCTCCGGGATTCCTCACAGGTAGTGTTGCTTGATGGTAACGGGTATATAGATGATTATATTCACTATGAGATCACCGGCGCCCATTCTCCTTATCACCAGGTATTCCTGATAAAAAAAGACGATGCAATCATTTTTTTTGGCGGCGATGATGCCCCGCAATTACAGCAGATGAAGCACCGTTTCGTTGCCAAATATGATTTTAATGGAAGGAAAGCGATGGAATTAAGAAGAGAATGGTGGAAAAAAGGAGAAAAAGATAAATGGACATTTCTGTTTTATCATGATGTAAAGAATCCGGTGTACCAGTTTAAGTAGTGGACAAGAATGTCGAACAGATGAACAAGGAATTAAGAACGCTGAAGTCAGGTCTGTCATTTCCTATGAATTACGAATTTCGGGCTCTTCACCTTCGACATTCTTAATTCTTTGTTCATCTGTTCGATATTCAAAAAGGCCTGCCCTTGAAAGAGCTGGCCATTGCTAACCTATGAAAAACACCAAGTTTAGAAATATTTTAGCGTAGGAGGATTGATCTTATTCTTCGCTGAGGCATTCGTTCCTGCCTGTTTTCTTTGATGATCCTGACAGCTTCCTGGCGGAACCTGTCTTCGTATTCAAAAACTTTGTTGGCACGCTGTTCGTCCATGATCTGGCGGAATTCGCCGCGATAACGAAGACGTAATTCAATTATTTTTTGCTGAAAAATAAGACGGTCATCTTTGTATTGCCGGTGTGTTTGTGCGAATTCCCGGAAATAATGAAGAAAGACAGGGCTGAACTTATCTGCTTCCGCTGGTGAAAGCCCCAGTTTGTTCTGGATGTATTCCCTCATCCTGTCCGGTATCTTTCCTTCTTGTTTTGCATCATCTTGCTGTGCGAAAGCGACAAAACCGGGAAGAATGAATAAAATCAATATGATCAACCATTTTTTCATGAGGCTTAGTTTGTCATCAGGACATCTTCCATGCCTTCTGTTTGTTCCTGGAAATCCTTTAATTCCTTGTCAGAAACACCTTTCAATAATTCTTTTATATCAGTAGTGTTTTCAGGTGTCATTATGGCCATATCCTGATTGGGAGTAAGTCCACCATCAATATATTCGATCAGGTTATTTTTTTGTGTGTCATTCAGCTTCTTTACATCCTGGGTAAATTTAGCCAATGCCTGGCCCCCGGGTTCTTTAGGATTAATACCGGAAATATATAATACGGCTCCTAATGCAACCACTCCTGTTATAACGGCCGCTGCTGCAAAACGGAACCACCTGCGGTAGGTTAATGAAATAACCCTGGTTTTTGGTTTATTTGATTCTATAGCTAATTCCTTAGACCTGTTCGCGGATAAAGTTTCAAAATAGCCATTCGGAACCTGGTAAGGCGCTTGTTTTGTTAAACCGCTAAGCAACGGAGAAAGCGTTACCAATTCTTCTTTTGCAGTTTGGTAATCGTTACTATCCCGTACCGATTGCATCAGTTTTTCTTCCAATCCATCGAAATATCCCCGGGGTAGCGTATAAGGCATTTCCTTTGAAATAGTATTGAGAACCGGTGACAAAAAGGTCAGTTCTTCCGAAGCCTGAACAGCATCCATAGCTTTGATCCGGTTCATTACCTTTCCGGGTAAATTTTCAAAATATCCTTCAGGGACTGTATAAATATTTTGAGGAACCAGGTTCACCAGGTTGCTTTTCAACTCCTTCAATTCCTGTAATATGTTGCTGTTCTGTGTCATTTTTACGCTAAGTGAGACGTACCCCGCCCCCTAAAGTTTAATGATTTAGCATATAATCCTCAATTTTTTTGACCGCATGGTGATAGCTGGCTTTCAGGGCGCCTTCGCTGGTTCCCAGCACCCGGCTCATTTCTTCATATGGCATTTCATCATAATATCTCAATCCAAATACAATTCTTTGTTTATCAGGAAGTTGTTGGATAGCTAGCTGCAGTTTCCATTCAATTTTATTAGAATCAAAGTGCTTGTCGGCTTTTATCTTGTTGCTCAGCCCGCTTTCGACGTCGCTCAGGCTGACCGAGGATCTTTTTTTCTGCTGTTCCAGGTAGGTCAGGCATTCATTGGTGGCGATCCGGTAAAGCCAGGTAAATAACTGGCTGTCTTCCCTGAAATTTTCCAGACCATTCCAGACCCGGATCAGGACATTTTGCAGGACATCATTGGCGTCTTCATGCTCTATCACGATGCGCCGGATATGCCAGTATAATTTCTCCTGGTATTTTTTGATTATAGCGGTAAAAGCTGTTTCCTTCGTAACCGGGTTACGGAATTGTACCAGCAATTCGCTATCACTTATTGTCGTCAGGGACATTGATTTCGGGCTTTGGTTCGTTTAGAATATTGGATAATGGATGCGTTTAAAAAATTGTCAGGGTTAAAAATAGAAAAGCTAGGGGAGAATTTCACTAAAATCGGGTTATTTCTTCTATACGGAGAGAACCAGGAATGGGAAGGAATTGGGAATTGGTTATTGGGAATTGGGCCTGAATGCGGAATGATTCCAAGCAGGCAAGCTATTCCTGATTCCCAATTCAATTTTTCGCTTTCGCAGTAGAAATAAAGGCCACAGATTACAGGAATGAACACAAATTGACACGAAATACAAGTCCGGAATTTGGACTTTCTGCTAAACATAAACTTTACAATCAGATAAATCTTCGGTATGATTTCGTGCTAATTCGTGGCCAAAACAAAAGCTGCGTAGCAGATTTCAATCTGTGTTAATCTGTGAAATCCGTGGCTAAAAAAGAGCTGCGTCAGCAGCTTTCTCAACCATTTTTCCTTGCCATCACTTTCTCCGCAGCCGCTACAATATCCGGGATATCCAATCCATATTTTTTCAGGAGCTCAATGGGCTTACCGCT
>JADGPW010000050.1 GCA_017882265.1 Chitinophagaceae bacterium | reverse complement strand
TGTGTTATATCATCATCCTGGTAGCAGGCGGCTAGTGTCCATGCATCACAAAAATTAGCGGTGGCCAGTACATTTCCAAAGACCATGGTAATGGTCTTAATAGAATTCAATTTCTTCCATAGCGCAAGAGCCGGGTTACTGATATTATAATTACCTGCCGGGCGGTTAGCATAATCATGAATACCTGCTATCACCACATCGTATTTATTATCTGAAATAGCTTTCAATATTGCTTCGGCTTTATCACCGCTGTCTTTATAGGAAAAAAAATAAGTATCCGCATTCAACTCGTCTTTCAATCTTTTTCCAAAAGTGTTTAATTGGGTAGACCCGATCCCGACATAAGCGATCTTTTGTGCTGGCTTTACCGGGATAGTGGCATAGTCTGTTCTTGACGCGGTGTTGCTTGCTAATGAAAGTACCGTGATTCCCTTTTGCGCCACTTCATAACGGATGGCATCTGTTTTGGCATTCAGGTCATTGATAAGATTGGTGGTATCAATGTGCTGGGTATGGTTCAATCCAAGACTATATTTTGCCATCAATATTTTCTTTACTTTGGTATTGATATCGTCCCAGCTTAATCTTTTATCCGCGATCGCTTTCTTAACAGCTTCAATAGACTCTGGCACACTCGCCGGCAGACATAACATATCATTACCTGCTATCAATGCTTCCACCACGATAGTGCCTCCGGGAAAATATTTTGCCACTCCTTTCATTTCCAGCGCATCGGTGAATGTGAGCCCGTTATAACCCAGTTTATTTCTCAGCAGGTCCGTTACATTATTTTTTGAAATAGAAGTGGCCCTGTGTTCGGCGTTATCTATCGCGGGAACAGAAAGATGAGCGATCATCACACTGCCGATACCGGCATCAAATACGGCCCTGAATGGAACGAGCTCCATTGAATCCAGTTGGGCCATACTCTTATTGATCACGGGAAGATCCAGGTGTGAGTCTACATCCACATCCCCATGACCGGGAAAATGTTTGGCACAGGCCATGATCCCCGCATCCTGCATCCCTTTCATGTAGGCGATACCGAATTGTGATACTTTGTACTTATCCTCTCCAAATGAACGAAACCCAATGACCGGGTTGTTGGGATTGTTATTGATATCCACCACAGGAGCATAGTTGACATGTACGCCCATTCGTTTACACTGTTCGCCAACGGCCAAACCCATACGATAAACAATATTTTCATTATTCAAGGCTCCCAGGGTAAGCTGGTAAGGGTATTTAGTCACACTATCCAGCCGCATCCCCAACCCCCATTCCGCATCAATGGTTATCATCAGGGGTGTTTTGGCAATGCTTTGATAATAATTGGTAAGGTTGGCCTGTCGTATGGGTCCGCCCTGGAAAAAGCAAAGAGCGCCCACATTATATTTTTCAATATCATTGACGACTTTGGCTACATGATCAGGACCTAAGTTAGAATGGGCCCTGATCACCATGAGTTGCGCGATCTTCTGATCGTCACTAAGACTATTAAAAACACTATCGGTCCATTGCTGGGCCGTAAGCTTGCTTCTATACTGTGCCTGTGAGTAAAATGAGAGACATACAAAAAGAATGACAAGGCGGTGGAATTTAGCCATAAAATGATTTTTGTAACCCAAATGAATACTAAAATTAATTCTTTCCATTGGTTGATTGGCCGGTTAAATTCGTATCTTTTAAATCCATTCTTTTGCCCCCTGAAAGTCTCGTGTACCAGTTATTAAAAACCAAACATACGGTTATGAGACCCACCAAGTCTTTTCTTTTGGCAGCCGCCTTCGCAATGTCTTGTTTTTTAACTCTTGCTTCAGCTCAGACTGTTACATTAAAAGGTGTGGTGAGAGATGAGTTCCCTGTAAAAGAAGGGAAAATAATTGTCTACCTACCAAATGATATCCGGACGGGTGATGTTATTTCCGGGACGGTAGTCGCTGAGCCTTCCGGCAATAATGAAAAAGAAAAAAACAGGAACATGGCACTGCTTCAAAAATACCAGGTGAGCACTGGTCCTGTTATCACTCGTGTATCCAATCAGCCTCAACCAATAAAATTCTTAATGGCTGAGTTTAAGTCCACCCATATAGCATTATCAAATGACAAGATTATTGAAATTTCCAATTTCCCAGTTCCTATTATAAATAGCCCGCTGCAACCACCTGCTTCTATTACTATACCCACTCATGCATTAACAGGTTCACCTTTAAGGATCACGGGGCCATTTGATGGCGATGCCTCGAATACAAAGTGCCGGATCGATGGAAGAGAAATGGAGATATTGGCGGAATCACCACGACAAACTATTGTTAACATGCCACCAACTACCAGTGGCCCTCACACTATTACCATTGAAGAAAATGGAAAGACAACCGAACAAAAGGTTAATGCTGTAAATATGGATATGGGCGTCGACAGAACTAATTTACGAACCGGGCAAAAAGCAATTATAACCACTACTATTTCAGGTTTACAGAACCTGCCCGATACTGCTATTCTTTCCATGTCAAACGCCAGCACTGGTACTGTTACTCTTGTAGGTGGTAATACGCAAACAATTACGATAACTCCTTCCCAAGTAAGTGTTGCGGGGACCTATACGCAAACTTTTACAGTGCAGAGTTTAACCACAGGAAATTTTATTGTGAACGCCGACCTGAATTTACCCGACCCGGAAAACACGACGGCTATTACAGGTAATCATTATATAGTCTGTCCGGCAGCGAATGGGTTATTATTGCGGCAACAGGAATGCGAAAAACTGACCGGTTTAATTAAGCTGTCATCAAAACCTGGAACCTCGCAGGACAATACAACAACCGCATCTATTCCTCCGGCACAATTACAAACAACAAAACAGGGTAATAATTATCATTTCAGCGTTAAACCGGTAGGTGATGCAATAATTACCAGCGTTGTATGGACATTGACCTTAGCATCAAATCAAAACAGCTTGCCGAAAACAGATACGCTGGTAAAAGAAAATACGTACGACATTTTATTACCTGATGGGAGATTTACCGGGACGGTCAATACAATACAGGCTAACGTTTCTACCAGCATCTCTCCTGAGGCCACACTTTTTTACACAGTGATAAAAAATAATGGGGATCAATTGTACGCAGTTACTTCTCCGATCGCGGAACTGGAGACAGAAAGGGCTCAGGCCCAGTCAAAGGCCGACCAGGAATGGGAGAAACAAGATCAGGCGCAGAAGGAACGGGACAGGCTGATCAGTGAAGCTTCCCAGGCTGAAAAAAATAATATAAAAACACAGGAAATAGCCACCGCCCTGGAAAATATAGATGCGTTACTTACTCAACTCGCGCCGATGTACCAGGTGCCAATGAAACAATTGGTTGATGAACTGGCCGAATCGAAGCGTAATAATGCGGAAGCCGGTGTCAACTGGCGGGAGCGTTGCGCCGGATGGGAAGAAAAAATGATCGATTGCCATAGCCAGGTTGGCAGCCTTGGCGAAGAATTGATTCGGTTGAGTAATTCAATAGCTACTATGAAACCGGGTAAAGCCATGGATGCTGCCAAAAAAAGAAAGAAAGAATTAGAAGAGATGCTGAAAAACCTGCCGGCCCAATGCGATGAGATCGTAAAACAACTGGATAACTGCCGGGAGCAACAGAAAAAAGCTACGGCAGCCTATAATGCACAACAGGATTATGAAGGGCAATTATGGGAATTATGTGATAAGATCATGAAGATGATGGGCCCATTACAGGATTGGTGCAAAGCACACCGTGCTATTTGTAATGTAGATGAGAAATTAAATGAACTGGCCAGGAACTGCCCGCCAAAAGATCCGCAGCAGTTTCAGCAATACTGGAGTTCTGTTCAGCAGATCATCAGTTATAAACAAACCATTGAAGGACCTTATACGCAAAATGCCAAAACCACCGGAGCGAAGATCGAAGAAATTAAAAAAGAAATAAAAAAGCAGGATTCGATCACCACGGCCGAAAGAGACAGCGTTTGGAAATACGGCACCCAGGCAGATAAGCTGCAAAAACAGATCAATGATGAGAGAAGCCGTCAAACCTCAGAGGCTGCAAAAGCAGAAAAGGAACAACAGGATAAATTAAAAGGGGGATGTGAAAAGTTTATTGAACAGACCCTGCAACAATCGGGAGGAGGCGTATCCCCTTCCGTGCTGGCTGCGTTATTGAGCCAGATCCAATCGGCCGGTGAAACAATCTCACAAGGTATGGAATGGACTTCTGAACTATCCAGGAGTGAAATGCTGAAAAGCAAGATTGAAAAAATGATGGGACATCTTGACCGGATAGTGGGTCCCCTATCAAAAATTGCCGGGGCCGCCAACCTGGTATCTGATCTGAATGATCTTAAAGGCAATCTTCAAACTCTTTTTGAAAATACCGACGCAAATAACGCAGTAGCTTCCGCCAATAAATTCGCTGCCTACCTTCAAATATTGAATACGATACTTGGTAAGATCTCAAGCTCCGTACCGATCGTGCAGCTCTTTACAGGGTATTTTGGAATTCTTGTTCAGGCCGCTGTCGCGATTATCACCGGGGCACAAAATCTCGGATCGGAACAATATAAAAATATCGCTGAATCCTGCCTGAAGAATAATGCTTGCCCTGCATTGATACAGGCATATCTTAACAATAATAACAGTATAGATGCAGTATATGCGGCGGCCCAAAAGATGTGCGGTGGAGACATCTACAAAAAAACAAGTACTTATAATGCATTCATCACAGCAGTCAATGAAGCCGCATTAAAACAAATGATAAGCTGTTGCCTGAAATGGATAACTGAAAAATAAATTTCGTGTACTCCGGCGATTAGTCAGCGCTATAATAGAATAACAAAAAATGATCTTATGCCCCTGGTAAATTGTGAAAAATAAATGACCGTGATCTGCATTAAAATCTTTCCTTTTTTGTATATTTATTTCATGAAAAAGACGGGATATAATAACCTCTTCAAGACACTTTGCTTTAAGAGAAACTGACCTGACTTTCAAAAGACCTTTACGGCACCTTCACGGGACATTTACGAGACCTTTACAAGACCTTAATTAAGGTTAAACAAGGGTTTAATCCAGGGTGAACCCATATCAACTCCATCCCTGATCCTACCCCGACCTTGTACAGTTCCTGCTAAGATTCCCTTTAGGGATAGGCATTCAATTCAGTATTTTTGCCGGCTAAAGAAGATTTTGTGCCTGATAAGATTTTACTACTACCCGATAATATCGCCAACCAGATAGCCGCCGGCGAAGTGATCCAGCGTCCCGCATCTGCCGTTAAAGAATTATTAGAGAATGCCGTTGACGCGGGAGCCACGGAGATCAAACTCATAATTAACGATGCGGGTAAGTCACTGATCCAGGTGATCGACAATGGCAGCGGCATGAGTGAGACCGATGCCAGGATGTGTTTTGAGCGCCATGCCACTTCCAAGATCAAGAACATTGAAGACCTCTTCCAGATACGCACCATGGGGTTCCGTGGTGAAGCCCTCGCTTCGATCGCAGCAGTGGCACAGGTGGAATTAAAAACCAAAAAAGCGAATGAGGAGACCGCTGTCTATATTGAAGTGGAAAACAGTGTTGTAAAAAAACAAGAGCCGGTTGCAGCTCCTTTCGGGACCAGTATTGCTATGAAGAATTTGTTCTTTAATGTACCGGCCCGAAGGAATTTCCTGAAAAGCAATGCCGCCGAAATGCGTCATATTGTGGATGAGTTCACCCGGGTGGCTTTATCTTTTCCCTCCATTTTCTTTTCCCTGATCAGTAATGGGCAGGAAATTTTTCACCTGGAAGCCGGCAGCCTGAAGCAACGCATTGTTCAATTGCTGGGCAATAATTATAACGCCAAACTGGTAACAGTAAAGGAGGAAACGGACTATATGAACATTTATGGTTTTGTGGGTAAGCCCGAAACAGCCAAAAAAACAAGGGGCGACCAGTACTTTTTTGTCAATAACCGTTTTATCAAAAGCGCTTACCTGAACCATGCCGTGATGAATGCCTACCAGGAAATGGTCACTACCGATAGCTTCCCGATGTATGCATTGTTCATTGATCTTGATCCGGCCGTGGTAGATGTGAATGTGCATCCCACCAAACAGGAAATTAAATTCGAGGATGAGAAACTTATTTATGCTTTTGTACAGGCTGCGGTAAAACATGCGCTGGCCCAATTCAGCGTAACGCCTACCCTGGATTTTGATCTGGACGCTTCCATACAGCAGCTACCCTCCATTCAACAACCTTTTACTCAAAAAAAACAGGATGCCGCAACTTCTACTCCCATCTTCAAAGGTTTTACACAAAAATACCAGGCACATTTTATAGAATCATCCAGGAAAGGGGAGTTGAAACACTGGAGAGAATTTTATGAAGGTAAAGAAGCGATAACAGATGAGCGGCTTCCGAACCTTGGGGCTTCAGACCTGGCAACAGACAGCGGGCAACAACCATCGCTTATTTCCGAAAATGCTGAATTAACCCAGCTGTTAAATACATATATAGTTATTCCCACCACAAACGGGTTTCTCCTTGTCCACCAACAGGGGGCGCATGAAAGAGTTTTGTATGAACGCCTGAAATCTGTGGCTCTTGGCCAACCCATTGCCACGCAAAGAAGCATGTTCCCGGTCACCCTGGAATTAGTTCCTGCCGATGCGTCTATATTAGAGGAGATCATGCCCGATTTGAATCAGCTGGGCTACCTGATAGAACCCTTTGGTAAGAACACCTATGTGGTACAGGGCACGCCGGCTGATGTTGATCAGGGAAATGAAAAAGTAGTGATCGATACTTTATTGGAGCAATACAAGAATTTCAGTAACGATATGAAACTCTCCAGGAGGGAAAAACTGGTTCGGTCGCTGGCCCGGCAGCAAGCTATCCAAAGCGGTTTACGATTGACCGAACGGGAAATGCAGGGCTTGGTAAATGATTTATTTGCCTGCGAACAACCCAATATAACACCAGATGGCAATCCCGTCTATCTGGAGTTTAAGCAGGACCAATTGGAAAGAATGTTTGGTAAATTATAATCCTGCCGGAACTTTTCAATTCAGGTAACACTAAAAGGCTCTTTTTCTCACTTCGGGGGTCCGGGAAGGTACAGCAGGTGCATTTACAGAATCTTTTGCATGTACTATACTCATACTGGCCTTTATATCCATTCTTTCTTCTACCGTAATGTCATTTACTTTTTCCTCATGTGTTTCCGATGAAGCGATCAATGTTTTATTACAAGTATTTTCTACAGTTGATTGCAGGGAGCTCCTTTTTTTCTCCGGGCGGATTTTTACTATCTCCCGGGCATTGTTATTATTTATGGATACTTCTTTAAGAGTAATAATTTCGGGCTTTAGTTCCTTCGGGATTCCTTTTACAGGTATAGCGGCTTCCTTTTCCTGTTGGTCAGGGCTATCCCCAAAATAAACCGAAGCAGCGGAAGCACAAAGCGTGAACAAAATAATAGCAATGATACCTGTTTTGGTCGTAAACCAAAACAGCCATTTCTTCTTTTTCTTTTGGGGGATTTCCTTATCCAGCAATTCTTTCATCCCTTTCCAGGTCACATTTTTATCCGCGGATAAAAGATGAGTGAACTTGCTGTTAATGATCTCTCCGTAAATGTTGTTATTTTGTTCCATTTAAAATATTGTATTTTTTAAAACAGGTTGCCAGTTGTTTTTTTGCCTCACTCAAATGCCATTTGCTGGTTCCTTCGCTGATCTGCAGCATCTCCGCGATTACTTTATGTTTATAACCTTCGATCACATACAGGTTGAACACCGTCGCGGACATTACCGGTAACTGCTTAAGGAAAAATAAGATCTCCTCAGCCGATTTATCAATTATGGCTTCCGGTTGAATGGAGGGTTCATTGCTGTCATTCCAATCCACATTGACCGTTTTCATTTTTTTTCTCCGTAAAAAATCAATAGCCGTTCGTACCATGATCGTGTGTACCCAGGTGTATAGCCCGGATTTCGATCCGTCAAACTCTTTGATATTCCGGAAAACTTTTAGTAACCCTTCGTGTAAAACTTCGATAGCATCTTCCTGGTTCTTGGTGTAACGGAAACAAAGTGCCATCATGGGATTGTAATACCAGTTGTACAACTGTTCCTGCGACCTTCGGTCGTTGGCGGCGCAGCCATCAATAAGCTGCTGATCAGGCATGGCATTTACAGGTACAGACATTCTTCTACAGGGTTCGGATAAAAAAATTAATGTTGTTATCAACAGTAATTACTGCAAAAGTAAAGTCTAATTACCATGAATGCAATAGTAAAACTACTAATCAGCATTCAAAGAGCGTACTCGACGAAAAAAACTTTTCCTTCACAGACATTGGTTTTGAAAAGCCTGTAGCCGTCCATTTATGGTCGGCCACAGACGTGGGCTCAGGTTATGTTTGGTTTTTGTAGAGCCGGTTTTCGGTTCAAAAAATGATTGCTGTGGTTTTTCAGGATACCGGTTTTAAAATCAGTGTAAAAATTTCTTCATGCGCGTGATTTTTTAACGGTCTTCCATAGAACGAATGGATTTCATTTTTTCAATGGTCAGTGTTGCGTTATCACGGGTATTGATTAAAACGGGTATTGATAATGATACGCATTTTGTCATTGATGGTTTTCAGTCCGGATCAGGTTTTTCGTTGGATTGGATCATTTGGTTTTCATAGTGTGTCATGGTTTTCAAAGAATATCAGAAGTCATTTCTTAGGATTGGATTGGTTTTTCAGGATCCTGGTTCTATTAAGTTATACGGGGGCTGAGAAGGGATGGTTGGTAAAATGGAGGATTATTTTTGAAATAAAATTCAAATCCTTCATTTTCAGTAGGTTGAAGCTTAATATTTATTTCTGATCCCCTGAAGAAACTTTTCAACTGCTCTCCTCACATCTGTAGCAGATGACGTATGATTATTAACCAGCGTAGAAAAAATAAGTAGTTTTCTTTTTTTGGTATATAAATAGCCACTGAAAGCAACAACCCCGGATAGTGTCCCTGTTTTGCCATAGATATACCCGTGATCTTCTTTATAATACCCACTGATCGTTCCCTCGCCACCGGTGGCCAGGATAACCTTTATTCTCTCCATCCCGAATTCATTCCTGATTTTATTGAGGATGGCGACAAAATCCTGCGGTGTAAATAAATTATAGCGGCTTAGTCCCGAACCATCCACCCAGCGTGGTTTTTGGGGCAGGTCCTTAAAATCGGTTTTGAGCAAGGTGTCAATGATCTTTTCATCACTCATCACTCCCAGTCTTTCATTGCTAACCATTAACAGCGTTTGTTCCGCAAAAAAATTATCGCTATGATGCATCATGGGTTTGAGGAGGGAGTCGGTGGGTTGCGAGTGTATGGCAATTGAATTTTTTAACTTGTATGTTTTAAAGTTTTCATCAGTAAATATTTCAGGTGCAAGTTCCATATCAATGAGATCTGACAAACCATATTTTTTGTATTTGAAATTATGAATTGACTTATGTAAAGTATCTTCAATAAGTATCCTTGGATATTGAGAATCCAAAACTAATGGAATAGCTTGTGAATAGTTAATAGCTTTAGAGTCTGTTCTAACTTGAAATACATTTTGCGACCATATTCTTATAATATTAGTGCCAGTTCCATTAAAATGGGTTCCTACAAATCCATTCTTGAAAAAAAAGTCCGGCATAACTGAAACACTATCCTTGTCAACATTGAACCTTACTATATTGCCATAAACGGGGAAAAAAGATCGTGGCGGCATATAACTTTCCTGAGCATCACTAAATGCCCATCCTCGACCAAACGCCATAGCGCTTATTAATGGCATTGACAATCCTATTTTATATCTCGTGTCTTTTAAAAACTGATAAACTTTTTGATATTTAAAATCAGGATGCAGGAAAGTTGGGTCTCCTGTAGGTTCAATTAACATTCCGGTGTCAGATGGGTTTTGATAAATTAAATATCTCAACCCCACCAAACTATCCCCCAAATATTTCATCGCCGCATAACAGGTCGACAACTTGGTATTACTGGCAGGTACAAAATAATGATCACCCTGGTAATTGAACCAGTATTTATTGGTGGCTGGTTCAAAGATGCTGATCCCCACATGAGCAGTTTGTAAGGCTTTAGTATCCAGCACA
>JADGPW010000008.1 GCA_017882265.1 Chitinophagaceae bacterium | reverse complement strand
TACAATCCACTGACCGTTCCGGCTACAATTCAGCTTGACCGCCAGAAAGCCCTGGAATGGCTGAACAAAGGTGCTACACCCACCGATACTGTTCGCCGTATTCTTAGCTTCAAGGGAGTATTGTACCTGAAACACCTGCTTCGTGGTGTTGGACTGGGTTTGTTTGATGATGCTACCGCAATGGAAAAATTTACAAAATGGAGCGCAGAGCATGACGCCCAGATCAAAAAACGCCAGGAAGATGCTTACCGCAACAAAAGATCCAGGCGCCCGATGCCAGGTCGCAGACCGGAGAGAAGGACTGAAGGTGAAGGTGGCGGTGAGGGATAAATATTATTCGCCATGAAAGTTATGAGTCCCGGCTTGCGCCGGGATTTTTTACCCCTAACCTCTAAAGAGGAATACATCATTTTATTATTCGTCAACTTTGTCTTATTCAAGGCATAGCTTTGTATTATTAAAAGTGACTATCGGGTTAAATCAACCTTGAAATGGAACCACATAGAACATAGTACACAATAGGAAGAAACACATAGAATTCTATGTGAAAATCTATGTTTCTATGTGCCTATGTGGTTCAAAAATGGTTTAGGTTGAGTCATCCCGATAGTCACTAAACTTTTTATTAACTTGGTATGAAATAAGATATTATTTTTTTCAGACTGTCAACAAGTTAATATGAAGCTATTACCAAAAACCCTGACCATTTTTGCCTGCTGCCTTTTTTGGGGAAAAGCGCTGATAGCCCAGGACAATCAAAAAAGGTTTGACGCTTATATGGTTGTTGAAAATCCCGGATCGACAGTAAAAAGCTCCCTGCAGAACGGGATTTTCTATGAAATGGATCCCATGCGGATCAGGTTGGTTTTTAATGAAGAAAAATGGGATGGTGTAACTGAATATTTTGTTTATGTAATTAAAATGGGGGAAGAAGGAGTGGACATTATTTATCCTCACCTGGGAGGCGGGCTTTATGCACGTGCCCCAACACCCTTTCCTGAAAAGACATCTAACGGAAAGATCACAAAAGAAATAGTATTATTCGATGGCCAGGCTGGCCACCAGGCAGGGAAGGAAGATTATTTTTTGATCATGACGGAAAAACCGATTAAAGATTATGAATCATTGATCAGGAAGAAGAAAAACAAAGAACTCAATGTAAAAGAGGAGTGCCTTAAACTCATCAAGGGAAGTAAGCTTTCTTATTTTTATGAACCGGAGTATGGTACTATTCTTATTCAGACGATACAAACAGAGATCAGGCCCGGCGAAGAAAAACAGGGGTTAGTAAAATCATTTATGATTACTGAATCCGACACAAAAAAGAAAAGAATTTTTGCGGTCAATGATTCGTCCGAGATCTTTTTTACACCGGCTCCTCAGCAGGATATTGTTAGGGATAGCTTCCCGACAATTGATATCATTGACCCCCAGTTAGAGGCTTCTCCGCAAAAGGGTATCAGGATCCTCGCCCCCAATGATGGTAAAAAGATACTGGTAAGGGGAATTGCCGTTGATAAACTACATGGCATAAATAAGATCACGGTAGATGGCGTTCCGCCGGTTACATACAGGGAAGCATCAGGTTATTTTGATTACCTCTATGAATTGAAAGACGGTCTTAATACTACCAATATATCGGTGGAAAATAACCAGGGTTTTAAGCGAACCGTGCGACTTGTCTTTCAATATACTCCCAAAACAGAAGTAATAGCCCACGGTGAAAGAGATTATTTACTGGTCATCGGCATCAATAGTTATACGAATATGCAGGTGCTGAACAATGCGACCAAAGATGCCAGGGACTTTGAAAACCTGATGGTGGATGAGTATGGTTATAAAAAAGAGAATATTATTGAATTATATGACGCCGACGCCACCCGGAAAAATATCTATGCCCAGTTTAAAAAATTTGTCGATAACCTGGACAAAAATGACAGGTTATTGGTCTATTATTCCGGTCATGGATGGTATGATGAAAAACTTGACCTGGGGTTTTGGTTACCGGTGAATGCGGCGATCAATGAGTATGACGACTACCTGGATAACCTGGATATTACCCGCTACATTCAAAAGATGAATGCCCGGAATATTTTTGTGATTGCTGATGCCTGTTATTCCGGTTCACTATTGAGGGATATGCAAAAGGAAAATAGCCATGATCTAAGATCACGAATGGTATTATGTTCGGGTAAGTTAAAACCCGTGGCCGATGGCCCCCCCGGAACCAATAGCCCGTTTGCCGAAAAAGTACTCCGGTTTCTTAAGACGACCAGCGACAAACAGGTCATGGCCAGTGACCTGATACAATATGTAAAAAAGTCTTTTCCCCCGGGTTCCACACAAAAGCCTGTTGGAGGTGCCGTGGATGAAGTAGGGGATGAAAACGGCGATTTTATTTTTGCAAGAAAGAAGTAAACCTTTGATATTTCTTCATGATTTTCCACCCATCAACTATTTTTTATTTTTTTGGTGGGCTTTGGCTTTAAGGTTTTAATGTATTCATAACTGATCGCGAGCCACTTCTTTAATTCAGTTGTCTTTTTCAGTAAAGGATCAGGCACCACTACATATTCTTTCATGACGGCCCCATAAGCTTCCAGTAAATTAGTTTTATATTTTTTATAAAATGGGATCTCTCTTTTTCCGGAAGGCGTATGCCTAACACTTCTTTTTTTTAAAAGAATGGTGAACATATTTCCGTTATAGGAAGTATAGGGATTTGTATCCCCTTTACGGTCGATTTCTGGATGGGTGGCAATTAGCTTATCATATAAGGAGACTTTATCGCCGGGTTTGTTGGTTTCTTTTTTTGGGTTCATAACTCAGGTTTAATTTTTAGTTGTTGGTTAAAGTTAATAATACATGGAGATTGCCTGCTATCCCGGAAGTTTATACCGGGCTGGTTTTTGTTGAAGCTGTATCAAATCTGATAGTATAGCCGGTAAGACGGGAAGTCGGGAAGTCGGGAAGTGATTATTTTCAATAAATGATTTCTTACCGCCTTCCCGTCTTACCGGCAAATAATCTTTTTTAAGACAGCCTCTTGTTTGTTATCCAGGTTGTAAACACTTTATTTACAATCGTCATTTACAAAATGGCCTTAGTCATACATACGCTATCCTCATCGTTTTCATAAACCCCGTAATTTTTGATCAGAGTATATCCTCCGCGTTGATACAACCTGATCGCTTCCGGTTGGTTTTTCCCTGTTTCCAGGATGCATTCCGTGTAGTTTAACTCGGATGCCCATAATTCTAATTTTTGTAAAAGATCAAGCCCGATCCCCCGCCCCCGGTATTCTGGCCGGACAAACATTCTTTTTATTTCTGCTTCCTGTTCGTTAAATTCTTTAATGGCGCCACAGGCTATAGGTTCATTGTCTGCATAATAAATGATGACATTACAAATGGTATCGAATTTATTAAAGGGGGCATAGAAAGAATGTTTGTCGCCATCCCTGATTTTGAGGTCTTCATCAAGTAAAGCGACAAGATGTTGAAAATCTTCATCATCCGAAAGAGATCTCTTAAATAGTGCCATACAATTGAAATCCAGGTATTAAAAATATTTGTTCCCTGAAGAGGACTATTCGCACGGTCATTGTTCGGATCGGATCCTCTGAAATAATTACGGGCATCAAACCGTAATTGAAGTTATGAAAAAGCTAATAGTTTAGCTTGTCGATAAATAACCAGCCGGAACCTGCCGGTTCCATGAGGCTTACATGAAGTATACAATAAAGAAAATTTTTTACCAGCAGGTTATTTAGGCGCAGGCAAACCTGACGGTGGAGTTATACCACACATCCTCAGGAATCCTCCAGTACTATCCCATTAAGAAGATTCTTGTGACTAGGAAAACAAAAAATAAATTAACGCAATAGCCGCCCCCGTCATAACTATCAAAGTAATAGAACCAAGAATGTTGGATAATATTGAATTCGTATTCGTTTTCATTATTTTTTTATTGTTGCCGATATGAAGTATAATAGCGATCAGCACGGGTGCGGTAAGACCGTATAAAATGGCCGTGTACACCAATGCTTTTACCGGGCTGATCCCTAAAAAGTTAAGGGATAAACCCACCAACAATGAAATGACTATAGAAACGTAAAACGGCCTGGCCTGGGGAAACTTTTTATCCAGTCCGGCCTGCCATCCAAATGTTTCTGCCAGCATATAGGATTGAGACCCTGCTAATACGGGTATGGCCAAAAGACCCGTACCTAATACACCAAGCGCAAAAATTAAATACGTGAATTGGCCGGTGAGCGGTTGTAGTGCCTTTGCCGCCTGGTCCACCGTATCAATGTGCCTGATACCGGCGGGAAACAAAACACTACCGGCGGTAAGTATAATAAAGAACATGACCAGGTTGGATAAGAACATACCAATATTTATATCCTTTTTCATATCGCCCAGCACTCTTTTATCCACGATCACCTGGGTTTTGCTATGAGCCATGTCTTCTGCTTCCATTGTAGCCTGCCAAAAAAATAAATAAGGGGAGATGGTGGTGCCGAGTAACGCCACTAATATTGAAAAAAAATCCTTATTGAATTTTATAGTAGGAATAAAAGCATGTTTTGCAACCAGGCCCCAATCCTGTTTAATCATAAAAGGGACCAGTATATATAATAATAAAGAAAGACAAAGCCATTTTAAGATCCTGGCTATTTTCTGGTAAGGGAATTTTATTATGATAAACATTAAAATAGCGGTAAAACCCACACAAAAAACAGCCACAGGAATAACGGGAAAAATCATATGTCCCACAGCGCCCATACCTTGTATATCCGCTCCAATATTCAATGTGATGGCAGGGAAGCTAAATAACAACATGGTATAAAGTATGGGCCTGGGATAATGTTGTTTTAATGTCACGGTCAACCCTTGCGAGGTTACTAACCCGATTCTTGCACACATGCCTTGTATGGCTGCCATCAAAGGAAAGGTGAGTAAAGCTGTCCATAAAGTGGAAAGCCCAAATTGTGCTCCCGCCTGAGAATAGGTAGTGATCCCGGAAGGGTCATCATCGCTGGCCCCGGTGACAAGTCCCGGCCCCAGGATGGTTAGGATTTTTTTTATTTTCAATGATTCTTTTTTGGTCGTTTTCATGAAGGGTTGTTTATAAATAGAATATTTTCTCACCGGGGTTCCATACAGGTTCCATCATCATTTCTTATTAGTAATGCGTTTAATCACTTTTTCAATACGTTTTCTTTTTGTGTCTTTCTCCATGTCCTCAAGACGTGATGATAGTGTCCTGATAAAGGTATCACTGTTTTTGTCGTTGATGACCGGGATGGATCTCTCCGCATACATGGGAAGCTGGTTTGACGGACTATTCAATAATTGTTCGATTAAAAATTTAAACTCGGTGTCCCGGAAATTTGGAATTATGAAGGCTCAATTTTATTTGAACTGACAAAAACCCAGGCGGTCCTGCCGGATTTCAATTCAACCTGGATACGAATATAACCTGCGTTTGCTTCATAGTCATCGGCTTGTTTAAATTCGGCCTCATTAATAATTAATACAACCCCGCTGATGGCATCTGATGGTTTTCCTGTATAGGTAATATTCTGGTAATGGGTCAACCCACTGGATGCGATAATAGATTCGTCTTCAATTTTTATCAAACTGAGTTGGTAACCGGTCAGCGTGTCAGGATGGCCTTCCAGTATCCTGCCAAATGTATTTAACTGAACCGGAATTGATTGTAATGTGCCGTATGAAAATAGATTTGTTGACATTATCATTTGGGGCAAACCGGGTAAGACGTGGTCAATTTCATATAATCATATTCAATAAAAAGGAAGCAACGTTAATTTTGTTTTTGTTCTTTTTAGTGCGGAGTTAAGTTTGCGGGTGAATCTTTAGTATAGGTTCCCTGCCAGCCATCAAACATCCACTTCTCCTTTTCTTTTATCCATATTTCCGTATGATAAACTTCTGCCACGACCTTATTGCTCATAAGATATTGTGATCGCCCATTTATGATGGCTACATTTCCATACAACCGGATCTTCCGGTCAAATATCTTAAATGTAATGCCTTCAAACATATTTTTCCTGGCAGAATCTGTCATCGATTCTTTTTTGGTTTGCATGGTTCCATCAGGGAATTACTGATCATTTAATCCCTTTCCATTGAGAATTGGCTGCTTACATTTCTCAACCCTTGATTCCCGGGTTTTGGATTGTTTAGGTGCGGAAAAATAAAGAATATATGCTCTTTGCCGTCCCGGCGTTAATGAATAAAAAGCAGTTTTCATGGCAGGGAATTCATCTAATTTATTTTGAAATTCTTCAGGAATGATGAATGCTGTAGCCTTCTTATAATTAACTTTCAAACCGGCTTTTTCCACTTCAATGGCTTCATAAATATAGGCTTTCAGGATGGGCTTCATCTTAACGATTTCCCGGACATGGGTGAACCGGATCTGGCGCCCCGCCTGCACATTCTTCGTTTGTTGGATCAGCATACCCTTGGTATCTCTTAACAAGGCACCTTTGAAAAACAAAAGCGCACAGTATTCTTTAAATACATGTAGTAATACGATGTTACTTTTCTGAAACGAGTAACAAGGAACACCCCACTTCAATTCTTCGGTAAGCCCACAGTCAAGAACGATCATTCTCAATTTCTCCAGTTCTTCCTGCCACTTTTTGGCCTTACTAAAATAAAAATTAACGGTAGGATTCATTCCACTCTTTGTCATAGTATGTTATTTTGTCCAAAATTCAGATCCTTAGCGAGTCACGGAAACCTCTGGCAGCATAGTAGGATTCTGCACCGTTGTGATATATAAAGACTGTGTTGTAGCGACGATCACAAAAGAGGGCACCGCCAAATTTTCTAATATCAGGAGGTGTTATTATCCAACTCGACGTTTTAGTATCGAAATTTCCCAGTTGCTGCAAATCCCGGTATTGTTCTTCGGTTAATAGCTCAATGTCCATGTCTGCTGCCATATCCATCGCATTATTTTGCGGTTTATGTTCTTTCCTTGACACCAGCGCTTCCTGGTCGTAACATACACTTCTGCGGCCTTTAGGACTTTCCGCTGAACAATCATAAAAGATATATTCGCCTGTCTTTTTATCATGACCTACCACATCCGGTTCACCACCGGTTTTTTCCATTTCATTGAGTGACCACAATTTCCCGGTATTTATTTCCAGCCTGGCTTGTACTTTAGCCCATTCAAGACCTTTATGACGGTTCATGTTTTTCTCAAAGCGGGCTTTCAATGCGCTGATTAGTTCTTGACGTTGCTTAGGTAACAACTCCTTTTTATTTCTCTTTGTCATAATGTGTTAATTTAATTTGTTTAGGATGTCCTGCAATTTGTTATGTGTCTGGTCGGGCTAAGTGGTCGTTAAGCCTTGCTGCCAATAGCCACTGCTTTTCGCTGCCAGGCATCTGGGCCAGGAAAGCCGGAACGTATAGCTTATTAAAGTTACTGATCCCGATATATATCGGGATGAGAATATACCTGTCCCGACGAAATGCGGGATTCAATAGCTCATCCGTGATCCGCAGGCTGGAGCCACAGCTGAGTAGAATTACTGTCGCTGAGAATATATTCGAAAATCTGGTAGAGACTGAGTGTTGCCTGCAGTAATATTATTTTAACCACTCATTTCTTGCCTTTATTAAGCTGTCAATATTTGGCAGTTGTCGTTCTTTTTTTTCATTTATATCTCTTTCTAAATCGTGTGGATTCTTTTTCCATTCTGCTATTTCTTCTTCAGTATGCTGTTTCATGTTGGTTGGAACAAATCTTGCTAACCGGTATCTTCTGAAAAATTCATCGAAATATGCCGAATCTAAAAAGCCAGGAACTCCGCTGATTAATTTTTGGGCTTCAATCGGATTATAGAATACAAATCCAGTAAACACATCCTGGTATGTAAATCCGGCATTGCCAGGAGCCCAAAGATCAAAACTGTCTTTTCCAAAAGGAGTGTTTATGAAATTAAAACCTGAGGTTTTGTTACCGGTGGCAACAAAAGCAGCATCCCATTTATCTTTTTGCACCAATAGAGAATTGTCTTTCATGTCAAACCAGTTGCTGTTTAATAAAACATTGGCTACTTGATTGCCATAGTGTTTGAACAGAAACCAGGCTACATTCTTTATCAGCCTTCCATCCTTCATATAGAAATTGTTATTAAAGGCATGTCTGTAGTTCATAATGACAAGAGCTTTTTTATGGCTGGAGGAAGAATTTTTGATGATGTCAAACTGGAGGATAACCTGGGAGGCAATAATGCTATCTCTGTATTTTATTAAAGGAAGAACCTCAGTTTGAATATAAAGGCTGTCTGCTATCTTCCAATTAAATGGAATATCGGATGGATAAAGGTTAACAGCATTTTGTGCAGGCAAATTGTTGTTAAGACTATAAAGGCTTTCCAGAAGGTAAGTGTAATTTGATGGTTCCCACATTACACTCCACATCAGATCTCTTCGGTAATTAAGTATCTGTTCATCCTGTTTCTCTTTTGATAAATTCTTTGTATGCAAAAAAGTATTCAGGGAAGGATTTAGGCTGCTAACACCTACTTCTGTGAAAACATTTCCCACTTCAGTGATGAATCGTTTATCGCTGATAATGTCCATTAAAAACTCATACTGAGTAAATTCCGGGTGCATCCTCTCACAAATAATAACAATGTCGTGAGTCTTGAATAAGTTAAGTACATACTCTTTGGCAGAATTGGTATTACTATTCAAATAATTTACATAAGGAACAATGGCAGGATTTGTTTGCGCACCAGAAGGATAATGAAAAAACTGTCAGTCTGATGAAGGTCGAATTCCTGCGAAAATTCTCAAAAGATCTTGACGATGTTAAAACAAGAACAGTCTGACAATCTCTAATTCAACTTATTGAATTAATGGAAACTGTCGATAGTCTTTAGAAAATCCCGAATACCAAAAAGCTCAAGGGTCATAAAGTGAATATAGAACCAGTATGAGTGACTACAGCCTGGGATTCTTTTTCGAAAACTCAGCAATTTCACTTGCCCGACTCCGGCATCGGAAAGATATCTATAGAATTTTCCCTTAAAAGAAAGTTGCCTCTGGCATTGCCTGCAACCATCAGTTTTTAATGTAGTACTGTAAAACTGAAACCTGGGTTTACCGTAAAGCTTACCCCGGGGCTTATAATTAAACTCCTGACCAAAACAACGCTGTTTACGGTTACTGTTCCGCTGTTTAAAATAACATCCGTATTTAGATCCGGAACTGAACTGCAACTCCAGTTGGCCGCATTCTCCCATGCATTGTCTACGGCTCCCGTCCAGCTATTCTGAAAACGAAGGGTGGTAATATTGCTATTGGTAGTGACACCATTCACTACACACCGGTATTGATAACCGGTAAACGAGGATGGAATACTGGTAAGCTGCAGCGTGAAAGTATTAACATTATTGTAATTTGCGTTATTGGTTAAATTGGTAAAACCACTTCCGGTATTCACCTGCCACTGGTAAGTGGCACCTGTAATATTTGAAACGATGCTGCCGTTTCCACCCGGGCATAAATAAGTTACAGAAGCCTTTTGAATAAAATAATCACCAAATTTATTTGTAACCACTTCAATATAGTAACCATTTGACACCGAATCCCACCTTACCTGGTTCAATGTTTCTTCTCCTGCGACAGGACTGTAGGAAGTTGGATATGCCGAACTATTATTAGGCTGATGAATAACCACCAGGTCCGCGGGCGTGTTTACCGAATTATCAGCTGCTTTTAATGCATTGAACTCCGTTTTCGTAAAATACAAACGAAGATTGTTTTGTTTGCCAGGCGGAAGACTATCGCAATAAATGGTAAAGTTCCGGTCAAGATAAGCTTTGCCGTTAAACTTCCGGATGCTGCTGACATTTTGAAAAGTTCTTACTACGATGGCTCCCAGGTAATTATCATCTTTTATTTCTGCCACCGGTGTACATCCAATATCAGAATAAGGTGAATAGCTTTCAAACAAGGCATAACTTTTACTGATGCCAAATAAAGCAGTCTTGGTTGAACTGCAGGCGGTGTAAGGATTTTGAAGGATCCGTAACCGCCTTACCGGCGGATAATATCCGGGAATATGCAGACTATCAATATGCCGCATATAAATATCCAGCCCCGTAGTTGAATTCCTGTTATCTACCCACGCAATCAGTCCTTTTCCATTTACAGGATCAAGGGCAACCTTCGGCAACATTTCGTTAAAATAGTTTACGGGCGGTGGTAGATAAGATGTTCCTGTGGTTCTGCCCATACCTCCCCAGGCGAGTGAAGCCCCTGTAAAAACCGGGCTGATCCTGGGGGCATCCATCTCTTTATCCCAGATAGAGAATAAACCAATGCCGTTGGTGTTCACCGTTACAAAAGGAAGATCATATTGTGTTGTATAACGGTAATCACCCTGGTCTTTACCGATCAGATCCCCGGCTTTCCTGGAAGCTTTAAAAACAATTGCAAACGAATCACTGGATTGTCTTTCCACGGCAAGATGTTGTAATCGTACAGCCTGGCTGAAATCCGGGTAGGTTGGATCTGTAATGATCGCTGCTGCAAACACCTGGCTGCCACCACCGGAAAACGAAAAATCATAATACCTGGTTCCTTCCCCCAGTAAGGTATCCCTGAAATAATTCAGTTTATTTGATAGGGAAGGTTCCACATAATTATAACCCGGGTAATCAGGATCACTAAAAGAAGCCCGTTGGTAAGGAATACTGTCATACACTTCTTCTTTTAAACCATAACCCTGGATGGTAAAGTGTGACACGCCCGGATTAAAGATTCTTTTAGAAGAACCAATCAGCGTGGCATTGATATTTCCTGTTGTAGAAACAGTAACCCCTTTTGCATAATTAAAATCATAAATAGTGGCGGGACTATACCCATCAATTACCTGGTAACCTTGCTGTACCAGCCGAAACTGGTTAACCGTAATAACAGGATTAGTGCCACAATGAATCTCCTGGTGGTCAACCATAAGATAGTACAAGCGGTACACGCTGTCTACCTGGTACGCATTTACTACCGGTGTAGGATTATTGTCTAAACCCCGTACATATTGTGTAGAAACAGCCGCATTTTTGGGACGAAATAATTTATTATACGCCAGCATCTGACCCTGTACTCCATTGCCAATCAAATGCATAACGATATTACATCCCCCCTGCAGGTCGCTGAAAATAGAATAATCAATTACGATTGCATCAGGATATGTCACATAAGAATAGTTTCCACAGGAGGAGGAAGCGATCGATTCAAAAGCATTGTCATTCATGGCTCCGCCTCCATAATATTTCAGATTGCCACTGATATCTTTATAACACTGGACATATACATGTGCCGTTG
>JADGPW010000049.1 GCA_017882265.1 Chitinophagaceae bacterium | reverse complement strand
CCATTCCTTTTAAAGATAGCCTGATGCTCAAAACAAAAAGAATGATTGCTATTGTCAATCTGAAAACAGGCGCCGTTACTTTCAGGGACCTTAATGGTAAAAAAATATTAACTGAAAAACCAATTGGTGGACGGAGTTTTCAATCCGCCGTATTTGATGGCAGGCGCTATTATAGTATTACCCAGACTTTTCAAACTACTGCCGACGATGCATGGTATGGACTGGGACAGCACCAGGATGGCATTATGAACTACCGGGGCCAGCAGGTTACTTTCTTTCAGAACAACACCGAAGTGGCAATTCCATTTCTTGTATCAGCTAAAAACTATGGAATACTCTGGGACAATTATTCACTCACAAAAGCGGGTGATGTGCGGCCGCTTCATCCGCTTTCATCCCTTCAGCTTTTTTCAAAAAAAGGTGAGTCGGGATGGCTCACGGCCTCTTATGCTAATGATAAGCGCGAACCTCAAGAGATAATTACGGAAAGAGCGGAAGATTGTATCAATATGGAATTCTTGGGAGACTCAAAGATCCAGCTTCCCGCAGGGTTTACGCCTGCCACAGGCTTGGTAACCTGGGAAGGCAACCTTGCCAGTTATTTGTCGGGGCTTCATCAATTCCGCTTCACATTTGGAGGGTCGTTGAAAGTGTGGCTGGATGGAAAGCTTGTATTGGATAACTGGCGAAAGGCATGGAACCCTGCGCCTGCGCTGATTCCTTTCAATTTCAACAAAGACGAAAAAATCCCCATTAAAATTGAATGGACCCCGGAGGGAGGGGAATCCTACCTTTCGCTGAAATGGCAGGAGCCATTGAGCGAAGAAGATCAAAACAGTTTTAGCTTTTCTTCAGAGGCAAGTCAGCAGGTTGACTACTATTTTATTTATGGCAATGACATGGATGAAGTAATTTCCGGTTATCGCAATCTTACCGGTAAGGCTCCTATCGTACCCAAATGGGCATTGGGATTCTGGCAAAGCCGGGAGAGATACAAAACACAGGATGAAATTCTTTCTACGGTTGATGAATTCAGAAAAAGAAAAATCCCTATTGACAATATTGTTCTGGATTGGAGCTATTGGAAAGAAGCCCAATGGGGCAGCCAGGAGTTTGACGAAACGCGGTTTCCTGCTCCCGACAGCATGATTGATGTGTTGCATAAAAAATACCACACACAGATCATGATATCTGTATGGCCAAAATTTTATGAGGGTATACCAGCCTACAATGAGTTTGATAAACACGGCTGGCTTTATAAAAGAAACATTGCCGACCGGCAAAGAGATTGGATCGGCAAAGGATATATTTCGACCTTCTATGACGCCTTTAACGCCGATGCACGGAAAGGTTTCTGGAACCTGATTGACGAAAAACTGTATAGCAAAGGAATTGATGCCTGGTGGATGGATGCCAGCGAGCCGGACATAGTCTCCAATGTTAATCCGGAAGAAAGGAAGCTGCAGATATCGCCTAACAGTTTAGGAAGTTCGGCCGAATTTCTGAATGTTTATCCGTTGCAAAATGCAAAAGGGATCTACGAAGGACAACGTTCAACTGATCCTGACAAAAGGGTATTTCTTCTCACACGTTCCGGGTTTGCAGGTTCGCAACGGTATGCGGCAACGATATGGAGCGGTGATATCGGCTCTACTTGGCGGGACATGAAAAATCAGATTGCCGCCGGTGTCAATTTCTGCCTGTCGGGGCTTCCCTACTGGACAATGGATATTGGCGGATTTGTCGTGCCTGAAAAATTTGAAAAACCCGATTCAGAAAGTATAGAGGAGTGGAGGGAGTTGAATACACGTTGGTACCAGTTTGGCGCATTCGTTCCAGTGTTCCGTTCTCATGGGCAGTTTCCTTACCGTGAGATATTCAACATTGCCCCGGAAAAACATCCTGCTTATCAAAGTTTTCTCTATTACGACAAACTTCGTTACCGGTTACTGCCTTATATCTATTCATTAGCCGGGGCAGCTTATTATAATGACTATACCATCATGCGGGGATTGGTGATGGACTTTTCTGCAGATACAACAGTGTTGAACATCGGCGATCAATATATGTTCGGCCCTTCTTTGCTGATCAACCCTGTTTATGAATATAAGCATCGCAGTCGCTCATTGTATTTGCCCAAATGTGCGGGCTGGTATGATCTTTATTCGGGAAAATGGTATGCAGGCGGACAAAAAATGATTGCAGATGCGCCTTATGAAAGAATGCCTGTGTTTGCAAAGGCAGGCTCTATCATTCCTTTCGGTCCATCGCTCCAATACACTTCCGAAAGGCCCGCTGACACCGTCACACTGGACATATACACTGGCGCGGATGCTTCTTTTAATTTGTATGAAGATGAAGGAACAAATTATAATTATGAGAAAGGCAAATACACAAACATTCCGCTTGTTTATAACGAACAAACAAAAATGTTAACTATCGATAAAAGAAAAGGCGAGTTTGATGGCATGTTGAAAGAAAGAACTTTTAATATAATCTGGATAGATAGAAACAAAAATATTGGATTTGATTTGGAAAGAAAACCAGATGCTATAGTAAAATATAATGGAGAAAAAATTCTTATAAAACACAAATGAAATATACTAAACTAGGTATTCATATTTAATCACTACTAATTGTTTGCAATGAAAAAAAACAAAATTATGAGGAGGGCATCTAAACTGTTGTGGATGCTTCTGTCTTTCCTGTTTATTGGTGTGCAAAGCTTTTCCCAAACCAGTACGCGGAAAATTACAGGAAAAATTATTAATAAAACCACCGGAGAACCTGTATCAGGGGTCAGTATTTCTGTAAAAAAAACAGCCAATGCAACACTCTCTGATATCGCTGGTAATTTTGCCATTAATGCTAACCCCGGCGAAATTATCGTCATTAGTTTTACGGGCTTTACTACACAAAGTATTAATGTAAATGCCTCTACCGAAAATCTGCAAATTCAACTTACTGAAGAGTATGATAAATTGAATGAAGTGGTTGTAATCGGTTATGGCGTTCAATTGAAAAAATTAGTGACTGGTGCTACTTCCCAGGTTAAAGGCGAAGACCTTGCCAAACTAAACACAACAAATGCTTTACAAGCTTTGCAAGGACAAGCTGCGGGTGTTAACATTACCTCTACATCAGGGCAACCCGGTGGAGGATTTAAAGTAAATATTCGTGGTGTAGGAACTATTGGAAATGCAAATCCGCTTTATGTAGTGGATGGAGTTATCACCAACGACATTACCTATTTGAACAATTCGGATATTGCTTCGGTTGATATTTTAAAAGATGCTGCATCATGTGCCATCTATGGTATCAACGGTGCAAACGGTGTTGTTTTGATTACTACCCGAAGCGGAAAATCAGGTAAAAAAGACGGACAAATTTCATTTGATGCTTATTACGGCATTCAAAACATTGGCCGTAAAGTAGATTTATTAAATGCTGAACAATATGCTACCCTGCAAAATGAAGCAGCCATTAATAGTGGTAAATTGCCTCTTTTCACGCAGACACAAATTGACGCGTTGGCCCAGGGAAGCAAAGATTTGCCGGCCCACGGAACCGACTGGTTAAACCAAATGTTTTCTTCCGATGTGCCCATTCAGAATTACAATTTAGCTGCTAATGGAGGATCTGATGTGTCATCTTACTCATTGGGTGTGTCTTATACTGAACAGGGAGGAATCATTGGTGGTTCAAATCTTTCAGATTATAAACGTATCAACTTTCGTTCAAACTCCGAACGTAAAATGTACGACGGGGCATTGAAAGTAGGTGAACATCTCACCTTTTCCATGATTGATCAAAAAGGCGTTTCTGATGGTGGATTATATTCAGGTAATGTTTTGGCTGGTGCCTTGGGTACAAGTCCCTTATTAGCTATGTACGATGCAAAAGGTAAATACTTAAGCAGTATTAATTCTACTGTATATAATGGCGGAACTTGGAATAACACTGAAGCTAATCCTTATGCGTTAATGCAATATAATAGTCAGAGTGATGGGAAGACACAAAAATTGATAGGAGATGTGTATGCAGAACTTCAGCCCATCAAGAATTTAAAAATAAGATCAACTTTCGGCATAAATTATTCTTCTTCGGCTAATCATAGCTATAGACCCGTGTATGATAAGTTATCAATATATGCTTACAATCTTTATGAAAGCATCAGTCAGGGTGGTTCTCAGGGATATACCTGGAACTTTGATAATACAATTAACTACCTGTTTAAAATTAAAGAGCACAGATTTGATGTTTTAGCCGGTAGTGCCGTTCGGAAATATCAGGGAACATGGTTTAGCGGGAATAATACAGGAGCTACTTTATTCAGTTCTTTTGATCGTGGATATCTGAGTAATTCCACGGTAACTTCAATTTCGATGAGTGGTGATACTTCCGCTGCTAACAGGCAAACTGTAACTAATGGAATGTCACTATCCGGAAATGCCAATGCAGTATATGCACAATCTTCTTTTTTCGGCCGTATAAATTACAGTTTTAAAGAAAAATATTTAGCTTCTGCTATTTTCCGTGCTGATGGTTCCACCATGTTTG
>JADGPW010000048.1 GCA_017882265.1 Chitinophagaceae bacterium | reverse complement strand
TGTTCATGAAATTAATTACCGCCTTTTTATCAGCCTCCCTTTTCTTTTCAAATATTAATGGCAACCCGGGGATCTTTCATCATCCCCCCAAACCGGCTCATCTATATGTTTCTCATTTTGAGAATGTGTTAGGCACTTCAATGGAACTGAAGATCTCTGCGTTTTCACCACAAGATGCACGGGCGGCCGAATCAGCAGCCAGGCTCGAGATCAGCCGGCTGGAAAAAATACTCAGCGCTTACAATTCCAACAGTGAATTCTCCCGCTGGCTTACTACGTTTCAGCGGCCCGTTCATGTGTCACCTGAATTATTTGAAGTGCTGGGGCTATTCGATCAGTGGCGGGTTCGGACAGGCGGGGCACTGGATGCTTCCGCGGAAGTGATCACTAAACTATGGAAGCAGGCTGCTGCCCAACAACGGGTACCCGGCCCGCAGGAACTAGCAACGGCAGTTGCTGAAGTAAAACAAGCACACTGGAAACTGGATGCCGCGGCACAAATGGCCACCCATCTCAGTAAGAGCCCCTTGATGCTGAATACTTTTGTCAAGAGCTATATCATTAAACATGCCGTCAATGCCGCGATGGCTTCTGCCAGGTTGAATGCCATCGTAATGAATATCGGCGGCGATATGGTGATAGCCGGTAACCTAAATGAAACCGTACAGGTTAGCGATCCGACAGCAGATGCTGAAAATGATATTCCTATCGACCAGTTGCAGGTCAGTAACCGTGCGATAGCTACAAGCGGCAACTACCGTCGTGGTGAATTGATCAATGGTCACTGGTATTCTCATATCGTGGATCCCCGTACGGGTCAACCGGCAGATGGTATCATCAGCGCGACCGTGGTGGCGCCCAATGCGGTAGATGCCGGTGCATTGGCAACAGCATTTAATGTGATGAGTATTTCAGAAAGTGTAAAACTTGCCGCCAGCATTCCGGGTGCAGCTTATCTTATTATCACCAGGAAAGGCGAAAGAATAGAAAGTCCGGGATGGAAGGGGCTGGAAACACCGGGTTTTAAAACCATCAATTTAGCCGGAAGCAATAGCGATAAAAATGAAATGGGAAAAGGGTGGATCAATGATTTTGAATTGATCATTAACCTGGAAATAAATCTACAACAGGAAGGATTTGTCAAGAGGCCGTATGTGGCTGTTTGGATAGAGGATGAAAATCATGCGGCCGTTCGAACTGTCTCCGTATGGCATGGAAAGGAAAAGTATTTGCCGGAACTTAAATCATGGTTCCTTAAATACCGCGGGATCTACAGTACGGATAGAAACTTTGCCACTTCTGTTACCAGCGCTACGCGCCCTGCCGGGAAATACACGGTGCAATGGGATGGCAAAGATGACAACGGTAATTATGTAAAACCGGGAACCTATACCGTCAAGATCGAAGCGTCACGGGAACATGGTACCTATCAACTGATGCGGCAGGAAATTGCCTGTGATGGTAAGCCTAAACAACTCAACCTGATTGGAAATATCGAAATAGCCTCTGCATCCCTTGACTACAGAAAAAAAACCAGCAGCAATTAATCCCAGGGTGCCCGTTCAAAAGGATAATAGCCGGATGCAACGGTACTTTAGATGGAAGCGCAGGATTGCCCGGCTGGCCCGGTGGCTTCATATTTATTTATCGATGATCAGCTTTGCTGTCATTTTCTTTTTTGCTGTCACCGGGTTGACATTGAATCATGCCGAAAAATTCAATGGCCAGTTACGAACCACCCAGGAAAAAGGAAAACTGGACTCCACCCTGGTAAATATCACGGATACTGCTAAAATGAATAAACTCGGGATCGTGGAATTCCTGCGCCAAAAAAACAGGATCAGCGCCGCGATGAGCGATTTCAGGATAGATGATTCCCAGGTATCTGTTTCTTTTAAAGGGCCCGGTTATGAGGCGGATATTTTTATTAACCGGGAAAACGGCCAATATGATATTACCCAGACAAGCGCCGGGTTTGTAGGACTGATCAATGATTTGCATAAAGGGCGCGATACCGGGCGGGTATGGTCGGTTGTGATCGATGTGGCCGCCATCCTGATGAGCCTGGTCTCTCTTACCGGTATGTTGTTATTGCTCTTTATTAAAAGAAAAAGGGTGGCCGGACTGATCGTGGCAGCGCTGGGTTTATTTTTTGTGTACTTTATCTATGTGATCTGGATAAAGTAAATAATCTCGGGGGGAGCACAAAGGCCACAAAGAACCACAACGGACACTAAGAATTTCTTTGTGTTCTTTGTGTTGTATTTTCTTTGTGGGCTTCGTGATTCTTTGTGGCCTTTGTGCTTCCCAAACCCCGAATGGAAGAAACCAACTATTATTCCAAAATTCAAAATGCTTAGTATGATAAATTCCTTTCACTTCCCTGGTAACCGTTTCCGCCGGAATGTTTTTATGCTTTCCCTGCTGGTCACGGTTTTGGTCCTGGTGAATCCTTTTACCAACGGGTTCATCCAGGCCCGGGAAACCAAAGCGCTGGTTGACACCGTGGCTCCCATACAACTAAGTCCTGAACAATTGAAATCATTCGAAGGAGTATTTCAGAATCCCCGAAACAATGATATGTATGTACAGTTTGCAGTAAAGGGAAATGCCCTGACAGGGAAATTACTCTGGAACAATAATGAGATCGGGCTGGTACCGGAATCTGCATCCTCCTTTGTAAGCACTGAGAGCGGTGAAGAAGGACCCATCCATATCAGGTTCTTGAAGGATTCTTCAGGCGTGGTTGGCAAAGTATCCGTAGGCAATAATGAGTTGTGGAGCAAAATGTACAACTACAAACCACTCGTAAGAACCGAAATGAAACATGAGCCTGAACAATTAAAACCTTTCGAAGGGCTATACGAAGACGAACGCGGGCGCAACCAATTCATACAAATGACGGTGAGGGATAACAAACTGGTGATCAAACAACATTGGGACGGCAGCGAGATCGTTATGGTGCCACAAACGGAATTGGATTTTTTTAACCCGCAAATGCTTTTATACACCTGTTCGTTTTCCAAAGGACCGGATGGGGCCGTGAAACAGGCACTCATATTTAAACGGGATAAATGGAATAAAACAGAAAAGATCCGGATGACTATGGAGCAGCTAAAGATCTATGAAGGTAAATACCAGTTCAAAGATGATCCCGATAATTTTATACGAATCTCAGCCCGCGGAAATAACCTGGTGGTCAAACAGCTTTGGGATAGTAAAGAAATCATCCTTGAACCCCAGGTCGCGAATTATTTTTATAACAATGAACAATCCTATCCCCTTCTTGCCATCCTGGATAAAAGCGGGGCCGTCTTACAGGTTCGGGTGCTGGACCTGGATCTGTTTGATAAAGTAAAGGAATGAAGATTTAGTGTTAAATGTTAAGTGCTAAGTGTTAAATGCGAATAGTCTTTTACATCGGAATATTTCTTTCACATTCGGAATAAAGATTTAACCACCTACTTCGAAATAAATGACTCTGCCTATTTAACACTTAGCACTTAACCCTTAACATTGTACCTAAGGAACTCTATCGAAATAAAAAAGTATTCGCATTTAACACTTAGCACTTAACACTTAGCACTTAACATTTAATGGTTATCATCATATCTCTTCTTCCTTCCCCTTTCATCCATATACACCGGCTGGCGCGTACCAATTCTTATTTGAAATAAAGGCTTTGCGGCAGGGCGTTCGATCCTGTAGGCGTCGTAATCATCGGTATGATACCTCCTGGTGATCCTGGTCTCTACCCGCGTGGGCACCTGTTTCCTGTCCCAGCGGATATGAGTATCGATCCTTCTTCCATCATCATCATAATAGGCATCCACATCCCTGTTATAATCATCCTTATAGATCCCATGCCATTGGTTACCTCTCTGCTCCCAGCGGACATTATCATAATTCACGTTGGGGTATTCTCTTTGAAAGGAGAGTCTTATAGTCGCATTTTGGGCGAACAGCACCGTTGTGCTTAAAAGAAATAATAGTAATAAGATCTTTTTCATATTTTTTGTTTTTGTAATAAGAAGCAGCCAAGAATAATGCCAGTAGGAAAAAACACGGAAGATCATCCCTTCAGGGGCTGATGGAAATGCGGTGGAAGGAAAACGAGGAAATAAATGCACAATCTCTTGCCGGGAAGGGCGGGAAGACGGGAAGGAAAAGAACTTAGAACAGACGAACAAGGATTTAAGAATGTAGAAGTCAGTTCGATCAAACCTTAAAGCTTCAAAGTACAGGGTCTTCACCTTCTTCATTCTGCATTCCTTGTTCATCTGTTCTGCATTCATCACCTCATAATCAAATCAAACCTCAAATATGATTCATCAAATGTCAAATGGCGTTCAAGCCCCAGTGTTTGATAATCATTGGCCGTGATCTGCCAATCACCGTTTAATAGGGTAAAAGGTACCCCATTACCCGGGTCATTGAAATTGAGATTCATAACGGTTTGCTTTTCATCGGTTGACCAGGTTCCCGTTACCGTATTCTTATCACTCAGGGCCGACACTGTATGGTCCGGGCAAAACACGAACAGGTAAGGGGTAAAATCAAATGTATGGTCGTCCTTATTTTGAGAAAAGTAACCCAGATGGAGCGAATGGCAGCTAACAGCATCCAGTATTTTGGCACTTGTTGATGCCTTCGTACCGGAAATTCCGGCATTTGCAATCACGGAATCTTTCTGGCAGCCGCTGATACTTATTGCCAGTAGAATAATAAGTAATAATAATATCCTCTCAAGCAGTCTCCTTCTATCTAAAATTTGCGTTCTCATAACACCCTCCTTATTTTTTATTGTACATCTAAATTTGTAACACAAAAGTATCCTATACAAGAGGCGGTATCTAAGACGATGGTCAGTATAAAGAATGAGAGTTATCAGAGTTATAAGTCGATTTTTACGGCTGAAAATGATACCTAAAGACAACTGGTTTAATTAAATACCCGCTTAAAAAGATTCTTTTGTTTTGAGCCGGTGAAGTCATTAAAGTTGTAATAGTATTCATTTCGTCCCCCTAACGTTTGCGCCACCGTGCTCCTTTTTCCCTTTTCAGGGTATGGTTATTGATTCTTGTTCTCTACATTAAAAACAAAATAACATGACCAATCAAAAACAATTCGGGGTGTGGATGGATACACATCATGCCACGGTGGTGGGAACCAATGCCGCAGGGGAGCTGGTAGTACTTGCGCATATAAACGGGGAAGAAATTACCCCAAGTGGCGGTAATAAGAATGAAAACCATCAAAAAATAAGGTCCGAGGCAAAATTCTTTAAAGAAATAGCAACACATCTTCAAAACGCCACTCACATCCATGCCACCGGTACCGGCCAGGTACAGGAACAGTTTCTTCATTACCTGGCAGAAACACCCCAGTTTAAAAACACGAAAACGGAAGAATCTACTTCTAATAAGATGAGTGATGAAAGTTTGGTAAAGTATTTTGCATCCAACCCACCCCCTGAGAGCCCCTTGAGTTCTTAAAGTTGTAATTATCCTAAATCGTCCCCCTAACGCTTGCGCTAAAGCTTGCGCCACCGCTAAAGCTTCAGCGCATGCGGTCAGCGTCGGCGCAAGGGGGAAGGGAGTTTGCATGTTGTAGTTTGCATGGATTTTAAAATTGTAATTATAATATACTCTACAAATTATTCATCCCTATTGAAACGAATCTTGTTGTCCTCCCTCTCCATTGGAGAGGGAGATGGAGGGTGAGGTCAAACCTGAGTTCTAAAGTTGTAATTTAATCGAAGGAATTCCCCTGGGCTTGCCCCGGTGGTGGCCAATGTGGGTGGATATTGGGTCAAGGGCTTGCCCTTGGGTTCGATACCATTCATTAAACTCGTCTCCCGCCGCGGCGGGGGAATGGAAGTCTGAACTCCGAATACTTATTCAAACAGTTTCATAATATTTAATGATCCAAAAAATCAATATCCTCCACCGGGTGTAATTCCCAGGAATATTTTTTTGTATGAACATCGCCATGATTAGTATTTGGCTTATGCGAGGCATCGTAAAAACCTAAGCCTGTTACCACAACCGGTATAGGGTTATCAAAATGTGCCACAATGGAATTGCTGGTCCCGCAGTTCAGAATTTTTAAACCCAGTTCATCCAACTTCGCTTTTATTTTTTTTTGCAACTCAATATTTTCACGGGGTACCTCCACTACAATCCGGTTGTCCAACACATTCTCCGGCCCGATCTCAATATGAAAATCACAGTCATTGCCTTCTACTTTTACTTACCACATATAGCCCTTCAGTATATATAAACTGTCTTCGGGTGTGCCGTGTTTTCTTTTGCTGGCAGGATTAGAAGGAGTGGTTTTGATGGTGTTTGTTTTAGCAGTGTACATTTTTTGCCATTGATTAATATAGGCAACATCAATGGTATCTTCTTTTAAAACAAAACCCGCATAATTGGTTTCATGCTTGGCCCCGCTGCGTTGCTGTTTGTTTTTCTTTGTGGTGGCGGTACAGGCACAGGTTTGTGCGCCTGGCTGTTCAGCCAGGAGGAAAATAAAAATGATAAGCAGGATACTTAATTTCCTTTTGCCCATTTATCAATGAGTTTATAGGCATGTTTTTTACCGGCAACGAGCGAAAGTTTTTTCACAGGGTTTGTTATTAATGCTTTTATAAAATTGAACTGAGCGCCTTTCGCTAATTTCTCTTCCTCAAGATCAAAATCATCCTGCAGACCCAGCCAAAATTTAGCAGAATTACCAAAATACCTACTGAGCCGGATAGCTGTATCCGCAGTGATCCTGCGGTTTCCTTTTACGATCTCGGAGATCCTGGTTTGAGGGATATCAATATCCTTTGCCAGTTTATAGGCTGAAATACCAAATGGGATTAGAAACTCTTCTGAAAGAATCTCGCCGGGATGAATATATTTAAGTTTTGCCATTGTTGTAAATTAATCATAATCTGTTATTTCTACTGCTGTTGCGTTGCCTGAACTCCATTTGAAAATGATACGCCATTGATTATTTATCCTGATGCAGCAAGTCATTTAATATTCCCGTATCAACGTTTCTAAAGAGATATTTAATTTGTTGTGAAGCTTCCGAACCATGCTAAGGTTTAGCTTACGATGCTTATTGAACAGGTCGGTTACCCTGCTCTTGAATCCAAGAATCTGAGCCAGGTCGCTATTGGGCAGTCCCTGCTGTTCCATCCGGTATTTTATTGCCGCTAATGGATCGGGTGCATGGATAATATAATGCTTATCCTCATACTCTTTAATCAAAAGGGCCAATACATCAGCTTCTTCACTTTCTTTGGTGCCGGTTTTTGCCTGGAAGATTTTGTCGAATCTTTCAAGTGCATTCCCGTAATCTTTTTTCGATTTAAGGATCTTGAATTGCATAAAAATGTTGTATAAATTTTTTGGCAGTTAGTAGGTTATGAAATTATAAGTATAATATACTCTACAAATTATTCATCCCTTCGGAAGCAAATCTCGTTGCCCTCCCTCCCGATAGCTATCGGGACGGAGGGTGAGGTCATACCCTCATACTATAAAAATAAATTCAAATTCGTTTCATCGCAACCAGCGTCAATTTCAACGTAGTTGTTTCCAAACTCAGAAGGTGCTTTTAGTTCTACAGAAACCCATTGCCCGGTTCTGAATTTGTATAAATACTTTGCACATTTTTCATTCCTTCTCAATACAATTTCAAGCCCATCATTTTCTTTCAATCTGATATTCCGGTCAAAACAATTTTTCTCATTGAGCCAGCCAGCCATGATTTTTTCATTTACCAAATGTTTTTCAACGTAATAAGGTGCCATTGCCTCACCAATTAGAAACATGTGCTCATTTTTAACATACCGTTGTAAAACCCAATAATTTTCAGGAAGTTCTTCATCCATTTCACAAGTACATAGTTTTATTTTACCAGTGGGATTACACATATAGAGAATAATAGGTGAATGAATTTATCGTCTTGGTATAAGGTAGAGTATTTTCCATTCATTACACTTTTAAGGATTTCAAACACATCGTCCAATATTGCTTGCTCACAGCGACGGGATAGCGACAAAACAGTGTCATTTCAGCAGGGGGATAGCGACTGGGATGCTACCCGGATGCTACCCGAATGCGACGTGGATACGACGGTAATACGCTTATCATGCTTTCATCTGGCTTTCATCTGGCGTTGATCTGGCGTTAATGGTATTACCTGGATATGATAAGAGTAAGTCAGGACAAGACCAGGTGTCAACTATTGTTGGCATTACTCCAAAAAGTGACAACCTATTTTAGCAAGAGACACCCCTCGACTTCGCTCGGGGTGATAATTCCCTTGGACAAAAGCGGCCAAATGTGGCCAAATGCGGACAAACCGGCCACTTCATTTGGACTCAACCTATCCTGCATTTTATTATTGTATTGCAATTGCATCCCATCGGTATAAGACCACTGCAATGGCCAAATACCGTAGGATCCTTTCTTGATTATTCACCACGCTGCAGCTTGATGGATTCTTAGGAAAGTCCCGGGCAGTTAGTTTGCTGCAGCAGGCTAATTGTCCTGGAAAAATTCCACTGTTGAATTGACTATTGCAGATGGTTAGTTCGCCAGGGATAAGATAAAGGCTTAATGGAATGGCCTTGAATCATTCCGCATTTTCAAATTCTAAATTTTAAATAAAATGTCTGCAAAACAAAGAGGCGACAGAAAAATAAAAGGCAGCCTTGGCGACATCACTTTCCGACGCAATAAAAATGGAAACTATACTGCGTTTGATAAACCGGAAAGCATTGCCGGTAAGATAGCGACAGATCCCCGGTTTAAAAGAACCCGGGAAAACGGGGCCGAATTCGGCCGCGCAGGTGTAGCCGGTAAACTGATCCGCGATGCAATCAGGAGTAAGACCGTATTGGTTTCCGATTCCGGAGCCCTGCCAAGGTTGTTGAAGGAATTGATGCGGGTTATCAAATCAGATACCGTTAACGACAGGGGTTTGCGAACCATATCAGCCGGAGAAATTGGTATCCTGGAGGGCTTTGATTTCAATATCACAGCACCCCTTAGTATCATCCTACCGGCTCCCTTTACGGCAACGATCGACCGCGTAGCTGGTTCTTTGCAACTGAATGTGCCGGGATTTATCCCGACCAAACTGATGAAAGTGCCCATGGGTGCCACCCATTTCAAGTTCACAAGCCTTGGAATGGAACTGGATTTTGATTCCGGGCAATTCATCGCAGATGCAAAAACCAGTCCCGACATTCCCTGGAACAATGATGTGTTTGGCGATATCAGCCTTACTACGACCGTAACACCGAACAGCACCAAAAAGCTGTTTCTATTGGTCGGGCTTGAGTTCAACCAGTTGGTCAACGGGAAATTCTACCAGATGACTTCGGGGAATTTTAATTCCATGAAGATTGTGAAGGTCAGTGGTAGTTAGTCAGAAGAAGTCATAAAGCCTGCCTGCCGGCAGGCAGGGTCAAAGGAGTCAAAGAGGTCAAAAAGTCAAAAGAGTCAAATGGGTCATATAGAAGATTCATTTAAGTCTCCATGAGGTTTTTTAATCTCCAAAAATAGGTCACCCTTTGACTTCTTTGACCAATATGACAGATCTGACTACTCAGAAATTATCTAACAATTAAAAAAATCGAATATGGAACTAAATCTCATAAGATCATACTTTCCTAACGGTACGAACAGTGATCTTCTCCTGAACGGACAAAGGGTATGCTGGACAATTGAGCTGCCCTGGAAAAACAATCAGCACGAGATCTCGTGTATTCCGGAGGGCAGGTACGAACTGAACAGAAGATACACCCAAAAATTCGGACATCATCTCATTTTGCTGAATGTACCTGATCGTAGCATGATCTGTATACATGCGGCAAATAATGCGTTGAAAGAGATCAAGGGCTGTATCTGCACGGTTAGTAAAATAACCGGCGAAGGGACGGGAGACTATGCAAGATCTGCATTGGTGAAAGTAATCAGCCTGGTGTATCCCGCATTTGACAAGGAAAAAGTATTCTTAACCATTCAATCTGTCAAACATGAATAATGTAATTCAAAGAATGCAGCGACCTACGCCGAAGTTTTTTCAAAAGGTACGGAATGTGGGTCTTAGCCTTGCGGCCATTGGAGCATCTATTCTTGCAGCACCCGTGGCCCTGCCTGCTGTGTTGCTGAAGATCGCCGGTTATTTAGCAGTCGCGGGTTCAGTGGCCGGTACGGTAAGCCAGGCGGCAGTAAAGAATGAAAATGAGTGACTATGCCAGGAAATCCTGAAACGATAGGAACCAGGAGTGGTACGATTGGAGGTACTTTGATAGGTCTTTTAGTAAACATTCATATCAGTGATGTCGTGCAAACTGCGGTGTTAACGGCCGTTGGCGCTGCGGTTAGTTTTAGTGTTTCGCTGTTGATGAAGAGGTTGCTGAAGAGGTGGAAGAAGTAGCCTTAAAGTGTAGGCCCCCTGATTTTTCAGGGGGCTTTTTTGGCCTCACCCCCGACCCCTCTTCCCGCATAAGCGGGACAGGCTCTGGCGGAGAGGGGAGACATCCTAACAATCATTGGATAAATTAAGGAACATGTGTTTTTTTAAATTTATTCAGAGAATAATATCAATTTAAAAGTTTTGATTCTAATTATTTGTTGAATGCTCCTTGGATTGCCCCCTCTCCGCCAGGAGAGGGGGTTGGGGGGTGAGGCCAAAAGCCGCCAGGGAGAGTTGCTGGATAAGGCCAATGGGTTTTCTATATTTAACACTTAGCATTTAACACTTAACACTAGTTCATCATCTCCCTCACCATCCCCTCATCAATCCCCGTCACTTCACTAAACTCCTCAATAGTAACATACTGATCATTTGTTTTGCCGGATACTATTTTTATTTTTTGCATCAGCCGGCGGGCGGTGCGGTTGCTACAGCCGAGGATGAGCTCGATATCTTTTGTATAGAGGACAAGACGTGAGGGGCCGGGTAGTTGTTTTATCATAGTCGGTTCGTTTAAAGGTGGTTGATGGTTCTTTTTTAAACAGTTGGGGACTCCTATATATAACCCCCATAAATGACCCATCCCTTGCCAAAAAAATGTTAAAAAAATAAAGTTGCCCTTTTTTGCAAGGGAGGGCTCTGAAATGCTGTTCTTATATTAGGGGGGTCCATTTGCTTATGACCTTATACGAAATCATAACCGGCTGTCAGAAGAATGATGAAAGAGCACACGTGCTGTTCCTGAAAAGGTTTCTCCATACCATGGTCAAACATTGCAGGAGAATGGTCAGGGACCCCCGCGACATAATGGAAATTGTAAACCATGGGTTTTTAAAAGCATTTAGGGCCATAGAAAACAACTTTATTTATCAAAGCGATAATCAAACAGAAGCCTGGCTGAGGAAGATCATGACCAACCTATGCCTCGATCATATTGAGAAAGAAGTGAAAAAGAAAGGAAAATTCACTCATGAAATACCGGATTCAGCACAGCCGGGTGAGATCATTCCAAGTATGGAATACAGGGATATGCTGGATTTTCTGCATATGGTTAAAAAAAAATACCGGATGGTGTTTATATTATTTGTTGTCGAGGGACTGACCCATGAAGAGATAGCGGAACAATTGAATATCACGGTAAATACATCCTATTCATATTTAAACAGGGCAAGGAAAATACTCCAAAAATTCATCTAAAAAAGATATTACGATGCATGTAGCATGGAAACAAAATATAGATCCTTGTCCGGACGACTCCACAGAAGCGTATGATGCGCTTGCCAATGAAATGTGGTCCAATATTAAACCCCGGCTTATAGCTTTTCGCTGGAAGAAAAAAATATTGACCCAATGTAAACGGGTCTCCGTTGTTATGCTCGCAGTAGGTTTATTTATTTACTCATTTTTCTGGCCGGAATCAGGCTCCGATGCTTCTTCCAAACAAGCCTCGGTAAAACAACCTGTTACGGAAGTAATGAAACAGGAAAAGAAAACAACAACGATTATTAAATCAAAAAAATATACACCGGTTCATAAACAATTAAGACAACCGGGAACCAAAATATTGCCAACAAAGCTCATTACCATGGATCCGGGACTTGTGAAAACAGGGATCATAAATCACCGGGTTGCACAAAAGCCTGTTCAATCATTAAAGCAAATGGTACCGGCCCCGGACATTCAAGAAAATAAAAATTTGATTGCAAAGAAAAATCACGAAACCATGCCCGGTACTTCGCCAGCAGTATTTATACAACCTGGCCCCCGAAAGTTTAGCTCCATAAAGTTTTTTGTTAATGGCAAATGGACAACAGACCCACCACAGCGCTTTGTCCCTCCGGGTATTTTGAACGATTCATTA
>JADGPW010000047.1 GCA_017882265.1 Chitinophagaceae bacterium | reverse complement strand
TTTTGTAGAATAAAAGGCTCAGCTTTTTCATATTGGCCCGTCTTTATATATAACATGGCCTGGATATTCAGGCTCGCTGCATAGTCCGGATGCATTTCGCCCAACACTTTTTTCCTGATATCTTTTGATTGTACCAGCAGGGATTCGGCTTTTTCATATTGGCCCATCTTTACATATAACACTGCCAGATTGTGGAGGCTCAGGGCATAGTACTGGTTGTTTTCACCCAGCACTTTTTTCAAAATTTCTATTGTCTGCACGTACAGGGGTCTTGCTTTTTCATATTGCCCTATAGCATCATATAACCCTGCAAGATTGTTCAGGCTTTGCGCATAAAGCGGGTGGTTTTCTCCTAACGTTCTCCTCCTGATCTCTTTTGCCTGAATAAAAAGAGATTCGGCTTTTTCATTTTGACCCATATCTGAATATAATAGTGCAAGGTTGTTCACGGCCACCGCATAATTGGGGTGGTTTTCCCCCAGCGCTTTTTTCCAGATATCTTTTGCCTCTATATAATAAGGTTCGGCTTTTTCATATTGACCCATGTATCTATATAATTCTCCAAGATTGTTCAGGCTCGCTGCATAGTCCAGATGGGTTTCGCCCAAACTTTTTTTCCGAATCTCTTTTGCCTCTAACAACAATGGTTCGGCTTTTTCGTATTGACCCATATCCTGATATAACACAGCCAGGTTGTTAAGACATGTCGCATAGTCCGGGTGAGTTTCGCCCAGCGTCTTTTTCCAGATTTCTTTAGCCTGGATGTATAAGGGTTCGGCCCTGGTATATTGTCCCATAGCTGAATATAAGAGGGCCAGGTTGTTTAGAATTACGGCATAGTCCGGGTGGTTTTCTCCCGACACCTTCTTTCTGATCTCTTTCGCCTCTACATATAAGGATTCGGCTTTGGCATATTGACCTATCTCCCGGTATAAGTCCGCCAGGTTGTTTAGACTCGTTATATAGTCGGGATGCTCTTTTCCTACCAGTCTTGCTTTGATCTCTACCAGTTTTATATAAACAGGTTCGGCTTTGGCATATTGGCCGGTCTTTTCGTAAACCAGGCCCAGGTTTTCAAGATGAGTACTATAGTCCGGTTGATCCTCACTCAATTCTTTTTTTGCTGTTCCTACTGCTCTTTCTGCAAAAGGGATGGCTTCTTCATATTTCCCTTGCCGAAAGAGGTCTATAAATTTCTGGTTGAGTTCAAGTAATGTCTGCGCCCCGCTGGTATGAGGTATAAAAAATGCGAGCCATACAATAAACAAATATTTCATGGGCAAGTAGAGGAATGCTTATACTTAAATGTATGTATTATTCAGGAAGCATTGGTTATTCTGCTAATTCAAAAGCCGCCCGGTAATAAATAGCAACCGTTTGTCAGCGATAGGAATTGCGGTTTCGTCTTCTGCCATTAGAAATACCCTGAACTCCGTATAAGCGAGAAAAAAGAATCTCTTGTTTGTATTATTTCTCTTTTCAGCTATTATTCTCTTAACTTAAAACTCAGCACTCCCCGGCGTCCGCGGGAAAGCGATCACATCCCGGATATTCGTCATACCCGTAACAAACTGTACCATCCTTTCAAAACCAAGTCCGAAACCGGCATGAGGTACTGTCCCAAATCTCCTTGTATCCAGGTACCACCATAATTCTTCAGATGGCACATGCATCTCTTTCATCCTGGCTTCCAGCTTGTCTAATCTTTCTTCCCTTTGTGAGCCCCCGACAATTTCTCCTATGCCCGGCGCGAGGATATCCATTGCGGCCACCGTTTTTTCGTCGTCATTCTGACGCATGTAAAACGCTTTTATTTCTTTGGGGTAATTGGAGAGAATGACGGGCTTTTTAAAATGTTTTTCTACAAGCCATCTTTCATGTTCACTTTGCAGGTCCATTCCCCAACCGGTAATGGGGTATTGAAATTTCTTTTTCTTGTTATGATTGCTTTCCCTTAATATGTCTATCGCTTCTGTATACGTAATGCGTTCAAAATTATTGTTAAGGACAAACCCGAGTTTTTCCATCAATCCCATTTCACTTCGTTTGTCCTGTGGCAATTGTTTTTCTTCATCCGCTAATCGCTGGGCAAGAAATTCCAGGTCTTCGCGATTATTGTCTATCGCATATTTAATAATATACCTGATGAATTCCTCCGCCAGGTTCATATTATCTTCCAGATCATAAAAAGCCATCTCAGGTTCTATCATCCAGAATTCGGCAAGATGCCTCGTGGTATTTGAATTTTCTGCCCTGAACGTGGGACCGAAAGTATAAATATCACCAAAAGCCGTCGCCCCCAGCTCTCCTTCTAATTGCCCGCTGACAGTTAGATTGGTAGCCTTTCCAAAAAAATCTTTAGTGAAATCAACTTCATCCTTGTCGTTTCTCGGGGTATTGTCAAATGGCAATGCGGTTACTTTAAAGAGTTCGCCCGCCCCTTCGGCATCACTACCTGTAATGATGGGAGTGTGCATATAGACAAACCCTTTATCATTAAAAAACTTGTGAACAGCGAATGCCAGCGCATGACGAACCCGGAACACCGAACCAAATGTGTTGGTCCGGAACCGAAGGTGTGCCACCTCCCTCAGGAATTCAAGACTGGGCCTGTTTTTTAGTTGAATAGGATATTTTTCCGCATCACTGTCGCCCAGGATCTCGATCATGCTGGCATTCAGATCCATTTTTTGCCCCTTTCCCAGGGAAGGAACAAGAGTACCTGTTATTTTTAATGAAGCAGAATTCGTGATACGTTTTATCAGATCATCATCCTGGCTTCCCAGCGTTACAACTACCTGCAGGTTATTATTAGTAGACCCGTCATTTAAAGCTATAAACTGGTTGTTGCGGAAGCTGCGCACCCATCCCATGACCACCACTTCCTGCCCTGTTGGAGCCTGTGCGAGTAATTCTTTTATCCTGATCCGTTTGTTGAACATTCCCCATTCTTTGGGTGCAAAGATAGTACATGAAATACAGCCTGATTAAGGTTCAATCAGAAACCCTCCTGACCCACAAAAAAGGTCTAAAAAAAATGTGTAGATTTGTGATAAGATAATCTATGAAAGGAGTGATCTTCCTTAAGAACGAAAAAAACAATAAACAAATTCTTCAAATTGATGTGAAAGAGGTGGCAAAAAATTCTGCAAAATTTGAAGACCTGATGGATGTGGTTATTGCTGAAGTAAGAAAGAATGAGAAAAAAATTCCCTGGGAAACAGCAAAAAAACAATTAATGAAAGCGGGGAAATTGTAACTACCTGTAAATATCTTTCCGGTGACCAATTTTCCGGATATCCACTATTTTAATACTATCGTCAATTAAGTAGACGATCCTATAATCGCCAACCCTGATCCTGTACAAATCCTCCTTGTTCCCTTTCAATTTTTTAACCCCTGATGGCCTCGGATCCTGAGCTAGCTTATCCACCTAGGTCCTGATTTTTTGATAGCAGATTTTTGTAATTTGTACAGCTGCTGCAGAGCTGATTCACTAATGATGATTCAATACATTTAACAAAATTACTTGCTCCCGATATTAGCTCCCCTGTTTGTATAACAAAAAATTCGGGATGAGAACAAAAGAGGCGGACAAATGCTATTTTCTCCATGGTGTGCCTTCAGAATTCCCGAACCCAATTGAGTATTGCAACCCCTGCCCAATCAGATATTATTCAGCTTTTAAACTCAAAAATTTTTAATTTTCATAAAATCTGCGTATACTTGCAACTGAAAGAGGCTGATAAGTATAGTTCTCCCGGTATTAGCTCATCATTTACCCGCCGATTTCGTTCAAAATAAGTTCAAACAATTTTCAGTTTTCAAGAAGGGTGACCTCGAGTTGTGATTAACCTCAATACATTTTATGTACGACATTCTCCAATTGAACGACATGCTCGTTCCTGAACTGCTGGATATTGCCGAGCAGCTCAAAATTCCAAATGCAAAAAAATTAGGCAAGCAGGACCTGGTATATAAAATACTCGACGGCCAGGCGCTCGCCGGCTCCAAGGGTGCCAGCCATGCTGATGAAAAAGGCAAACGCAAACGTATCATTAAGACCACAACCGGCATCACCACCGAAGAAGCGCTAGTGGAAAACGGGACTGAGGAGGATAAAAAACCCATTAAAAAAATCCCCCTGCCTTTAAAAAAAGAGGTACGCCCCGAGCCCATCGTGGAAAAACACCCTATAAAACGGGGCCGAAAGAAACCAGATGAAAAAGAAGATGGATTTGATGGAAATACCTCAGAGCAGGCTGTGACCCCTGAAAAGGATGCTGAAAATGGGGCTGGAAACCAGTCAACCGAAACGGCTGTCAGCGAAAGCGAGCAATCCTCTACAGATAATGGTACCAATACGCTAAATAAATTCTATCCTCCCCGCAGGGATCAGCAATTCAATATTGAATTTGATGGAGTGATCCTTTCGGAAGGAGTATTGGAAATGATGCCGGATGGATATGGTTTTCTCCGTTCTTCGGACTATAATTATTTATCCTCCCCGGATGATGTATATGTATCTCCTTCACAGATAAAATTATTTGGTTTAAAAACCGGCGATACTGTACATGGAGCTGTTCGCCCCCCCAAAGAAGGTGAAAAATATTTTGCGCTGTTAAAAGTGGACACCATCAACAACAAGAGTCCGGAAGAAGTTCGTGACCGTGTTCCATTCGATTACCTGACCCCCTTGTTCCCATTTGAAAAACTAAATCTTTTTACCAAACCAACCGATCTCTCTACCCGGATCATGGACCTGTTCACGCCGATCGGAAAAGGCCAGCGCGGATTGATCGTTGCCCAGCCCAAGACCGGTAAAACCATGTTATTAAAAGCCGTAGCGAATGCGATTGCGGAAAATCACCCTGAATGTTATTTGATGGTAGTACTGGTAGATGAACGCCCGGAAGAGGTTACCGATATGGAGAGAAGCATCAAAGGAGAGGTGATCGCCTCCACTTTTGATGAACCCGCTGAGAAACACGTTAAGGTTTCTACTATAGCATTACAAAAAGCTAAGCGATTGGTGGAATGTGGTCATGATGTGGTGATATTACTTGATTCCATTACCCGCCTGGCCCGTGCGCACAATACGGTGGCGCCATCAAGTGGTAAAGTCTTATCCGGTGGTGTGGAAGCAAATGCCATGCAAAAACCAAAGCAATTTTTCGGCGCCGCCCGAAAAATTGAATTCGGTGGATCGCTTACCATCATTGCCACCGCCCTGGTGGATACCGGCAGTAAGATGGATGAGGTGATCTTTGAAGAATTTAAAGGAACCGGTAACATGGAATTGCAACTGGATCGCCGCTTATCTAATAAACGTATCTATCCCGCTATTGACCTGGTTTCTTCGTCTACCCGGCGTGATGATCTGTTACTCGACAAAGATGTATTACAACGAATGAACCTGCTTCGTGTTTTCCTGAATGATATGAATGTGGAAGAAGCGATGCGGGAATTACAAAACAGGATGAGAGGAACAAAAGATAATGAGGAGTTTTTGGCAAGTATGAACAGATAGATTAACTAAGTAGGATGCCCCTGACCATTGAGCATTGAAAATTAATAATGAAACGCTCAATGTTCAATTTTCAATGCTCAATAAAGCAACATCCCTCAACTTGACAGTATCTCCCTAAAGAGGAATTAAAATACAAGCCACCAAAAGTTCGGTGGCTTTTTATTTTTGGCCCCGAATCATCCTAATTTCGAAACAGTTTTCATTCGCAGCCCACGGTTTAAACCGTGGGCTGCGATTCGGAATTTAAATTTTCTTTTCTAACTGTTCAATGCCAATTGAAAAAATACATATTGACCAATTCCTCGAGCTGGCAAAAAAATATCCCGTCATTGATGTTCGCAGCCCCGCTGAATACCAACATGCCCATATTCCCGGCGCTTATAATTTGCCCCTGTTTTCAGATGAAGAAAGAAAAATAGTCGGCACGGCTTATAAACAGGAGAGCCGGGAAAAAGCGATCAAGCTTGGATTAGATTTTTTCGGGCCGAAGATGCGCAGGATGGTTGAAGAAGTAGAAGGAATAGTCAGCAGTCAACAGTCGGCAGCCGGCAGTCGGCAGTCAACGACAGTTCCTGACTGCGAACTGCCGACTGCCAACTGCATACTGCTCTACTGTTGGCGCGGCGGCATGCGCAGCGCAGGCATTGCCTGGCTATTGGATCTCTATGGATTTAAAGTATATACGTTGATCGGAGGTTATAAAAAATTCCGCCGGTTGGTACTGGATACATTTGAACTACCCTTTCAATTTAAGATCATAGGAGGCTATACAGGTTCCGGAAAAACGGATTTGCTGAAAACATTAAAGCAAAACGGAGAATTGGTTGTTGACCTGGAAGATATTGCAAAACACAAAGGGTCCGCCTTCGGCAGCATCGGCATGCCCGGGCAACCCGGACAGGAGATGTTCGAGAATCTCCTTGCCATGGAACTCCGGAGTCAGTTTGGCAGCCGGCAGTTGGCAGCCGGGCAGTCGGCAGCCGGGCAGTCAGCAGTCAAGCAGTCGGCAATCAGCAGTCGACAGTCAGAGTCTTCGTTGACTGCCAACTGCCCAACTGCAAGACTGCCGACTGCCGACTGCCCAACTGCCGACTGCCTCTGGCTGGAAGACGAAAGCCAACGTATCGGCCTGGTTAATATCCCAAAACCGGTTTGGGAAAATATGCGGCGATCACCAGTCTATTTCCTGGACATTCCATTTGAAGAAAGATTAAAGTATATAATCCGGGAATATGGGCAACTTGACAAACAACGTGTTCTGGATGCCATTGACCGGATCCGGGTAAAACTGGGAGGATTAAACGCCAAAAATGCATCTCAATTGCTGGAAGAAGGCAATACGGCTGAAAGTTTTAATATCCTGCTTCAATATTATGACAAGCTTTATTTCAAGGCTTTACACAATCGGGAGGGCATAAATTCGTTATTACACGTAATACCGTGTAAATCCATAACCCCTGAGAATGCCAGCCAGCTTGTCCGACAGTCTGAGTATCAACCTCAAACGCCTTAAGCTTACCGTTATTTTTTTGGTATTCCCCTTATTCTTTTATGCCCAAACGCTTACTGGTCTCTGGACGGGTATTCTATCCAATGACAGCAATACTGTCAGGAAGGACCAATCCTTTGAAATTGTATTAACCGAATACCGGGGCAAAGTATATGGCTATTCCCGCAGCGAATTCATCGTGAACGATACTTTGTACTATATTTTAAAAAGAGTGAAAGGAACGATCGAAGGGGATATGTGCGAAGTAAAAGATGATGAGATCATTTCCTATAATTTCCCCACACGTCTTGATAAAGGGATCAAAATAACCAGCACCTTTTACCGGAATAAAGCTGACAGCACCTGGTACCTCGCGGGCACCTGGAAAACAAATCAAACAAAGAATTATTACGCGGTAACGGGAAGGGTGGACCTGGCGGAAGAAAAAGATCTGAACGCATCAAAGATCTTCCCCCACCTTGAAGAACTTAAGCTGGCCGATGATGTGGCTTTTTATAAAGACAGAAAAACAGGTATCCACATTGTAAGGATCGCGAAACCGGAAAAGAACCTGGAACTGCTATCATCCTATAAAGTTGATGAAGCTATACAAAAGGCGGCGCAAATTATCGTTCCTGATGTATCAAAACCTGGGTTGGCAGCAACCAGCGAATTTAAAAAGGAGGAACCTGTTACAGCATCAAATGAATCAAGAGCCGATATTGTCAAAGCTGACCCGCCACAAAAATTTCAGGTTATTAAAGAGCCATCCATTATTGCTGAGCAAGCCATGATAAAAAATAATTCCCCAACAACTCAAACAAGCGTGGTATCTGACCAGCCTGAGAATATTGGAGCTGCTCCCGACAAAATATTAGTGCGCTCGAATGCCGACGAAAAGAAAGAAACCCCGTCTGTCCGGACCGGTGCTGAAGAAGAGGATATAGCCGATCGCATAAAAACCGGATCAATTTCAAAAAATACAACTGAAAAGTATCTCCCTGTTGTAAAAACAAATACGACCATTCAAACAGGTGATGGACCTAACTTTCCAAAAACTATTGCTGCAGATCCAAACAAAATCAATAAAGTAGTTATAACAGATCCTACTCCGGAAACGAAAGAGATTACGCTTGCCCTTACCGGTAAGGACGAGGATGATCCCCGCCTGAATCTCTCCCCGATGACCAGGTCGGCCGGGGACTCAGTCGGGCAGGTTGTCGGGCAAATAAAATCTACTCCAATTACAAAAACAAAAAACGATCAACCCGCTACCCAATTTAGCAAAGCAATGGAACAACCGGGAAGTGTTATTACTGTTTCAAACAAAAATAATATGGTTGCGCTGACCGATCCTTCTTCGGAAAAGAAAGAAACAAACACTCCTGCCTTTACTGATACAGGCGGAGAAGTTAGCCCCGGACAAGATAAAACGGGGTTAATTACAAAAAATACAACCGACAAGACTCTCCCTGTTGTAAAAACAAATACTACAATTCAAACATTTGGTGAACCTAAACAGCCTGAAACAACTGCTGCTGTTCAAAACAAAAACAATAGTGTTGCTCTAACAGATCCTTCCCTGGTAAAGAAAGAAAAACGGACACCCGCCCTTGCCAGTAAAGACAATGATAACCCCCCCCTGAATCCCGCCCGGATGACCAGGTCGGCCGGAGACTCAGTCGGGCAGGTTGTCGGAAAGTCAAAACCAGATCCAATTACAAAATTGATAGCCAAACAAAACCAACCCGCTACTCAAATTAGCACAGAGGTGGAACAACCTGGAAGTGTTGCAGTTATTCCAATCAAAAACAATACCGTTGCTCTAAACAATCCTCCCCGGGAAAAGAAAGAACCCCAGAAGCCCGCCCTTTCTGGTAAGGATGGGGATCATCAAACCGAGTCTGTAAAAATAACAGCATTTTCAGATCCGAATCGCAAACCGGAGCAGTCAATAATTAATAAGCAACAAGAAGTTAATCCAAAATCTACCGGGGCTCCTGTACAAATAGCGGCAACAAAAACAAATGCTGAATCGAAAAAGCTAATAATCACTCCTGGTTCTGTCCAATCAGGTACCCTAACTTCAAAAACGCCCGTTGTCCAAAACAATGAAGTGCAAACCACCTCACACACCTTAACAAACACGGATGGAAAGCTGCCGGTAAAGGCTGAGCTCGTGGCAGTAGCCAGTGAGATCAAAAAACCGGCTCCTGATATTACGCAGAAGGCGGCCGTGATCGCAGGAAGGAAAACGGAGTTTTCGCAGATAGTAAATTTTAAATCAGATAGCCTTGAACTGTCGCTATATGATAACGGTGAAATTGATGGGGACACAGTGAGTGTCTATATGAATGGTGAAGTATTCTGGGCCAACCAGGGATTAAAGGCTACCGCTATCAAAAAAACCATTTATCTCCCCCCAGGTAATAATGATGAATTTACGCTGGTCATGTTTGCCGAGAACCTAGGAAAATATCCTCCCAACACCGGGTTATTGGTAGTGCATGACGGACAGGATGTCTATAATCTCCGTTTTAGCTCGGACTTTAAAATGAATGCCGGGATTGTATTCAGGAGAAAGAAATAATTTTTATCGCGGCGTCGGAGACGATAGGTAGTAGAGACAAGGCATGCCTTGTCTCTACACCACCACGCTGCGCCTCCGCCCCTCTGCGCCTCCGCGTCT
>JADGPW010000046.1 GCA_017882265.1 Chitinophagaceae bacterium | reverse complement strand
GGACTGCACTGACAGGCATCATGCCCCCACTTAATGCTTTTCCGAGAAGTAAGATATCGGGTCGTACGTTTTCATGATCGCAGGCCAGCATTTTTCCTGTTCTTGCCAACCCGGTTTGTATCTCATCCGCGATGAATAACACATTAGCGGCTGCACAAAGTTCTTTTGCTTTGGCCAGGTAACCATCAGCCGGAACAAGCACACCTGCTTCCCCCTGGATGGGCTCAACCAGGAAGCCTGCAATATTTTTACCTTCTAAAGCCAAAGCCAGGGCCTTAATATCATTAAAAGGAATAGCCACAAAACCGGGCATATAGGGACCGAAATTCTTTTTAGCGGATGGATCAGTACTAAAAGAAATAACACCGGATGTCCTTCCATGGAAATTGCCTTCGCATACAATGATCGTGGCTTTATCTTCCTGTATACCTTTCACTTCATAGGCCCATTTGCGGCAAAGCTTAATGGCGGTTTCCACAGCTTCCACCCCGGTATTCATCGGCAATACTTTATCATACCCAAAACAGGATGTAATATATTTTGCATATTCACCCAGCATATCACTGTGGAATGCCCGGCTTGTCAGGGTTAATTTTTGAGATTGTTCAATAAAGGCCTTTACGATCGCCGGATGACAGTGTCCCTGGTTCACCGCGGAATAGCCGCTCAGGAAATCATAATATTGTTTACCGTCCACATCCCATACATACACGCCTTTACCACGATCAAGTACCACGGGTATGGGCTGGTAATTGTGGGCGCTATATCGCTCTTCCAGTTCAAGAAAGTATTGCGACTTACCGGTCAGGGTTATAATTGATTGCATATATGAATAGATAAAAGTTAAAAGTGAATAGAGAAAAACTACTTACAGCAGGAAATGTTTTATAGCCTTCCGCCAGTCGGCAGAGAAGTAAGCCCCGGTCTTAGTGGTTTAACATGTCGAGGTTCAGACCTAAAAAGATTTGTATGTGTGGATACTGAAGGATAATGCGAAATTTGCATCAAAGATAATAAAAAAAGTCAGTCTGCAGTCTGCAGTCGGCAGTAGGCAGTCGGAAACTTTCCTACTATCGGGTGCTGACCGTTGACTGACCGATTGCCGGCTGTCCGACTGACCTTTATGACTCTGCACACTAAAAAACTCTACCCATGTCATACACCACCCCTCCAGGCACACGAATTGGACATGTTCATTTAAAGGTTACAGACCTTGAAAGGTCGCTTGCTTTTTACCGGGATCTTTTAGGATTTGAGCTGCAACAATATTATGGAGATAGTGCCGCATTCATTTCGGCTGGTGGGTACCACCATCATATTGGCCTGAATACCTGGCATAGTAAAAATGCCGGGCCGGCGCCGGTCAGGGCAGCCGGTTTATACCACACGGCCATCGTGTATCCGACCAGGAAAGACCTGGCCATCGTATTGAAAAGGCTGATCGATGCAAAATATCCATTGACCGGAGCTTCTGATCATGGCGTTTCGGAAGCTATCTACCTCAATGATCCGGATAAAAATGGTGTCGAGTTATACTGGGACAGACCAAAAGAACAATGGCCAAAAGATGCTGCCGGTAATTTGCAAATGATGACTGAACCTCTCGATCTGGAGGGGCTTTTAGTGTTGGTTGATAGCCAGTAAACAGTCGGGCAGTCGGCAGTCGGCAGTTGGGCAGTCAGCAGTCAGCAGTCGACAGTCAGATTCAGATAATAGGAAATTTTCCGACTGCCGACTGCCCGACTGACTACAATTCCCGTACAAAGTAGTTAGCGGGGAACGATAACTTTAATCGTTTCTCGCGGGGAAAGATCCCGTAAACGGAACTGCCGCTGCCGCTTAGGGAAGCATAGATCGCCCCGGTAAGGTACAGTTCATCTTTAATATCTACGATCTCGCGGTATTCTTTAAATACAAATTTCTCAAAATCATTTACCAGCGCGTCTTTCCATTTTTCTATGGGCCCTTTAATGATCTGCATTAATGATCTTTCAGGTATGGCAGGTTTGGTGTTTAAAAATGCCCTGCCCGTGTCAATATGAATACCCGGATTCACAATGACAAATTTATAGGGGAGGAGCCCGATTTCGATCTCTTCCAGTAATTCACCTCTTCCTTTTGCAAAACAGGGTTTATTGAGAATAAAAAACGGGCAATCACTTCCCAGGCTGGCGCTGTAATTTATTAATTGGGGTGTTGACAGACCCAGCTTAAATTTTTCGTTTAGTAATTTTAATAAAAAGGAGGCATCGGCGCTGCCGCCTCCCAATCCTGCACCCGATGGAATGACCTTATGCAGGTGCATTTGCATATGGGGAAGCCCCGGAAAATCTTTTTTCAGCAAACGCCAGGCTTTTACGCAAAGATTGGTGGCTGTATCGCCTTTTATGGCAAGACCACTCATCGTAAAAGTGAAAGAAGGTTGGTGACGAGGTTTTTTATCCTCTGTTATTTCCAGTGCATCAGTCAGTGGCAGCGGGTAAAAAACAGTTTCCAGTTCATGGTAACCATCACTTCTTTTAAAAAGAATATTAAGGCCGAGGTTGATCTTGCAATTGGGAAAAACGACCATTCATTTATTGATTAACAGGTTTCATGGATACACTTTTTATATATTCAGGAATTAGTAATTTGGAATTGGGAATTAGGATGAAGAGTTCTGATAATCGGAATGGTCGGACAAATTCCTAATTACTAATTCCCAATTCCTTGATTTTAGCAAATTATTTACGCTTCTTTCTCCGGCTATTTATCTCATCCCGAATGGCGATGGCGCGTATATAATCCTCTCTATCTAACACCTCATTTAAAAGTGTATTTAATTCCTCCAATGTCATGGTTTTCAGGTCTTCATTGCCGGCCGGTCTGTCTTCTTCCACCATGACCTCCTGTTTCGATCTTTTCTTTTTTTCGGTTGACCCGGTATCTTCCATGAGTATCCCGGCGCTTTCCAGGATATTTTCATAAGTATATATAGGGCAGCCAAAACGCACAGCCAGCGCGATGGCATCGGAGGTCCTGGAATCGATCTCCACCGTATCATTTTCTGTAGAACAGACCAGTTTGGAATAAAAGATCCCTTCCTGGAGATCGCATATAATGATCTCATGCAGATCAATGGCAAAAGCATTCATGAAATTTTTCATCAGGTCATGCGTCAAGGGGCGGCTGGGCTGCATCTTTTCCAGGGCAACAGCAATGGCCTGGGCTTCAAAGCCACCGATCACGATGGGTAAACGCCGGAGCCCACTCACCTCACCCAATACGACCGCATAGGAATGGGTTTGGGTAATACTATGCGATAATGCCACTATTTCCAGTTCTATTTTCTTCATGCCCCAGTTACGCCCCGATCGGGACTTTTATTATTGTTTAATTGAATAACAAAGATAAAAAACAAAACCCTTCCAAAGTAAGGAAAGGCCTATATAGTTTTATAAACGCAATGGGCGAAAATCAATGGGCAATTGCCTATTGTCCATTGTCTATTGTCTATTGTTTATTGCCTATTGTCCCTTTACCCTGAACCTGCCCAGGTCAAAATAGCGATCTGTATTGCCGGGCTCTATTTTATAAGCCATGATATAGGTGTTTTCATTATCAGAAGACTTGGTTCTGAAACCCAGTACTATTTTGTATCCCATGACCATGGGGTGAATATTGAGAAAATTATAATTTTCAACACCGGCGTAGGAAAAGGGCTGGCCAACAAGGCAAGCGGCTTCAAACTCACTTCCGTCCTTTGTTTTTAAGGTCCCGGCATATTCCTTGCAGGTATTTTTAAGAATGAGGCCGGTCTTTTTATCATCTTCAAGAGTAAAGACACCGCCCTGGTTAGTTTTGTTCAGGCTATCGACCTTATAGGTACTGTCTGTTATGTTCAGGAGAAGAATTGTATTATTATTAAAATCGGCTATCCTGTTTTCTTCAATGATCTCATCTTTTTTTTTACTGGGGTAAAATAACGTGACGCGTATTTGATTTTTCCCAAAGATGATATTCATGGAATCTTTGTCAGCCGGGTCATCATTTGTTATATGATACCTGATGATACCTGTAAAACTGTTCGCGGTATCCGGGGCGGGTGTTTTGTAATTGGTATTGTCCTTGTCTTTGTCCTTTTCTTTGCCTTTCCCTTTTTTCTGGGCCGTACAAAAGAAAAAGGCAAGAAGGAATGGTAGTAGGATCCATCGTTTTTTCATGAAGATTGGTTTAGATAGGATAAAGATAAAAACTTAATAGATAAAAGCTAATAGTGAAAAGATAAAAGTGCATTACAGTCGAAAATTTATCCCCGTTTGAGGACTCATTAAAAAGGAAAGATAATTACGGATTAAGGAAACTTTTATGTATTCACTTTTAACTTTTATCTCTCAAACCATTCCTTTCAGTTTCTTAACGGCTTCTGTGAATTTGGGAATTATCTCAAACGCATCGCCTACAATGCCGTAATCTGCGGCTTTAAAGAAAGGAGCTTCAGGGTCTTTGTTGATGACCACAATGACCTTACTCCGGTTTACTCCCGCGAGGTGCTGGATGGCTCCCGAGATGCCGATCGCTATGTAAAGATTGGGCGCGATAGCTATACCTGTCTGACCCACATGTTCATTATGTGGACGCCAATGGGCATCTGCGACAGGACGGCTGCAGGCGAGGGCTGCATGTAATACTTTTGCCAGTTCTTCGACCATGCCCCAATTTTCCGGACCTTTTAATCCCCTGCCCGCACTCACTACGATCTCCGCTTCTGTTAAGGGCACTTCACCACTTGCTTTTACCACGCTTGTCACTTTTACTTTGGGGGTACCAACTGTTGCTGTAAATGGAACCACCTCGGCTGTTCCTTCACCGGCTATGATCTTATACGCATTCGGGCTGAGTGAAATGATCTTTATTTCAGTTTTGACGGCTATATTGGCAAATGCTTTCCCCGAAAAAACATTTTTCTTCACTACACATCCGTTACTGGTATCAGGTAATGCCACCGCGCCAGATACCAGTCCAGCTTTCAGGCGGACAGATAAACGGGGAGCGATCGCTTTACCATCTACATTGTTGGAGAAAATGATCAGGCTGGCGCCACTGGCGTTCACTACCTGCGCGATCACGCCGGCATATACCTGCGCATCCAGGTGATCCAAAGCCCCATCTTTTACGTGGTGGATCTTCCTTACACCATATTTACCCAGTGCTGCCAGGTCTTCAGAAACAGTGCCTAATACAACTCCCTCAACAGTAGTTCCTAACTGTTCAGCCACTTTAGCGCCATAACTTAATACTTCCAACGACGCTTTCTTTACATGGCCTTCCGCGGTATCGATAAAAACAAGTACGCTCATATTAAATGTTAAGTGTTAAATGCTAAATTTTAAATAAGCAGCATATTCTTTTAATGATAGTCAATTGCCTATTGTCTATTGCCTATTGTCTATTGTCTATTGTCAATTGTCTAAATTGCCTTTGCCTCTTCATGAAGAAGCCTTACTAATTCTTCAACATGGTCGGCAGGAACTAATTTCACACCTGCTTTTACCAGTGGCAATCCAAAGTCCACAATACTTGTCAGTGTATCTGCCGCAATGGGTTCAATAACTTTCATGGGTTTTGATCTGGCGGCCATGATCCCTCTCATATTAGGTATCCTGGCTTCGGCCATTCCTTTCTGGCAACTCACTGTTACGGGCAATGCCACTTCTGCAATTTCTTCGCCGCCCTCAATCTCCCGGGTGATGATTGCGGTAGTACCCTTCAATTCAAAATGGGTAGCAAGGGCAACATAGGGGAGGTCAAGTAATTCAGCAACCATACCCCCGATAGAGGAGCCATTGTAATCAATGGTTTCCTTGCCGGTGAAAATGATATCATAGGCTCCTTGTTTAGCTACTTCAGCGATCTGTGACGCTATATAGAAACTATCCTGGCTATCAACATTTACCCGTGCCGCTTCATCACCACCCAGGGCCAGGGCTTTCCGGATGATGGGCTCCACGTCAACGCCCCCAACGGTTACGAGGTGAATGACGGTAGTGGGATCCGCTTCTTTTAACTCTATGGCGCGAACCAGGGCAAACCATTCATCATAAGGGTTAATGATCCATTGTACGCCATTCGCGTCGAATTTCGTGTTGTTGTCGGTGAAAGCTATTTTTGCCGTAGTGTCAGGCGATTTACTTATACAAACCAGGATCTTCATAATATGTTTCTTTTTGTGACCCGTGTGAAGCCGGAGAAATAGTTGTTTATGCAACTAAGGCAAAGATAAGCGATGCTAACCTAAATCCGAAATACTAATCCATTGTCTCTCGGGATGGGGCAATAAAAATGCAAATCTTATTAAAAGCATGGACAGGGTTGATAAGTTGAAAGAATTTTTAGTGGCTGATCCCCAGGATAGCTTTTTGAAGCATGCCCTGGCCCTGGAGTATATTAAATTGGGTAAAGATGAAGAGGCGGGTGGGTTGTTTAGGGAAATTCTTAGCCGGGAACCAGGCTATATCGGAACCTATTATCATTTGGCCAGGCTGTTGGAACGAAAGGAGAAGACAGAAGAAGCCATCCAGGTATATGAAAAAGGGATGGAGGAGGCGAAGAAGGCGGGGGATAATCATTCCTATAATGAACTTCGGGCGGCTTTTGAGGAACTTACGTTTTAAGACCAATCCGGGAAATGCCTTTTTAAATGTAAGATAACCGCTGAGACGCGAAACGAAAAGGTAGCCACCAACTGGTTTATCAATCTCTGCGTCTCCGCGCCTCAGCGGTTACAATTGACCGAACTTAAGGACATTTCAGTAAGGAACAATACAGGTTTTGCTTTCAAATCATGTTTAAAGAAGTAAATACGTCAGATGAATTTACTGTCAGCATTTCAAAATACTATTAAAAAACAGAATCTTTTCTCACCAAAAGATAAACTATTGCTGGCGGTCAGCGGGGGAGTGGATTCTGTTGTGTTATGTGAGTTATGTAAACAAGCCGGGTATGATTTCGTTATTGCACATTGTAATTTTAAGCTAAGAGATAAAGAGAGTGAAAGAGATGCTGCGTTTGTTCAATCACTGGCGGAAAAATATGGAACTTCTTTTTTTGTAAAGGATTTTGAAACGGAAGCTTACGCTACTGAAAATAAGATCTCCATCCAGGAAGCGGCCCGGGAACTTAGGTATGGGTGGTTTGCTGAATTAGTGAATAGTCAATTGTCAATTGTGAATAGTGAAACCGCGGAAACGCCCATTCACCACTCACCACTCACCATTCACCTACTGACCGCCCACCATGCAGATGATAACGCTGAAACAGTTGCCATGAATTTCTTCCGGGGTACCGGGTTACATGGGCTGACGGGTATTCCTGTAAAAACCGGGTTTGTCCGAAGGCCATTACTTGAATTTTCAAAGGAAGATTTACTTGCGTTTGCCAAGGAACATCATCTTGATTTTGTGGAAGACTCTTCCAACCAGTCATCCAAATACACCCGCAACTACTTCCGGAATGAGATCATCCCGGCCATCAGCAAAGTTTACCCGCAGGTAAAGGAAAACTTGCAGGATAATATCAACCGGTTTAAAGAAATTGAAAAGCTCTATCAGTTTTCAGTGGGTGAATTGAAAAAGAAACTTTGTAAACAAAAAGGGGAGGAAATTCATATCCCTTTCCGGGAGTTGATGAAATATAGCAGCAAAGCGCTGATCTTCGAGATCATCAGTCATTACGGGTTTGCTGAAAAACAAGTTGAAGAAGTAGTAAAACTGGGGACCAGTGATTCGGGCAAATATATTGAATCACCTTTACATACCTACCGGATCATCAAGCACCGGCACTGGTTCATTATCAGCCCTGTCAGATCAACTATATCTGAGAACATTATTATCAATGAGGGGATTAGGAATTTGGAATTTGGAATTGGGCGCCTTTGTATTGAAGTTGCTCCTAATTCCCAATCCCAAATCCCAAATTCCTCTTTCATGGCCTCACTTGACCTTAAAGAGATAAGTTTCCCACTGTTGCTTAGAAAATGGAAGACCGAGGATTATTTCTACCCGTTGGGAATGAAGAAAAAAAAGAAATTATCACGCTTCTTAATTGATCAAAAGCTTTCTAAATCAGATAAAGAGCAGGTTTGGGTCATTGAAAGCGATCTACGGATCATCTGGGTAGTTGGTCACCGTATTGATGAACGGTGTAAGGTGACGGAGAAAACGGAAATGGTGCTTCGATTAGAGGTTACAATAAGGAATTAGTTATTGGGGATTAGGAATTAGGAATTG
>JADGPW010000045.1 GCA_017882265.1 Chitinophagaceae bacterium | reverse complement strand
TGCGGCTCTTTTTTAAAGAAAAGAAGATGACCGTTGATTGAAGTGTGCTTTTTATACAATTAAGCTGATTAAAACAGAAAATATGTTCAACGGATGCAGCAGACTCTCATCATTGAAGACGCGGAGACGCAGAGATTACGTTCAGATTCATCAACCTCTGCGCCTCCGCGTCTCCGCGGTTATAATTGTGATCTACTGACTGAATTGTATCTCATATAGCTCCGGCCACCATTTCCCGGTGATATATGTTTTTTTAGTAGCCGTATCATACGCAATGCCATTGGGCACATCTGCATCCGCATCAATGGCCCGTATCCTGTCCCACATGCTCGTAAGATCGGCTTTTGCCACCACCTGCCCGTTAGCGGGATCTATTTTAAAAATATAAGGGTATTGATACTGGTTAGCATAAATGAATCCGTCGATATACTCCAGTTCATTGATGTTAAAAGACGGGCTTCCGCCTTCCGTCACGGTTTGTGTTTTTACCAACTTAAAAGTGGAAGGATCATAATAGTTCAGGTCACTCGCGCCGGTGCTGACGATGAGTTGTTTACCATCATTGGTCAATCCCCAGCCCTCAATATCAACTGTGAATTCTTTTATTTTCTTAAAATCTTTCAAAGTATAAACAAAGACTGTTTTTTCCTTCCAGGTTAGCTGGTAGATCGTATCGTGAAGGATCGTGATACCCTCTCCAAAATATTTAGGGTCAAGGGATACTTCTTTTTCCGCCTTACCTGTTTTCCAATCCACCTTGAGTAGTTTGGAATGACCGTAATTTCCTGTGCCTTCGTACATTTCGCCGTTATAAATAACTAAGCCTTGTGTGTAAGATGAAGTATCATGAGGATAGGTACCGATGATCGAGTAACTAATACTTTTTGTGGTTTCAGGATGGTGATCATTATTATTGTCATTGCCATTTTTCCCATTACAGGATGCCAACAGGACAAGGGTACTGACAGAAAGAAATGTTTTCATGAATGAATATGATTGGTTGAACGAAAGAAACTCCTTCGGAAAATTTAAAAAAATTAATTAGTGATTATCCTTCAAAATTCAGGATGGATGCGCTACAAAAATAAGTGCTGCCGGCCTTTCCGGCTGTTAAAGCTTTTACAAGTGCAACAGGTATGGGAAAAATACGATACAAAAACTTCTTGCACAATAAATTAAAAGAATTATATTTATGGCAGCAAACTATCCTTCGAGAGATCAACCCCCCGAAACCCTATCTCTGGAACGCCTTTACAAATTCCCCTTTATCCTTTTCACTTGTGCTGAGTAGCTTGATAGCAAACCTGTAATTCCAATACTTCTGAAGGCTGATGGCGTTAATTCTTATTGCCATTTTAAACGTACAAACTAATTGGAACTATGAAGGCAGGATTCATCATAACGCTTTTCGCATTAGCGCTGACCAATCAACTACTTGCACAGGAGAAATGCTCCAGTTTTCCTTACCTGCAGGAAGAATTGCAAAAAGACCCTTCCCTGGCTCAAAGGATAAACTCGATTGAAACATTCACCCGTCAGCAAATAATCCAGGACCATACAACGGCCAGAACGGAAATAATGGTCATTAAAATACCCGTCGTTGTCCATATCTTATATCACGACCCTTCCCAAAAAATTAGCGATGCACAGGTACTCAGCCAGATAAAGGCTTTGAATGATTGTTACCGGCGCAGGAATGCGGATACTGTAAAGACCCCTGCGGTTTTCAGGCCCATTGCGGCTGATTGCGAAATAGAATTCCAGTTAGCCATATCTGATCCCAACAGAAGATCCACCTCCGGTATCATCCGTAAATACACACCCATTACTAAATGGGAAATGAATGACAATATGAAATTCGCTGCTCAAATGGGTGATGATGCATGGGATCCACGGAGTTATCTTAATATCTGGGTTTGTCATCTCGATCGCCTCGCAGGATATTCAAGTTTCCCGGGCGGAACAGATAGCAAGGATGGGGTAGTGATCGACTTTGGTGCCTTTGGAACTTTTAATTCCGAAACGGGCTATAATATGGGTAAAACGGCTGTACATGAAGTAGGTCATTGGCTTAACCTGAAGCATTTATGGGGAGATGCGAACTGTGGTGACGATGGAGTGGATGACACACCCAAACAGGCAAGTTATACTTCAGGTTGTCCTTCAGGTATACGGATCACCTGTGGTAATGCTCCTAATGGTGATATGTACATGAATTATATGGACTTTACCAGCGATCCTTGTACAAATCTGTTTACGAATGGTCAAAAGGCAAGAATGAGGGCTTTATTCGCACCGGGGGGGCCCCGAAACGCTATTCTTTCATCAAAAGGATTAGATATGCCCCTGGTCTTTGAATCGCCCTTACCGGATGATTCCCCCCAATGGCTGCACCCACAATTGTATCCCAACCCGGCTATTACGGAAATGACCCTTGATCTCGCTTATGATGTGAGGTGGCTGGGGAAAAATATTCTTGTCACCAATTTACAGGGACAAACCGTTATGCAAGTGTCAGTTACGTCGAAAAATCAACGGATCGATATCAGCAAATTACAGGCAGGCATGTATTTCCTTGCAGCGAAAAAGGATGACGGGGAGTCTATGAAAATGAAGTTTATCAAATTGTAGAGTCGCAACCAAAATTATACCATGGCAAGCAGGCCCCCCGGGAAATCGGGGGGCTTTATTATTGGTAGCCTGGAAATCTTGGTAGATGTCATTATTTAGGGATTGATAATAAAAATAAGCTCCGAATCCTCCTATTAATTATACAAATATTACCTGATAGTTATCCCATCTTCAATTTTAAACCGCTCATCTGTCCTTTGCAATTTACTTGTCTCACAAATTTCATATAAAATCGAAATTAATTTACCTGCTTTGACTGGCGGGAACATTGATTTTAAATACTTTCTTTTACCATTATAATATACTATAATTGTTTTTATTGAACCATCACAACAAGTGGCCCCATCAAATTCGAGAGAATCCAGTCCGATCTTTTGAAGTTCATTGGTAAGTTTGTTAAAGGTAGTATCAGCAACAATTCCGGTGAAATATCCGGTCTTCGTAGTGTCTGGCTCATATGATTGATACCGGACGTTTTTATAAACCTGTTCAGCGAATAGATTAATTTTTTTGTCCTTGTCTACCTGTAAATGATAGCTTGGGCAATATCCATAACACATTGATGTATGGAAAATGATTTTTTCCAGTTGAAACGTTTTTTTGGATTGCCCGTAACCAATAACTGTAATCGTTAAGGCTAATAAGGTAAAAAATTTTGCCACTGATGGTTGTTTTTAAGTTTGCATGTTATATCCAGAGCGTGCTGCAATTCAGGAATTCATTGACCTGTCAGCCGGCCTTGCTTCGCTGAAGCTACGCGAAAGCGAAGCAAGCAGGTGCTAAAGTCTAAGTTATGTTCTTTTGTCGGGAATTGGATGGAAGCCGGAACTACAGTTGGGTATAATAATAATGTCGGTTAAGTCATCCTTGAAAAACAGGCCTGGGTAAAATTTTGTTGGCGCCGAACTATTATAACAAAACATCGTCCCATCCCTTTCTCATTATAATAAGCGTTACTATAAAATTTGGATAGGGTTAATATTTTTATCAAAGCCCAGTGATTGAAGATCCTCGTAATAAACGGTTTTGAACCCTGCCTACCGGTAGGCAGGGTTCAAAAATCGAAAAACGGAAACTTCCAGGATCCTCAACAATACCTGGTTTCATTAATTAATATTAAATTAGTAACCAAAAACCCCGTTATGAAAAAAGTATATTTCCTAAATGGATTTATCATTCTGTTTGCTTTGGAAATGAAAGCACAGGAAGTTGGAATTGGTACGAGCAGTCCAAACACCACGGCACAACTGCATGTTGATGTTGGGCCAAGCACCACCAAAGGCTTACTGGTAACGGGCACTGCCATTTCAGGCTCAGTCCCTGATCTGGGCGTGGGACCCCGGTTGATGTTTTATACGGGTAAAGCATGTTTTAGAGCAGGGTATGTTGGTTCAACCCAATGGAACAATATCAATACAGGGTATTATTCTGTGGCCATGGGGGCAAATACCACGGCCAGCGCTGATTATTCGGTTGCCATGGGAGGAAATACCACCGCCAGTGGGCAATATGCGATGGCTATGGGCAATTCATCAATGGCAACTTCCAATTACGCTAACGCATTTGGATTTACAGCAATTGCAGGTGGACTCTATGCATTTGCTGAAGGAAATACGGCTACCGCTAGTGGAGTAGCATCCGTCGCCTTGGGAACTGCTGCCACTGCCTCCGGTGATTATTCCGTGGCTATCGGTCATAATATTTCCACGAACCTCAAAACAGGCTCGTTTTTTTTGGCGGACAGTGATCCTTTCAACAAAGGAATAAGAATAGTAGGAAGTAACGATCAGATGTGTATGCGCTTTAATGGAGGATACTATTTGATTTCCAGTAACAGCGGCGCCGATATTGGTGTACAGGTGTCATCGGGGGGAAACTCCTGGTCCGTGATCAGCGATGTACGGTTAAAAGAAAATTTTCTTCCTGTTGATGAGGAAGACTTTCTCCAAAAGATCGCTACTCTCCCTCTTACCACCTGGAATTATAAAGGCCAGGATCCACAGCATTTCCGTCATTTTGGACCAATGGCACAGGATATTTACACAGCTTTTGGTAAAGATGGGTTGGGGACGATCGGGTGCGACACTTTGATCAATCAGCAGGACCTGATCGGTGTTAATCTTATAGCGGTACAGGCTTTGGAAAAAAGAACTGAATTACTGAATACAGAGAACCAGCAATTAAAAAATGAAGTGATGGAATTAAAGGAAAGACTTGATAAAATAGAAAAGATATTGAACAAGTTATGACTTATTGATGTATTATTTAAGGAAGGCAGATTTTAGTATTTCCTGCAGTGCTATCAATAACGGGTAACATCGTTTAATTATCCCTTGTAGGAATTTAGAGCCCAGATTGAAATTATTAAACCACAAAGTATAATTACAAAACGAATATTATTGAACAATAGCCATTTATTTACCTGCGATTTTAATTTAGTTGCTTCATACTGTCCCGACGCAAAATACTTGTTGATTGAACGAAATATTGTGAATACAGAAATTAATACTCCGACAACGATGATCAGGTCGGCGGCAACTAAGTTTCGGGTTATGCCGCCAGAATTCCAAACTAAAATGAGTGTAACAAGACATTTAAGTATGGAGGCGAAAATTACAGGAGCAAAATAATGGGTGTTATTTCCTTTGTGATAAAAATTGCTGTAGCGGTTCAAGTCTTCGACTTTCCCCGATGACCAATTTGGTACATTTGCAATGATATTATGTAAGTGTCCGGCGAAGTGGAAACTGTAAAGAAGAACAATTGCCCAAAGGAGAATAATTGTAATCATTTGAGTTTGTTTAAAATTTTACAAATAATTTATTATCCAAATTGTATAAGATCGAATTTAATGCTGCAACGGAAGCATTAAGGGAAACAGTAGTATTGCAGGAATAATACGACACTACTATAAATGTAATTCTTAAAAACCTGAAATTCAATACTCTCACTACCAACTTTGAGTTGTTAAGTTTCGTCAATAACCGATTACAAATGCTTAAGAATCATTTGCAATTAATTGTCCTGAATAAAACCTATCATCCCCCTCTACGCCTCCTTTACGGGTCCTTGACGCAGATTCCCCCTGAAATGAACACGATTTAGCTTTAATCCGCGTCTCGGACTCGTAGAGGTCCCGGCCCGGGTTATTACCCATCGTATTGAAAACAGTTGCCCTTAGAAATATTATTATCCATCAGTGATCATTCGCTAATCCTTCGCTCAAACAATCTATTTTCCCCAGAAAAATGTATCCTTTAGTGAACGATCGCACATGGTTGACACATGGATTACACATAGGTTTCTGAAAATAAATGCTTTGTACTATGGCTATGCGTCCTTACAGCGGTAGGAGAGCGGCAAGAGAGCGGCAAAAGAGCGTCATTTCAGGGGAGGATAGCGGGGGGAATGCGGGGGGAACACGGGGGGAATGCAAGGGGAACACGGTGTGAACACGGCGGGAACATGGGTGGAATAGGGAGTACAGGCGCTGGGAACACAGGGGTAACAGGGAGTAAAAGCGGAGGAAACGTGTAGGGAACGTGGAGGAGAAGCGGTCATTCCGCGCTGATCTGGCGATGATGTGGCGGTCATAGGACGGCTAGAGAGCAACAGGTATATCCCAAGAATTCAGGAACGAATCCCGGTCGGTTTTATACGACCCTTCTCCCTAAAGGGGCTCTATCCTCTATCCAGTTAGTCCACTACATAGTGGACTAACTGGATAGAGGTAGTGGACTAACTAGGGAGAAGGTTTTTATTTGTTGATCCCTGAATTAGGCCAGAAGCCCCCTCGTTTCCGGGTCGGGAACGCTAATTTCGGAGCGGTTCAAAGGACTCCTTTGGAGACCCCTTCGGTGGATGACAGGTTGGCAAAAGTTTCCGTAAGGTTTGAGTAGGGTATCAGTAGGGTTTCAGTAGGGGTAAAAGCATTCAGGGTAAGTGTTTGTCTAGCGTTGAGATCGCGGTCAGAGTACTAGAAGGCTAGGGCAAGAATTTGATAGGAGTATTAGTGTAATTCGGCTATCTGTCATAATCAGCTATATTATAACCACAGAAAACACAGATTTCCAGTTCAATGAGAAACTGTGTTATCTGTGAAATTAAATCTGTGTAACCTGCCAGCCGGCAGGCAGGTCTGTGGTTAAACGATTTTTTGAGTATGCCGAAACTGTTTGGCTAAGAATAATTTGTCCCTGGCCAAGTATTACAAATGTAT
>JADGPW010000044.1 GCA_017882265.1 Chitinophagaceae bacterium | reverse complement strand
GTTTCTACTCCGCTTCCGCCACCACCTCTTTCACTTCCGGTATCATCCTTTTCATCATTCCTTCAATACCGGCTTTCAGGGTGATCATGCTGGAAGGACAACCACTGCAGGATCCATGCATCGCCAGGTTGACGGTACCGGCCTCGTAGCTTTTAAACTGAATGGCGCCGCCATCCATTTCCACGGCAGGGCGCACATAATTGTCCAATAATTCTTTGATGCGTTTCACCACATCGTCATCATCTGCGGAGACCTCGTTGCTGCTTTCGTGTTTCATAGCCGCCACTTCTTCTTCATTCACGATGATCTTTCCTTCTTCGAGGTATTCTTTTAAGAATTGGCGGATAGCAGGGATCACATCGTTCCAATCCGTATCGGCTGTTTTGGTCAGGGTCACAAAATTGCTGGCAATGAATATCGCCTTGATAAAAGGAAAGCCAAATAGTTCTGTTGCCAGCGGTGAAGGTTTCGCTGTTTCCGCATCAGGGAAATCAATGCTTTTTCCCGGATACAAAAGCTTGTTAGCCACAAACTTCATGGTTTCCGGGTTGGGGGTCATCTCGGTGTATATACTGATAATAGGGTTGCCAGTCTTGATCATAGCTCACAGTTTATGCTACAAAAATAACACTTAATTCCCGGGGTTGTTTACGAATGCAGGAAAGCCATGGAAGTCAGTCGGCAGTCGGCAGCCGGCAGTCTGGTGGAGTTATTAAGTCAGTTGGAGCTATTCCTTGAATTTACCGGTCTTTTTCAGGAAGCGGATCAGAAGGTAAACCACGAGTAATACCCCAAGAATAATCCCCAGCAGAAGGCTTCGCTCGAGGTTATGAAATTTTGACAGATCAGGGTTCCGGGCAATCTCCACAGCATCATTATATCGGGTTAACTGGGGATAGTTGATGAATAGGATCAGGGTAATACCGATCAGCCAGATAAACTGTGTGGTATGTTCTCTTAAGATCCATCTCTTCCAGTTAAATTTCATCCCTGATAATGTATTCCCGATACCACTAAAATCAGGGAACCAGCGGTTTACTTTTTTACAATAGGCGTCAAAGCCGGCACCGAATTTTCCGCGCAGAAAATTTTCTTCAGCTAAAACGATCGCCTGGTAGATGAAGATAAAAACAGGGATAACGATCGCCACATATACCAATGAATTGGCTAAAATGCCCACACCAAGTAACATCAATATATTTCCTACATACAGTGGATTGCGACAGTGGTTAAAGATGCCATCGGTTACCAGGCCCTCTGCGTATGGTTTTCCTCCTTTTCCGCCTCGTACGATATAAGCCAACCCGATCGTTAGCCCGCGGATAACCTGACCAAAAATAGTGACAAACAAACCGATAACTATCGGCCATATATAATACGAATTACCAAACCGTTCTTTTGAGAATAATGGCCAGGAAGGAATGAACAAAGCCCCGTAGAAAAGGATGAAGATCCAATTACGATATTTGAAGAAGAAGTTGCCGATGGAGACCATAAAATCCAAAAAATATCCCGATAACTATCGGGATTTTATTTGTGATCTGTTTACTGTTATTTTTTTACCGCAATAAGACCCGCAAAGTTGTACCACTTAAAGAATACTTCGCAATGCGCAAAACCTTTGTCGCGCAACATTGAAATATTCTCGCTGAGTTTATAGGGAACTAACACATTTTCCAAGGCTTCCCTTTTTTGAGATATTTCCATTTCGCTGTACTGGTTACGGCGTTTGTAGTCATAATAATATTCAATAAAAGCCCGGTTAAATGAACTTTCTTCAGCCAGGATTTTTTCAACAAGGATCAGCACCCCACCGGGGTTCAGGCCATCATAAATATTTTTAAGAAGTTGCTCCCGGTAAATGGGTCGGACAAACTGCAGCGTGAGGCAGAGTACCACTACAGATGCGTTCTCAATTCTTACTCCCTGGTTGAGGTCGGCACAGCGTAGCTCGTAATTCCGGGAGAAACCCAGTTCCAGTAATTTAGATTTGCATTTATCCAGCATTTCCTGGGAATCATCCACTCCGATAAAACGGATATCAGGATTCACCATAGTGTCCATACCGACCATTGTAGTGCCAGTAGAGCAACCGAGGTCATACACATCGCTACCCTCTTTGGCATAATCGGCAGCCAGTTCAGCCATCATTCGCTGGATCTCTCCATAAAAGGGGACGGATCGGTTCACCATATCATCAAACACTTTGGCCACATTAGCGCCAAACTTAAAATCACTCGCCTTTTCAATCTCTTCTTTGAAAACCTGATCTTTGCCCATAACGGTAGAATAAAGGTCACAAAGTAAAACATTTTTGGAGATTCATTAAAGCCGATGCTGAAAATAGAGAATAGTTAAAAGTGAATAGATAAAAGTTCCTTCTCCGGGAAAGCCCTTACAACGTTGAGATAGTACAAGAATTGAAAGATATTTTCTACTGTAAGGCACTATTATCTATTCACTTTTAGTTATTATCTCCTTTAACTGAGTCTAACAACATGAAAAAGATCTACCATCTCAGCACCTGCTCCACCTGCCAGGTCATTATTAAAGAAACGGGGATTGACAAGAAAGGTTTCGTGATGCAGGATATCAAGGTTGAAAAAATTACTCCCCTGCAGTTGGAGGAGATGAAAAAAATGGCCGGGAGTTTTGAAGCTCTTTTCAGCCGGCGGGCCTTGAAGTATAAAGAATGGGGTTTAAAAGATAAAAAGTTAGCTGAGAATGACTATAGGAAATTCATATTAGAGGAATACACTTTTTTGAAGCGACCTGTAACAATTATTGATGATAAGATATTCGTTGGAAATGGGAAGAAAACAATTGAAGAACTTAAAAAAAACCTGAAATAAGCTTTTAGCTATTTGCCATTAGTGTACCGGTATATTTTTATCTTCCTTTTCGAACAGTTCATCAATTTTGGGAAACACTTTCTTTTCATTTCTCAGATTTAACCAGGCCACCAAAGCGCTGGAAATCATTAGTAATCCACCCAACAAAAAAGGCGCCCCGGGAAAATAAAAAGGTGCTTTAGCTGTAGTAAAATAAGTATACAGGTTATTCATCAAAAGCGGACCAAAAATAGTGGTTAAACTCATCAGGCTGGTCAAAGCACCCTGCAATTCGCCCTGGTGATTGGGGGGAACATGACCCGTGAGAGTGGACTGCAACGCAGGGCCGGCAATACCTCCGAGACAATAAGGAACAAGAAAAACAAACATCATCCAACCCTGCGTAGCAAAAGCAAAAAGGAATAACCCCAAACTATATAATAACAACCCTGTATAAATACTTCTGTTATTACCCAGCCATGGATGAACAACTCTTATCAGTCCCACCTGTACACCAGCAACCAGGAACCCAATCACTGCCAGGGAGATACCTACCATTTTTCCCGACCAATGGAATTGATCCATGGTAAAATAACTCCAGTTGCCCTGCACGGCCATTGCGGCAAAATAGATAAGAAAATAACAAAGCGCCAATCCTCCGATAGCCGGGAAACGTTGCAGGAATTTCAACGCACCAAATGGGTTGGCTTTTTTCCATTCAAATGCTCTTCTTCTTTCCTGGGGCAGTGATTCCGGGAGAACAAAATAACCATAGCAGAAATTCAGGAAACAAAGGATGGCGGCAGCAATAAAAGGAGCCCGCAAACCTAATGACACCAACATACCTCCGATAAGCGGCCCGATGATAAAACCAAGACCGAAAGCGGCACCGATCATGCCGAAATTCTTTGCTCTTGTTTCAGGAGTACTCACATCGGCGATATAGGCGGCACCGGTTGTAAAACTGGCACCAGTAAGTCCCGCGATGACACGACCAACAAACAGCCATCCGTAAGAAGGAGCCCAGGCCAGAAATAAATAATCAATACAAAAACCAAGCAAGGAGCACAATAGCACGGGACGTCTGCCATACCGGTCGCTGAGATTGCCGACAAGCGGGGCGAATACAAACTGTGTAATAGCAAAGGCCGAGATCAAAAGGCCACCATAGGAACTGGCTTCATTGATAGTAATATGTTTCAATGAAGCGATCAATTTGGGTAAAACCGGTATAATGATACCCCAGCCCATCACATCGATCAGCAATGTGATGAATATAAAACCAACTGCAGCTTTACGAGTAGACGCCATAATGCTATAAAGATGCATGTTTTTTTGAAAAATAGAGACAGGCTCAAAGACAGATTATTTGCCGGGAAGGGCCGGAAGACGGGAAGAGTTAATTTCCTATTAGTGGATTCTTCCCGTCTTCCCGCCCTTCCCGGCAATTTTAATCAAACCATGTAAAAATCCGACAACCGTTAACATTTGTAAACCCATTCATATGGCCCACCATGCAGGTAGTATAGTTTAACTACAAGACCATGATTATGTAAACCCATTTAAAAAAGGGGCAAAGCTGGAAGCAGGGGTTAAAACCAGTTTTGTCTCCTCGGATAATGATGCTAAATTCTTTGATGTAAGTAGCGGAACGCCTCAAAACGATGTCAATAAAACCAATCATTTTTTGTACCACGAAAATAACCAGGCGGGTTACCTGAATTTCAGTAAACAGTTTAAAAAATTTGATCTTCAATTTGGATTAAGGGGAGAACAAACGCATATTTCCACAGAACAAAAGATCGGCAATGTGAAATTTGATTCCAGTTATTTTCAATTGTTCCCCAGCGCGTTCTTCAATTATAAAATGAAAAAAGACCAAACCCTTGGTCTGTCGGTAAGTCGTCGTATAGACCGTCCGGGTTATTCACAACTGAATCCTTTTCTTTTTCTAATTGATGTATCCACCTATGCAACAAGCCGGCCGGGTTTATTACCCCAACTGACATGGTCCTATGAACTGAGCTATACGGTGAAGAACCTGAACTTCACGTTTGGGTATAGTCATACAAAGGACAACGAGAATATTACACTGGCCAAATTCAAGGATGTATTTCCCAATATCCCTTCTGCGGATAATGTAACGGTCCAGGTGCCGATCAACCTGGCCTCCTCTGATTACCTGGGACTAACTATTTCAGCTCCTGTTAAGATCAGTAAATGGTGGAACATGATCAACAATGCGGACCTCTACTATGAAAAGTTCAATGGCAGTTTCGGAGGAACCACGTTGAACAATGGAAAACCCGCTGCTGATATCAGGACCAACAATACCTTTACGTTTAAGAAAGGATGGGTGGCTGAATTGAATGCCAGTCTCAATTCAGGTGGCAGAAGTGGCTTTATGGTGCTGGATCCTCAATGGGCATTATCATCAGGGATACAAAAAACAATATTGAAGAGCAAGGGAACGCTTCGTTTCAACATCACGGATATCTTCTGGACCAATTTGCCCAAGGCGGTCATTACCTATAATAATTATATCGAAAAATGGCATGCCTACCGGGAGTCGCGGGTCGCCAATCTTACTTTCACCTGGCGCTTTGGAAATAACAAAGTACAGGCCGCCCGTCGCTGAACGACGGCTTCGGAAGAAGAAAGACAGAGGGCAGGGAACTAAAGAATGTCTAACAGAGGAACAAGGATTTAAGAATGTAGAAGTAAATCACGAACACAAAGAAATTTCAGGAATAAAAGATAAGTATGGACTTCGTCATTCTGCATTCCTTGTTCATCTGTTCTACATTCATTAGCTCTTATCATCTTTTATGATAGTCGTACGGGTTACTTCCTTATTACGTGATGAATTGCCACGCAAAAGAGCTACCAGGATGATCAGCAGAACTGCTCCACCCACTACCCAGACCCATGGTTGCATATACCAATTTGTCGTGGTGGTTGTTTCTTTCGTGGTAACCGAATTGCTTGAATGGGAGCTGGTGCTATCCTGGGCCCAAAGGCTAAGTTGCAGAATACTTAATAGGAATATCATCAGGAACCGGCCTGTGTTCCTAAAGTGAATTTGTTTCATGATGATCGTTTTAGTAAAAAAGAGTTGGTTAACGATCAGGAGTATAAAATAATTGGGCCAGATTATTTCAGGCTTTCCTTAAAATATTCCTTTCAAATTTGGGGAGTTGTTTCTACAGTTTTGTTATTATGCAGGGATTCGAGCAATTTAATATGCGGCTTTACATTTTTCAATGTATTCTTTTGCAGGAACTGTTTCAGGTGTTTATAGAAATGACTTTGATCATAGTAACTATAGACGGAATAATTAAAATTATGCGGGGAATTGGCAATATGCGCAACTGCTTTACGGATCCGCATAACCTGCAGGGCCTTCTTACTGCTGATCCCGGTGCAGATCTCAAAATAACGTTGCAGGGTTCTTACAGAGATGAAATGATCATTAGCGAGCTTTTTTAAGGGAGGAGCGAAATCATTCTGTTGAAAACAATGGTCAAGGATCTTACTGACCATGTTGACATGCGGCAATGAGCCCTCCTCTTTTGCCAGCAGGACTAAAAAATACCTGGATAAGATCACCACCCG
>JADGPW010000043.1 GCA_017882265.1 Chitinophagaceae bacterium | reverse complement strand
TTTCTTGGTTCGTGTTGTCTAGGTAACAGAAAATGCAATCAAGACTATAACTCAGCACGATTTCGTATTCTTAGCTCCTCTAGTGGAGAAGACCTGGTATTTGGTTCCTCAAGAATTTATGACAAGAATTTCATAAAATTTTACTCAATAAATGGGACAGATACAATACTTCATCATTATGCGGCTGGGCCTGACACAAATCCAGGGCAAGACAGTCTTCTGTTTGTAGACTTTGATTACCGGAAACAAGAAACTGTCTATGTTTTGTTAAGTAATTCAGACATCGACACACTTAAATTGACATATAGTTTAGTTGATGCTTCACCTTGCTGTCAAGATTATTCGAAAGTAAATCCAGTTAGCTATAATAACATTTTACTCCAGATCCTTAATGGAGGAATAACTATTATTCATAAATAAGCCAGCCGTCAACAGCTCAGTTTTGCGCTACCAGGTTTCCGGATAAATTCTCAACGATAGTAATTCTACTCCGCTTCCCTGCCTGCGTGACGCAGTCAGGCAGGGGTTCCACCTTGCGGATCACAGATGACCTATAGAATATATTCCCTGCTATTCCCTGTAATTATTTCCAGAATAAGATTTGGGTTATCTTGACAAATATAAAAGCCGAAGGGAAATACCCGGCCCCGGCCATAGCCTGTAATATTACTCCTGTAATTAAATCTCTATTATTTAATCATTCGGAAAACTTTTAGTTCAAAAAAGACGTTACGGTCTTATTCTCTATGATTAATGTCAGTCTAATATATCCTGAATATATTTAGATTCACATTGACTTTTTTCTGGCCACGCTATTTTCTTGCTGATTCTGCTATCTAAAACACCAACGGTTTCTTTCAATACTTAAAATATGTAAAATGAAAAAGCTACTATTGCTCTTGATTGCTTTTATATTTATCTTAAATACTCAGGCCCAAAATGTGGGTATTGGAACCACAACCCCGGCTGCTTCGGCCCAGTTGGATGTAAGCAGTACAACCAAAGGGTTTTTGCCACCACGTATGACTGGAGCGCAACGTGATGCTATTGTCAATCCTGCTAATGGGCTTGTCATATACTGTCTTGATTGTGGTGGAGGGCAACTAAATGTTTTTAATTATAGCTCAACTTCCTGGACAAACATGATCGGAGGTGCTCCGGCAGCTGCTACCCCACTTGTTATTGGTCAAAATTACGGGGGTGGTAAACTTGCCTACATTTTACAACCCGGCGACCCCGGTTACGATGCTAATGTGCAGCACGGGTTAATATCTGCCCCAAGCGACCAAAACGGTGGAGTTACAATTAGATGGGACAATGGCTCTTGGATTACCACGGGTGCAACACTTAACGGAATATATACAGGAAACACAAACACAAACACTATTGTTGGTGTTCAAGGGGCAGGAGGCTATGCAGCTAAAATTTGTTACGATTTAGTATTAAATGGCTATAACGACTGGTATTTACCTTCAATGTATGAGTTAAATTTATTGTATTTGCAAAAAGTCCTGTTGGTTGGTTTTGCTAATGGTTACTATTGGAGTTCTACGGAGTACAATTACGCCAACGCATGTACCCAAAACTTTACCGATGGTACCCAGAGCTGCACCACTTGGAGTGGTAAGGACTATACGCACTATATACGTGCTGTTCGGGCTTTTTAACTATTTTCTAATACCGGGAAGTGGTCGAATTTTTACCTCACTTTGGTGGGGTATTTTTTTTCTGTAATGATTTCAAGGATGGCATTTAGTTTATCCTGCAATAATGGAAGATGACCTAAAAAATAATTCGTGAATACTAGAACAAAATTATTAAACGAGAATAATGGCTAATAAAACTGTCTCTAGTGGAGAAGACCTAGTATTTGGTTCCTCAAGAATTTATGACAAGAATTTCATAAAATTTTAATCAATAAATGGGATGGATACAATACTTCATCATTATGTAAGCTCCCCCGAAATTGAACCATTCAAGATTAGAGAAATTCTCAGGCTGTAAGCCGATCATTATTTTTTGTATATCGTATCATTATTAAAACTCAGTGTAAGCGTTGCCGGGCTAGGATTTTTTTTGTCATAACCCTCACCCATAAAAACTAACTGCAGGGTTCGACCATCCGTATAATTAAATACCAGGGTAAAATCTTTTACTTTGTATGTACCACTGCCGGGTTCTTTGGTTATATTATATGGATCCATTGTTTGATGATTCAATATATCCAAACCTCCAAAATCAATAAATTTTCCATCCGGTGAAAATTTGACAGTAGGATTTTTACTGCCAAAATCACCGGTAAAACCATAAGTGCCATTGAATAGGGCACCATCAACCGATGGAACTTTTTCGTATTTATGTTCTGTATTTTGAGTGGTGACGATGAGATTATTCCCACTAACCTTTATGGGAATATTGCCATAGCCCATTTTGATCATACCTTTTCCGTTCTGTAAGGTATAAGTGCCCCAATATTTTGTTCTTAATTCAGCCTCCACCCGGGTATTCATTCCATAAAACCCCTGTAAGGGAAACTTGGGGCCATTAAAAATCTGGCCGTTCGGAAAGAACATTGTATAAGCACCATCCAGTCGGCCGCCGGACAATTCAAGACCTTGATATAGCCCAAAGATGCCTTCATCTTTTATGGCTCCGTTTGTAAGAACAGGTTCTTTCCAATCATCAAATTTTATTGAGTAAAAAAATTCTTCAATGGCATGCTGGTAAAGTGGATTCACCCAGGGGCTGTAATCTCCCTGGTTAACGTTCATTAAACCCCAAACAGCAATCCGTTCAATGCGGTTGTTCAGTTTTACCACAAAGAGGTGCATATCGTACCTGCCAGTTTCGTTTCCGTTAGCATGGAAAGTGCCCCTGCCTCTTATATAATCCCATCCTTTATAAGAAGTTTTTTCCGTTTCAATATCATAGAGTTTGTCATCATAAGCTTTTGTTGCCTCCAGGTCCTGAAGGGCATCGTTCCAGCTTTCTGCCAACGCCTGCTGCAGGGTTCCTGTAAAAGGTTTCGATCCCATGATCCGCACTTCAAGATATTGGCCTGGTAAAAGGTCATTGGGAGTGAAGATCGCGGCATTTGAATATTTTTTAAGCGTCCAGCCTTTTAGCGGGGGAAGCAGCATGTGTCCAAGCTTTTCTGTTGAAACATTATTTTGATTGATGATGGGGTTGTTTTTTTCATTAGTGACAGCTACCGGGGAAGAAGTTTTATCCAGCTTCATAGATTCTAAAAGGGAATCTACCTGGGGTAAATAAGCCTGGTCATTCAGATTGGCCAGCACACTGGTTGTTTTTCCAAAACCGCTGAATACAGTGAGTATCACATAAGAGTCAAGGCCATCTTGTTTAACTGCCGTAGCGCCGGCAACGGCTTTCCACCCTTCAGCATTAGTTTGGGTTTCAGTTTTTGGATTCGCTTCGGCTTTATAAGGAGTAATGACCAGGTCTTTCCATTCATTCCCAAAATCTTTTTGTTCATCACCGGCACTGGCACTGCTGGCATAAATAGCAATGACACAAAAGCTTCCGGTCGTTGTATTGACATGAGTGTATATCACAACACCCTGCTTACTCTCCTTTTTAAAATCCTTTGGCGGTGTATAAGTAGTGATATCAAAAGTTTCAGTTTGGCCAAATGCCCGTTGCATTAGTGCAACAAGCACCAGGAGAGTAAATATTTTTTTCATAAATAAAAATTTATTTATCTATCATTTCTTTCAATGCATTAAAATTGAAATCCTTCTCAACCTGGGCTCTCCAGTAGTTACCGGGTTTTGCATCGTTCCAGCTCCAGTGCACAATAAATAATTGGGGAACATATTTTGGCAGGGTCATATCAAAATAATCCGGGTTTAGCCTCACCAGCTGACGACCCCCTTTTTCTTCTGTACTAAATTCTTTAAATGTTAACAGATTATCGAAATCTAAAATGGCCGGTTGCTCCAAATCTGCCTTCAGACTATCTGCTAACTGGTCCTGTGCCGGTTTCATTTCCTCTTCATACCTTTTTTTCATTTGGGCAATATCTGCTTCTTTTTGTTGCCTGGATGTAACGTAGTTTCGCAGAAAATTATCTTTGGCTTGGGCTAGTTTGTCGGCTGGAGTAACCCGTTCAATTATTTTTAAATTTTCTTTCTTATTGGTTTCTTCCTCTTCGTCCGTTTTAACAGTTCTGTTTATTTCGAAGTCCAGGGCTTTTTGATTTTTTTTCCCGTTATAATTCAAAAACGCTTTCAAAAATTGTTTTTGGGTAACAGGCAAATAAGGAGACTGCCCGATACGGGTTAAAATAATTGCCCTGGAGTATCTTTCGCCGGTTCGGTTATAGTTTCCTTCATATAAAGGATAGCCATTTAGTACACCTGTTTTTTTTGGCAACAGGTACACCGGTTGTTTTTGAATAATATAAATTTTAATGTATTCAGCAAACCAACTATTGAGTTGATTGGCCCATATATAGAACCAGGTGCCGGTTTCACCTTCCCTGGTTTCACTTTCCGATTCAATTTTTTTTTCGTTGTTGCAGTGGTAGGCAAGGAAGAGTACATCGAGTGCATAGGGAACAGGGCCGGATTTTACCTCCGCGTTGCCGGATATACTTCTATACCAGCCTGCTTCCATTCCCTTCGGCTCCGGATAAGCAGCCTGTAACAATTTCTGCATTTTATCAATACGGCTGTTTACCTGCGGAAACTGATTCTCCGGAAAGCTCTGGTCCGGGAATGGATTTGCATCATTGCTTTTTTTCCAACTGCCTTTTGTGTTCATGATGCTTTCGTCGTTGCAGGGTGGTTGCGAAAACGAATACAACATCAATAACATGCAGTAAAATATCAAAATAGGTTTTCTCATCAATTTATATTTTATTTAAACGCATACGGAAGTACATCTGTTAAAGGTTGCAACGGACCAGGTTCAAAACTTACACCTGTATTCATGCTGGTCCTTAAAATTATTTTCTGATCGCCTTTCACTACACCTTTTACATCCAGTTCCAATTCACCTTGTGTTCCCACATCTACCGGTTTATTGTTTTTATCAAAACATACAAATACATATTGTGTAGCACTAGCTTCAAATCCGGGGATATGTTCCGACACGCCTACGCCTGCATATAAAGTAGTTTGACCGGTCCGGAAATTCTTATTGTATTTTGCTTTTATCAGTTCGCCGCCTTCCATTTCAAATTCATCGCAACTGAAAGTCATCTTAACAGGCCCCAATGGTAGTTCTACATTCAGGTTACAGTTTTTATTTTCCTTTAACTCCAGGGAATCAATTCTTTCTATTTCAGCATCAGTCATATCGCAATAAGGCCTAATGACTTTATAACCGCCATTAAAAATTTTTCCATTTAAAAGAGGATCGGAAAAAAGAATGCTAAAGCGGGTCGCTTCTTCGCTAAAGAATAGCATCGTATTATGTTTTATAGCCATTTTTATATACATACTGGATGCTTCAAATTTTTCTATGGTTACCCGCCAGATTTTACTTACGTAATCGCGGTTGATAACAGCAAACTTCGGAAGATATTGATTCGACAATTCATCTTGCAGACGACAATAAGTAGCATGGACCTTCACCAGGCATAAATTATTTTGGTCACAAGCCGACAATTCCGCTGTTTGTTTCTTTTCCAGTTCATTCTTTTTTCCGATATATTCAATTTCAAGGTTATCAATTTCTTTATGGTGCTTAGAAGTCACATCATTGCCCTCCTGGAACAATTGTGAACCGATCCTATGGTAGGCATAAAGCGCCCGCCGGGAATAGGGTGTTTCTGATTCTGTCATCCACATATTTTCCATTGGATTTTTTGCAAATTGGGTATTCATTTTTGCCGCTTTGCTTCGCATTTCAGCGATATATCCTTTTTCATATTTCCCGAACAAGTCCCGGTCCCTTTTTTCATAAGCATCCAACTCGAGTTTAGTTTTTGCCGCGTCTTCTGTTTTTTCACACTGAGCGGGGAAGGTAAAATCATGCTCATTA
>JADGPW010000042.1 GCA_017882265.1 Chitinophagaceae bacterium | reverse complement strand
TCAGTATTGATTTCGCAGCTAATAATTTCTGAGGGAAGGAGCTCCACTGTTAATGTTTCGGAATCGCATAAAATGACGGCACGTTCAATTACATTTTTTAATTCCCGGATATTGCCGGGCCAGTCGTAGTGTTGCAAAGCTTCCAGGTATGCTGCCTGTAAAACAGGCACAGGCTTATTTGTTTTGGCCGCAAAAAGAGAAACAAAAAATCCGGCCAGCGCTTTTACATCGGCTAATCTTTCCCGTAATGATGGCAGGGCGATCCGGAAAACTGAAAGCCGGTAAAAGAGATCGGCACGGAAAAAGCCCTCATTAATCTCTTTTTGCAGGTCGCGGTTGGTGGCGGCAATAATGCGGACATCCACTTTTATCGTTTTTGTATCCCCGACTTTGATGAATTCCCCATCCTCTAATACCCGTAATAACCTGGCCTGTAATTCGACGGGCATCTCCCCGATCTCATCTAAAAAAATAGTGCCGGCATGGGCTTCTTCAAACAATCCTTTTTTATCCTTTACGGCGCCGGTAAAAGCGCCTGCTTTATGACCAAACAATTCACTTTCCAGTAATTCCTTACTGAAGGCGCTGCAATTGACAGCCACAAAGGAACCGGTTCTGCGATTGCTTGCATTATGTATGGCTTGAGCAAAAATTTCTTTACCCGTCCCTGTTTCGCCAAGTAATAAGACAGTAGTATTGGTAACGGCCACTTTTTTAGCAAGGGAAATGGCTTCCTGTATCAAAGGAGAATTACCAAGTATGCCGTCAAATCCATATTTTTTCCCAACCTGTTCTTCTAATTTTTCGATCCTTTTCTGCAATTGCACTTTCTCCATGGCCCTGTTCAGCAAGGGAATGATCTTGTCATTATCATCTCCTTTGGTAATATAATCGAAAGCGCCGTTTTTCATAGCCTGGACCCCATCCGCGATATTTCCATAGGCAGTCAATAAGATCACTTCGGTAAAAGGAGATTTTTCTTTGAAGCGTTGGACCATACTCACCCCATTCCCGTCGGGCAATTTTACATCGCAGATCACCACGTCAACAGGGCCATGTTCCATTTTTTTCAGGGCTGTTTTAATATCGGACACTTCTAACACATCAAAACCTTCCGAACGAATGATCCGCGAAAGCAGACCACGGAGTTTTTCTTCATCATCTATGACCAGTACCGTTCTCAAAATTTGATAATTGACCCCGAAAATAAGCTTAAACTTAAATAATGAATGAACAATAGTGACCGTCCGCTCAAAAACTATTATCTTTTATCCCTGTCTCCTGAAGGCAGGTCTTAACTTTTATCTTTTATCTAATTAACTTTTATCTCTCTCTTGCCTTCATTCATTTGGTATATCATCATTGGCATTGCCGGCCTGTCGATACTTGTTTATTTTTTCCAGGAAAGGCTCATTTTCAAACCCGAAAAATTAAATCAGGATTTCCAGTTCAGCTATGATATCCCTTTCCGGGAATATTTCTTTGATATTGAGCCCGGGGTAAGGATCAACGGTCTTCATTTTTACCGGGAGGCTCCCAAGGGTCTTATCCTCTACTTTCATGGCAATTCACGCAGTATTAAAGGCTGGGCACGTTATGCCAAAGATTTTTATCGTTATGATTATGATGTGGTCCTGCTCGACTACCGCGGTTTTGGAAAAAGCACCGGCAAGCGCGGGGAAAAGGAAATGCTGAATGACATGCAGGTCATTTACACACAACTAAAAGAAAAATATACCGAAGCCCAGCTTATCGTTTATGGCCGGAGCCTGGGGAGTGGATTTGCTACCAAACTGGCTTGTGATAACAGCCCCCGTTATCTTATCCTTGATTCACCCTACTTTAATTTTACCCGGGTGATCGAACGATTCTTTCCCATTCTCCCGGTCCGGATCGTTTTACGTTTTCAACTGCGCACCGATAAATGGATTAAAAATGTAAGGTGCCATACTTATATTATTCATGGCACGAAGGACTGGCTGATCCCTATACGCCACAGCGAGGCCCTGCAAAAACTCAACCCCCAAAAAATCACGCTGATCCGGATCCATGACGGTGGTCATAATAACCTGCCTTCTTTTGATGAGTATCATAATTTTTTACGGGATATTCTGAAAGAATAAGAGAATAGATAAAAGTTGATTAGATAAAAGATAAAAGTTATCCTGACTTTGGGGAGTTCTTTCAAGTCTTACAGTTCTTCTGGTTGAAGGGAAATATTATGAAAGAATAATGACCAGGCAAACATCTTCGGTAAAAGCCATATACAAGGTTTAAACTGGTAACATACCGGGAAGGGACCGGGCTATACCTGAGCTCACTCCCCTACGCTACCTCTACGCTAAATAGCGTACAGGTAGCGTAGGGGTATGAGCTCGGTTAGGGCCCTGTTTGGGAGAGGTTATATGGAGGGAAGTCACGTTACTAAGCGAAGCTTTCTTGTGGTCTGGTCGCTGTCATGTCGGGTTCCTGCCGTATCCCTGTCGACAGTCCGCCGATAGATGAAGGATAGATCAGGCATAGATCACCGTGTTCCCGTCGGTGCTGTATCGGTGTAAGGTTGAACTTATGACGTACTCTTGTCGGTGTGGATTCCCTATAACTTCCCTATAACTTCCCTATAACTTTTCTTCCCAGCCGTGTCTCCCCCGGACTTCAGCAACTATCAATTAAGGAAAACTAAGGGGGATACGGCGTTTTTTGATACACCGATCTTGTAAAATGCATTTTCTTTTGCCTTTGTCGGTCTTTCCACTGTCTCCTTAAGTACGAGATGCCTTTGTTGGTGTTTCCCGGTGTACTATTGAACGCATCAGTTTAATGACTTTAGGGAGCACCAACCGAAATGATATAAAGTTAAAGGATGAACGGACAATTTCATGACAGTAAATGATCGTAATTAAAGTTTTTACACATATAATAAGTTTATAAGGTTTTTTTTATGTATCTTATAGGAATTAAACCTTTCCTCACTATTCTTTCAATTCTTTCGGGCTTTACAGCACCGGGCCGTAACCAAACCAAAGAGTGGTTGATTGAAGGTAACTACGCGGCAAAAAGGTACATGTATTAAAAGGAATTTAGATCTAAAACCGGTCAATTTCCTGGATTTCTCGCTGGCGATCAGGACCCTGGGTTTTTACTGGTTATTGCTTAATCAATCCCTGCTATAAATGAAATATGAAAGCCCCACTGAAAATATTAATATTAGAAGATAGCAAAACCGATGCTGAGATCATTCAACAGTTCTTGCTGAAAGAAAAAATGCAATGTGAATTTCGTCTCGTCTTGAATAAAAAAAGCTTTTTACTCGCCCTGGAAGAATTTTCTCCGGACGTTATACTTTCCGATAATTCACTACCCGGATTTAATGCGGCTGAAGCTTTAAAAATAATCCGCCAGCGATACTTGCATATCCCGTTTATCCTGGTCACAGGAACCGGGTCGGAAGAGTTTGCGGCCAATATTATAAAGGAAGGCGCTGACGATTATATCCTGAATGATCGTATTGCAAGGTTGCCTGCTTCCATTGAAGCCGCACTAAAACAACGAAGGGCGCTGAAAGAAATAACAGATTATAAATACGCATTGGATCAATCAGCTATTGTTGCCATTACCGATCAAAAAGGGATCATCCTTTATGCAAATGAAAACTTCAGCAAGATATCTAAATACCCGGTTCGGGAATTGATTGGACAGGATCACCGTATTATCAATTCGGGTTATCACCCCGCCTCCTATATAAAGAGCCTGTGGAAAACTATTGCCAACGGGAAAATATGGAGAGGTGAATTCCGTAACCGGGCAAAGGACGGGAGCCTGTACTGGGTGGATACTACGATTATCCCTTTTCTAAACGAAACGGGCAAACCCTATCAATATTTAGCCATACGAACTGATATTACCGAACGCAAAACAGCCGAAGAAAAACTTATACAAAGCGAAGAAAAGTACCATACGATTTTTTTAAAGAGCCCGCTACCCAAGTGGATCTATGATTGTGAAACTCTCCGGTTCCTGGATGTAAATGAAGCCGCGATCAGCCTTTATGGCTATACCCGGGAAGAATTTTTAAGCATGACCATTAAGGATATAAGACCTATTGAAGAGGTAGAAAAGCTTTTGCATGATGTTATCAGCATAAAGGCCGGTCAGGGTTCCCGGAAAGGCCTTTGGACGCACAAGAAGAAGAATAGAGAAGTGATCCTTGTAGAGACCACGGCTCATGCTATAGATTATAATAACAGGAGAGCCCGGATGGTGGTGGCAAATGATATTACAAAAAAAATAAAAACAGAACAGGGGCTTTTACAAAGCGAATTGAGGTTAAACCAGGCACAAGCCATCGCACACCTGGGAAACTGGGAAGTCAATTTTGCAACGAATACTTCCAAATGGTCGGATGAAGCCTACAGGATCTATGGTCTTGAGCCGGGAGATCACGGTTTATCTGTTGAAGAATGGATGTCCTTTATACACCCGGAGGATATGGACTATGTGAAACAAGAAGTTGAAAGATCTGAGGCAATGTTAAGCAATTATACCCTTAATCATCGTATTATCCGGCAGGACGGGGTTATAAGAAATGTATATTCGGAAAGCAAATACGAATTGAATCCCGAAGGCAAGCCGATCGGGCTATACGGGATCGTCATTGATGTTACGGAAATTAAAAAAGCAGAACAGGAATTAAGTCAAAGCGAAATGAGATTAAATGAAGCGCAGGCCATCGCCCATATCAGTAACTGGGAAATTGATCTTGAACATAACATGCAAAACTGGTCAGATGAATTTTACAGGATCTATGGATTAAATAAAAGCAAGGTGAGACCTTCTACCGAACTTTTTTTATCCTTGATGCATCCGGATGATGTAGTGTTAGCGCAAAAAATTGTTGAAGAAGCTTTTTTTACTTTAAAGGGTTCCTCATTTAATTTCCGTTTTATCCGTAAGGATGGCAGGATTCGATATGGTCATTCAGAATGGAAGTTTGAATTTGATAAAAAAGGGAAGCCGGTCAGACTTTTTGGAATCCTCCAGGATATCACAGAACATAAAAAAGCAGAAGCCGAATTAAAGAAAATGGAAGAAGAGCTTTTCGAACAACATAGATTAGAACAGGTAAACATAACCGCCACAGCTCTCGAAGCGCAGGAAAAAGAAAGAACAGCGATCGGCCGTGAATTACACGATAATGTAAACCAGATTCTCGCAGGTACTAAACTGATCCTTTCCATAGCAAAAACTAATCCTGAAAAAATCCAGGAAGTGATCGATTCCTGCATGGATAACCTGCAGGATGCCATTGATGAAAACAGGAAAATCGCCCACGTACTGGTCGCTCCGGACTTTGAAGCCAAAATTCTTACTGAAGAGCTATCCCAGCTTACAGATAATATGCTAAAAAAATCTGCCCTTGAAGTTAATTTTGATGTTACCCATTTTCGTGAAGAATTACTGAACGATCATCAAAAACTGGCCGTCTACCGTATCGCGCAGGAACAATGTACCAATATTGTGAAGTATGCAAAGGCCCGGTTGGTAAATATCTCACTTAGTACTGATGATGATCTTTTCAAAATGATCATTACTGATGATGGCGTTGGTATGAACCCCGGTAAAAAAATGAGCGGTATCGGGATTCGGAATATCAAGGGCCGGCTGAGTATCTTTAATGGCAACTCCACAATAAATACGGCTACGGGTAAAGGGTTTTCGTTGGAGATTACAATTCCACTCGGGAAGTAAGCCAGGTGTGTGAACCTTGCATTGCCACCGCCAAAGGCGTTGGCTTGATGGAATAACCCAAAGGGCTAAATAAACAAATAGGAATAGCCAATAGTACAGATACATGGAAATATTGGGTGATCTCCTTCTGCGATCACCCAATTAAATTGATGTTATGAATGCCAATCCTGTTGCGCCAGAATAGCCGCATTCTGTAAATTGATCGGGGAATTGGTCATCACCGTGATCTGAATATCATCACTAAATCCTATGATCAATGAACGATAACTGCCGAGCACGCCACCCTTTCCGAAATCATATATACCGTTTTTCCAATAATAAGTGATTCCGTCACTGGTGATGCCATTTCTATCATACCCCAGGAGCTTGTCTCTCATCATGGTGCTTAAATTAGTGGGTAACAGGTCCTGTGAGTATTGCAGCCGGGTAAAGAAATCATTGATCTGCATGGTGGTTAATACCCAGCCCTGAGCTCCAGATGAAAGGCTCGCATCCTTACCGGAAAAATAACCTTTGCTGCCGTTAACCGGAAATACATAACAAAGTCTGGGATTTGCATCCGTATTTATACAATCAATCGTTTGGGTGGCGGTTGTTCCCAGTTTATTAAAGATCACCTGCCTGCAATAATCTTTATAGGCATTGGCAAATTGAATGGCCTGGGTGTTTTCCAATACTGTCAGCATAGCCGGTTGCATATTATTACTGATCGGAATAATATTATACCCTGCCATTTTAGGTATGATCAAACGGAGTAATGCAAAATTGCGGTTGTTATAAGAAGGGGTTTTATCTCCCAGGTTAATACCGGCAGCGACCAGGTTTTTTAATGTCTGATAATCGTCCCCGTTTTTTGTACTGGCCGGATCGGGGTCATAGCGGAACCCGCTGGTATGTGTCAGTAATTGGCGGAAGGTGATCGTTTTAATATTCATGCCCATTTGCCAATGCGAAGGGAGCCAGGTCCAAACAAGGGCATCAAGATTACTGATCCCACCGGGTAGCTCACTTAATTTTTTTATCAGCGCCACAACGGAAATGGTCTTGCTGACACTGGCAATGCTGTACTTATCGTACATGGTAAAAGGTTGTACCGGCAGATCCTGCATACGTCGGCTTTGCCCGCCCGAACGACTGGTTTTATATTGTCCCTTATAAGATATGATCAGACTATACCCTGCTGAATTCCCGTTTAACCGGGAAGCCAGCGTATCGGCAAGCTTTTGAAAATCAGTGTTACTGTATCGGATTTCATTCGTTATGACTGTTGAGCGGGAAAAATCATTTTTACCTTCATTCTTCCCTGTATTATTTTTTTTGAACGAGGATGTAAAAATGATCATCCCTAAAGAAAACAGCTTCGCTGCTGTTGAAAACTTCTGTTTCATGATTTTTTAGATTTGTATGTTATGTATTTATTTAATTTTTTGTTTCAGTTCTTCTATCGCCGTCTGTAATTTTTTGATCTCTTCCATCATTACCTTATTCTCTTCATGTGACAATTCAATTTCTTTTTGCTGCTCCTGGATAGCTTTGATGGCAATGACACTGAAATTCTGGTACGCAATGGCTTTTATATTATCCGCTCCCTTTGTGGTTACAAAATCAGGGAATAGTTTTTCTACTTCCTGGGCTATAAAACCATATGAAAGTGTGGCATCGCTTTTATTGTCTATATAATGATAGGTCTTGGGTTGCAATTGCATTAGGGTGGGTAAAATGGTTCCTACGATTTGAATGTCTTTTTTCAACCGCAGATCGGAAGCGACCGTGTAAACACCGGTTGCATGATTTAAATAGGCTCTTGCTGTCCCATTGTAAACAAAATCCAGGTCATCCCCATTGTCCGTGCCTATTTCCCAATGATCGGTGGTGTTTTGTCTTTCCAGTCGGATTCCCCCACCGTTGACGGGGTAGAACTCATTGCTTTGTTTTATATGCAGGTCTGTTAGTGGACTATTTACACCTATGCCCACTTTGATATTTGCAGCTCCGCCATTAATTCCATTTACAGAACCCAATACCATACAGTTACTGCAGGCTGCCTGGGCGTTGGCACCAATGGCGATAGCATTCGTTAAATTCCCGGTGGCCACATCCGCGTTATAGCCAAGTGTTGTATTGTTTACGCCACTAGTATTTGTCGCCATGGCATAGTTACCCACAGCGGTATTGTAATTGCCGCTTAAATTGTTATGCATTGTATAATAGCCAATACTGGTGTTACTACCTCCGATGTTATTACTGGGAAGTGCCAGGCTTCCCATTGCGAGGTTTAGGGTTCCCTGAGTATTAGAAAAAAGCGCACCGGTACCAAAAGCAGTATTTGAACTCCCGATCGTATTGCTATACAGCGCTGTGTACCCCATCGCCGCATTTTGTTGACCGAGCGTATTGGAATAGAGCGATTTTGAACCTACAGCCGTATTTTCAGAAGCCTGACCCAAAAATGCAACCCCAAGTCCATTATTATATAAAGCTGAATCCCCAATTGCCACCGTATTCCGGATACTGATACTATTGTATAATGAGTAATTGCCAATGGCCACATTACTGTATCCATCCATGTTGGAATTTAATGCGGAATACCCCATCGCTGTATTTTCGTTCCCAGTGGTATTACTGGCTAAAGTGAAATGGCCCGTTGCTGTATTATTATTACCCGACAAATTACCTGACATACTGGAAGATCCTACCGATACATTACCATATCCTGTGCTATTACTTAACAGGGCGCCGGACCCCATCGCTGTATTTACATTGCCCGAACCATTGTTATACATAGCCTGGTCTCCTACCGCTGTATTGGCGACTGATGTATTTTTATATAAGGTCTGATACCCCAACGCCGTATTACCATTACCGCTGGTTAAACTGTACAGGGATTTAGACCCCACCGCCGTATTATGCACGGAGCCATTTCCCGAAAGATTAAACATAGCTGAATCACCAATGGCCACAAGGTTACCGTTCGACACATTGTTCATCAAAGCCTCTGTCCCGACTCCCACATTGCTGTAACCGGTTGAATTATTTGCTAGCGCTGAATTCCCAACGGCCACATTAAAATATCCGGTTGTATTATAATATAAAGAAGCTATACCCAGCGCTGTATTATAACTTCCGTCGCCTGAATGTAAGGCACCCTCGCCATACGCTGAGTTATAGCTTCCGGTTTTGTTGCTTATCATCGCTTCAGCTCCTGAAACCGTATTATAAGCACCCGTTAAATTGCTATCTAAACTCATGGCCCCAAAAGCAGCATTATGAACACCCTGGGTATTACTTTTTAACGCATTATAACCTACGGCTGTATTTTCTGCCCCTGTAGTATTGGCATACAATGCTTTTGAGCCAACAGCAGTATTCTGAGTTGCCTGCAAGCCATTGGGATTGTTCGTACCGTTATTAAATAGAGCGGAATCCCCTATGGCAACTATATTAGATTTCACCGTATTTAAATGTAATGCGTTATTGCCGATCGCTATATTACTGTACCCGGTGGTATTACTAAAGAGAGTCCCAAAGCCATTGGCTGTATTGTTGTTACCGGTTGTATTATTTACTAAACTGTTGGTGCCACCGGCTGTATTGTATGAACCCGTCGAATTTAAAAACAGGGCATTGGCGCCATTGGCAGTATTCAAAGCGCCTGTTGAATTATAATGCAGGGCATCCGCACCTGTGGCTGTATTTTGGGTACCGTTGCTGTTAGTAAGTAAGGTATTGAAACCCACCGCCGTATTATAACTTCCCACATTATTCGTATATAATGCTTTAGAACCAACGGCTGTATTTTCGATGGCCTGTAAGGAAGTACTGGCCCCTGTACCATTATTCAGTAAGGCGGAATCACCGATGGCAATTAAATTAGACTGGCTGGTGTTTTGATATAATGCATAATTACCAAGGGCTACATTACTAAAACCACTATTATTGATATTACCGCTATACAATCCCCAGAATGTATTTCCGGCCAGTCCAAGATAACCCGCATTTTGATTGTTGATCTTAAAGAGCAAAGACTGGTTATCCGTAGTGCCCACAAAATTAGTG
>JADGPW010000041.1 GCA_017882265.1 Chitinophagaceae bacterium | reverse complement strand
ATGTCCCGGTGAATTCATCAGGTTGCTATGGGCAATTTCAAGGGTTGGCGCCAGGGCTAAGTTTTCACCGGCAGCAACAAATTGAATATGTGCATTTTTCATTCGGTCAAAAGGGTCTCTGCCCTTCGGATCCACATGAGCAAAATAACCTTTGACAAACATATCCTGTGAATGTGATCTTCCAACCATTGTCAACCCGGGATCTGGGTTTAACAACCTTATTCCTCTTTTACTTCTTTCTTTATTGACCATTTCCAGCATTTGCGCCTCTAAAGAAGGCATTGGTATTGCTTTATTATATTTAAAGGGAAGCTCAACGGTTTCATTGGAGGCAGGGTGAATAGTGAGACTATTCATCGTTTGCCTGATGGCATCACTAAAAAGCGGCGTCAGCTTACGGTTGATCCATTCAGATTGCATCGCCAGGTTACCTGCAAAACGACTTTCGCGGGTTTCAGTAGTAATGCTATCCTTTAAGGGCATCGCCAGCAACAGGGCTGAAATAATGATGGCATAGAGCCAGCCGTTGATGATACCCGGGATGATACCCAGGAATTTATTTAGCCAGGCATTGTTTACCTGATCAGGGATCCCACGCAGGATCAATTTCCTTATAAAGCCAATCAAAAGCATGGCAATAAGAACAGTGATCAAAAAAGAAACGGGCAGCAACCAGGGACCGGGGGTAAAGAATTTTTCAACCAGCCTTTGTGTGTAAGGATAAAACATGTAGCCCGCTAAAAGACTGGCGGCCCAGCTCAGCAGGTCAAGACTGCTGCGGATAAAACCCCGGTTCCAACCGGCTATTACCGTAAGCAGTAATACAAGACAAAGGATTATGTCTATCCAGTTCATATTATTTAACTAATTCCGTTATGCAAATAATATGCCTTTGCCTTGGGAAGCTTATATTTTAACTGGGGTTTATAGAAATGGAATTAGGAACCTGCCTGCCGCAAATTTAATTTTGGGATTGCCGGGAAGGACGGGAAGGGCGGGAAGAAAAAGGAATTGGGGATTAGAAATTAGGCCCTCGGTTGAACATTCCAGCTATGAGCACAATTCACATCGCGATAGCTATCGGACCTAATTCCTTACCGTCTTCCCGACCTTCCCGGCAATAAATCCTTCATTTGATATAAAGATTCATTTAAAGATACACAGGAAAAGCCTTAATATTGTACTTAAATAAGTACGTTATGCGGGTTGTAAATTATACTGAATTTCGCAATCACCTGGCTGAAAACCTGAATGTGGTTAATGATGATGGTGGGGTGGTCGTTGTGTCCAGAAGTAAAGGAAAAAACGTGGTGGTGATGAGCCTCGAAGAATACAACAGCATTCAAGAAACCCTGTACCTGAATAGCAACAAGATCAATCGCAAACGGCTGGATGATGCCGTAAAGGAAATGAACAAAGGCAAATTCGTCAAGCGCAAACTAATCGAAAAGTGATGGAACTGGTTTGGCAAAAAAATGCCTGGGAAGATTATCTCTACTGGCAGGAATATGATAAGAAACTATTGCAGCGAATCAATGAACTGATAAAAGATACAATCCGTTCTCCCTTCAAAGGCTTAGGAAAACCCGAACCATTAAAAGGGAATTATTCCGGATGCTGGAGTCGCCGCATCAATGATGAACACCGGCTGGTATATGCCATAAGAGATAAACGCCTCCATATTCTTCAATGCAGGTTTCATTACGATAAATAGCCATCCACCTGATTTGAAGATTACATTAATAGGGCGCCTATTTACTTTTCCCTATGCCTTGCAGATAATATTTTAATGACATCCTCCAGCCTGTAATTTTTTGCCTGTAGCAACACCAAATAATGATAAAGCAAGTCGGCGGATTCATTCAAAAATCTTTCCTCATTATCGTCTTTACTTTCAATGATCAATTCGACCGCTTCTTCACCAACTTTCTGGGCTATTTTATTTATTCCTTTGCTAAAAAGGGAGGATGTGTAAGAATCATTAACCTGGTTTTGTTTCCGGTCGGCAATGACCTCTTCCAGTTTTTGCAATGTGAACACGGGATTAGTTTCATTAAAGCAGGTATCACTCCCGGTATGGCAAACCGGTCCTAATGGCTGCGCTTTTATGAGAAGTGTATCTGCGTCGCAATCCAGCAATATCTCTTTTACAAGAAGAAAATTACCGGAGACCTCACCTTTGGTCCAGAGACGTTGTTTACTGCGACTATAAAATGTGACCTTTCCATCTTGTTGTGTTTTTATAAACGCTTCTTCATTCATAAATCCAAGCATCAGGACTTTCTGGGTTGAGCTGTCCTGTAAGATAACCGGTACAAGTCCGTCGGAATATTTTGAAAAATCTGGTTTCATAAGCCTCACCCCCAACCCCTCTCCTGGCGGAGAGGGGAGTTGTTTAAAATCTTATTGAAATATTGTTTGCAATTAAATACTTTTTTAATTCTTTGATCTTAATTTCTTCAAAATGAAAAACGCTGGCAGCCAGCGCGGCATCGGCTTTTCCCAGGGTAAAGACATCGGCAAAATGTTCCATGATGCCGCCACCGCCGGAGGCAATGACAGGTACCGGTAAATTTTCTGATAATTGTTTTGTAATATCCAATGCAAAACCCTGTTTCGTTCCATCGTGATCCATAGAGGTCAGTAATATTTCACCGGCTCCCAGGTCCACCGCTTGTCTGGCCCAGTCAAAACAAAGTGTGGTTGTTCTCGTTCGGCCACCATTGAGATGAATATACCAATTACCATCTTCCTCCTGTTTTGTATCAATAGCCAATACGATACATTGACTTCCGAATTCCTTTGCAAGCCTATTAATAAGCTGAGGTTGGTTGAAGGCAGCCGTATTCACTGAAATTTTATCTGCCCCGTTTTGTAACAGGATGTTTACATCTTCAATGCTGCTGATGCCGCCACCGATCGTAAAAGGAATATTGATATGATGTGCAATGCGGTTCGCCAGTTCACTTAACGTCTTTCTTTTTTCAATGGTGGCCGTAATGTCCAGGAATACAAGTTCGTCAGCGCCCTCTTCACAATAACGTATAGCTAATTCAACCGGATCACCGGCATCCCGAAGATCGATGAAATTGGTTCCCTTGACAGTTCGGCCGTCTTTGATGTCGAGGCAGGCTATTATTCTTTTTGTCAACATGCAAATACTTTTAGATCCCGCAATGAAATTCT
>JADGPW010000007.1 GCA_017882265.1 Chitinophagaceae bacterium | reverse complement strand
GGATCACCGGCATCCCGAAGATCGATGAAATTGGTTCCCTTGACAGTTCGGCCGTCTTTGATGTCGAGGCAGGCTATTATTCTTTTTGTCAACATGCAAATACTTTTAGATCCCGCAATGAAATTCTGTTTTCATAAATGGCTTTTCCAATTATCGCGCCGCTGCAACCCGCTGCACTGAGTTCTTCGAGGTCTTTAATACTTGAGACACCGCCACTGGCAATAAGACTGATGGAAGGATATTGATTTAATATCTTTTTATACAGGTCAGTGGAGGGGCCTGCTAAGACACCGTCTTTGCTTATATCTGTACAGAAAAATTGTTTTATTCCTTTGTCTTTGTACTTATTGATAAGGTCGAAGACGGAAATGGATGTGGTTTCTGTCCAGCCACTGATGACGATCTGTTCTTGTTTTACATCGGCCCCGATGATGAATTTATTGGCCCCAAAAGCCTCTAGCCAACTGGTAAGAGTCGCTTCATCTCTAATCGCAATACTTCCAATACTGGCAAAGGCGGCGCCGGAATTAAAAGCAATTTCTAGAGAATTCCGGGAACTAATACCGCCGCTGAAATCTATGACCAGGCTGGTTTTTCCCGCTATCTTTTCTAAAACCTTCCAGTTCTTTACTTCACCGGCTTTTGCGCCATCAAGATCCACGAGGTGCAGTCTTTGTAAACCTGCATCTTCAAATTGGAGAGCAACTTCCAGCGGGTCCTCATTATAAATTGTTTTTTGAGTGTAATCTCCTTTGGTCAGCCGGACACAATTACCGTCAATGATATCTATGGCGGGTATTATTTCCATTTTATACGTTGAGAAAGTTTTTAAGGATCTGTTCACCGATAGCTGCGCTTTTTTCAGGATGAAATTGCACTCCGTAAAAATTATCTTTATTCAAAGCTGCACTATAGGGCTGGATATATTCTGTAGTGGCTATTGTATTGTCACACACTTCGGCGTAATAGCTATGAACAAAATAACAATAACTGTTCTCTTTTACTTCATTGAATAAACTGGTTTTAAGATTGGTAATGGTATTCCAGCCGGTTTGGGGGACTTTGGCCTCACCCCCTAACCCCTTCTCCTGGCGGAGAGGGGGAAGGAAGAGCCTGACCTTTGTATTAAAGATTCCGAGACAGTTTGTATTGTTTTCTTCGGAGTATTCACAAAGTAATTGCATGCCAAGGCAAATGCCTAAGACCGGTTGTTTGAGTGAAACGATTAGTTTGTCGAGTTCTCTTTCTTTCAGGTAGCGCATGGCGGTGCTGGCTTCACCAACGCCGGGGAAGATCACTTTGTCTGCGGAATTTATTTGTATGGGATCATCTGTGACGGTTGCAGTATGGCCGATCCTTTCGAGGGCGAAGAGGACGGATTGGATGTTACCGGCGTTGTATTTTATGATGGCGATTTGCATGTTGGATATTTCTTTTATGTATCGAGAGCTCTTCGTCAAGCTCAGGGCTCTTTTATGTATCGAAAGCCCTTCGTCAAGCTCAGGGCGCACTTACAACACTCCTTTTGTTGATGGTAATTGCATATTGTCAATATCTCTTTTTATAGCCATTTTGATCGATCTGGCTAATGCTTTAAAGATTGCTTCTATTTTATGATGTTCGTTTGTTCCTTCGGCTTTAATATTCAGGTTGCATTTAGACGCATCTGAAAATGATTTGAAGAAATGGTAAAACATTTCAGTTGGCATATCGCCGATCTTTTCCCTTTTGAATTCTGTTTCCCAAACCAGCCAGGGCCTGCCGCCAAAGTCAATACCCACCAGGGCCAGGCAATCATCCATGGGCAGACAGAATCCATATCTTTCTATTCCTGATTTATTGGCTAATGCAAGATGAATAGCTTCTCCCAGTGCAATAGCCGTGTCTTCGATTGTATGATGTTCATCGATCTTCAGGTCGCCATCAACTTTTATCATAAGATCAATTCCGCTGTGGCGGGCTAACTGTTCCAGCATGTGATCAAAGAAGTTCAATCCGGTTTCAATCCTGGACATCCCTCTGCCATCAAGATTGAGTTGAATACTGATCTTTGTTTCATTGGTGTTTCTTTCGTGAGAAATGATCCGCTGACCCAGTTTGAGAAATTCAAAGATTTTTTTCCAGTCAGTAGTCTCAAGCCCAACAACAGAGAGTAATTCTTCCTTATTGTCTTTTATCTCATTATCGCCGGGAGTGATACCCGTATTCATCCAGATCGCTTTGCAGCCTATGTTTTTTGCTAATTGAATGTCAGTTATTCTATCACCAATCACAAAAGAACCGGGAATATCATAACCGGGATCATTGAGGTAAGCAGTCAACATAGCTGTTCCGGGTTTACGGGAGGGAGCATTCTCAGCAGGAATAGTTTTGTCTATAAGCACCTTGCTGAAATTGATTCCCTCATTTGCCAGGCTCTTCATCACGAAATTGTGTACCGGCCAGAATGTTTCTTTCAGAAAGGAAGCCGTGCCTAAACCATCCTGGTTACTGATCATGACCAGTTCAAAACCGAGCTCTCGTGCAATACGACCCAACCAGGTGAACATACCGGGAACAAATTCCAGTTTGTCGAAAGAATCGATTTGGTAGGAGGGGGGAGATTCTTTGATGAGGGTGCCGTCGCGGTCGATGAATAACAGCCTCACCCCCTCACCCTCTCTCCTGGCGGAGAAGGGGAAATCCGCATTATTGCTCATATGTTTTAAGTGTTTTAATTATTAATTTGTTTTCTTCTGGTGTGCCGATGGTTATTCGTAAACAATTATCACAAAGAATGATCCTGGAGCGGTCACGAACAATGATTCCTTTGGTACAGAGGTAATCGTATATTTTTTTTGCTCCAGCCATTTTTACTAATACAAAATTCGCATCGGAAGGGTAAACTATTTTAGTGAGAGGCAGGGCGAGTAATTGTTCTGTTAGCCATTCTCTTTGTTCAACAGTCGTTATTATCCATTCATTCACCGTATTGATATTGTCCAAAGCTTCCAGCGCCAGTTGTTGGGTAGCTGTATTAATATTATAGGGGTATTTTACTTTATTCAAATAGTTGATCACCGGCCCGGCGGCGAAAGCCATACCCAGCCTCAATCCTGCCAGCCCCCAGGCTTTGGATAGGGTTTGCAGGATCACCAGGTTGGGATAGGTGCTGAGTTCAGGAATAAAGGTTCTTTGCCGGGCATAATTGATATAGGCTTCATCAATGACTATGAGTCCATCAAAGTTATTCAGTAATATTTCTATATCACCCCGCCTGATACTATTGCCCGTCGGGTTATTGGGTGAACAGATGAATATGAGTTTAGTATGCGGATCAATCGCTTCTTCGATCGCATCCATATTGAGTTGGTATTCTTCAGTCAGCGGGATCTTCTTTAATCTCACATCATTCATAGCCGCACAAACTTCATACATGCCATAAGTAGGAGGGAAGATGATCGCGGTATCATGTTTGGGTTCGCAAAAGATCCTGAATAGAAGATCAATGGCTTCATCGCTGCCATTGCCAAGAAAAATGTTTTGGGGAGGGAGGCCTTTGATTTCACTGAGCTTTTGTTTTAGGGTTGTTTGGAGAGGATCGGGGTAGCGGTTTAGGGGCCTCAGGGCCTCACCCCCGCCTACGCTTATGCTTCGGTGGGCAAGCTCTAACCCCCTCTCCAGGCGGAGAGGGGGGATAGGCGACCCAATGGAATTTTCATTGGCATCGAGAAAGATAGATGCTTCACCAGCGAATTCGTGACGGGCTGAAGAATAGGGGGCCATTAGTCTGATATTCTCCCTAACTAATGTTTCTATATTGAATTCCATGGTTTAGTTTTTAAATCTTATGGCGACTGCATTTTTATGTGCTTCAAGTCCTTCGGTTGAAGCCATTTCCATAACTGTACTGCTTATATTTTGTAACCCTTCTTTTGAAAGTTGCTGGTAAGTGATCTTTTTTACAAAGCTATCAAGGGAGATGCCGCTGTGCATAGCCGCATATCCATTTGTGGGTAATGCATGATTGGGGCCACTGGCATAATCACCTGCACTTTCGGGTGAATAATTCCCGATAAATACAGAGCCCGCTGATATGATCTTTTCGGCTACCTGTTCTGCATCCAGGCATGACAGGATCAAATGCTCAGGAGCATAGAGGTTCGAGAAGGCAATGGCTTCATTAATATCTTTAACCAGGATGATTTTGCTATCCTGCAATGCTTTCTCTGCGATTTCTTTTCTTGGAAGTGGGTTGAGCTGTTGTTTAATTTCAGCGCTTACTTTATCGGGAAATGATTCGTCTGTTGTAACTAACAAAACCTGCGAATCGGGACCATGTTCAGCTTGTGATAACAGATCGGCAGCTACAAATCCGGGAATGGCGGTTTCATCAGCAATGACCATTAGTTCACTAGGCCCGGCCGGCATATCAATGGCGATCCCTTGTTGTTGTACTAATAATTTAGCGGTCGTTACATATGGATTGCCCGGCCCGAATATTTTCATCACTTTAGGAATGGACTCGGTTCCATAAGCCATTGCTGCAATAGCCTGCGCGCCACCCATTTTAAATATTTTTGAAATACCGCAAAGCTGCGCAGTGTATAAAATAGCAGGGTGTAGCGTAGCCCCCTCTCCGCCAGGAGAGGGGGTTGGGGGTGAGGCGATTACAATCTCTTTACATCCCGCCAGCTGCGCCGGGACCCCAAGCATGAGCACGGTTGAAAAAAGAGGAGCCGTGCCGCCGGGAATATATAAACCTATCTTTTCAATGGCTACTGATTTTCTCCAGCATACAACACCCGGCATTGTTTCGATCTTGTTCACTTCATCTTTTTGCGTGGCATGAAAGCTTTCAATATTCTGTTTTGCCTGCCCGATAGCATCTTTCAATTCATAACTTAATAATGATCCTGCCCTATTTATTTCTTTTTCACTGACCTGTAACCTTTTTAGTTTCACGCCATCAAATTCTTTTGTGTATTTACGAACAGCTTTGTCCCCTTTCTCTTTCACCTTATCCAATATCTTTTTTACTGATTTCTCCAGGAATAGAGCATTAATCAGCGGACGCTGCGCGATATCTTCCCATTTATCTTTTCCAGGATATTTATAAATCTTCATGTGCATTAATATTAGAAAGGTATTTTAAAAAACCAGCTCCTCCTTCCCTTCGGGAAGGCTGGGATGGGCTTTTACACAATCATTTTTTCAATAGGAATTATCAATATACCCACCGCGCCATTCGCCTTCAGTTGCTCGATCACGTTCCAGAAATCAGCTTCATTGATGACAGAGTGAATGGAACTCCATCCTTTCTCCGCTAAGGGCAGGATCGTCGGGCTTTTTATCCCGGGTAATAAGCCGCAGATGGAATCGATCTTATCATTTGGTGCATTCAGCAACACGTACTTATTATTCTTTGCTTTTTTTACGGCCCGGATCCGAAATAACAGGCGGTCAAGGATGCCCTGTTTTCCTGATGATAAACCGCGGCTGCTTATCAAAACCGCTTCGGAAACAAGAACAGTCTCCATTTCTTTTAGCTCATTCGTAAACAAGGTACTACCGGAACTTACCAGGTCACAGATAGCATCAGCCAACCCGATCCGGGGAGCGATCTCCACCGAACCACTGATCTCATGGATAGCCGCGCTGATATTTTGTTTTTCCAGGTAATCAGCCAGGATTACCGGGTAACTGGTAGCGATCTTTTTGTTGTTCAGATCCAGAAGCGATTTGAGCGATCCATTCTTTGGTACGGCGATAGACAACCGGCATTTGCCGAATCCCAGCTTCTCAATCGTCTCCACCTCTTTACACTTTTCTTTTACTACGTTTTCACCCACAAAGCCGATATCAGCGACCGCATCCTGCACATATTCTGTAATATCATCGTCCCTGAGGAAAAATATTTCCAGTGGAAAGTTGGATGACTGTATCCTGAGCTGATTGTTACCATTGCTGACCTCAATACCGCATTCTTTCAGCAATTGCATCGAGCTATCGTGCAATCTGCCCGATTTCTGGATGGCGAGTTTTATGGGCTCAGTAGGGGTTAATTGATTTTCCATTTTGTTATAATTTATTACTTATCATTCTCATTAAATTACCTATTATCGGGTTGCCTCGTAAGCCCCTCCTAGCGTAGTCGAAGGATCAGGGGTTTGGGGGTATAAAAAAGGGCTTACCGTTTGGTAAGCCCCTGATGATTAAAAGTTAGTTTATTGTTAACTACAAAATACACCACAGCTTACCCTATGGATAAGATGATGATGGTGTATGTGCAGGTTTTGTATCATTTGTTTATCTGAATTACAAAGATAGAAATGATTTTAATATTTCCAAGGTTTATGGAATAAAATATGTTAAAGGTATTTAACCGCGGAGGCACAGAGGACAATAGACAATTGGCAATAGACAAATGAATATAACAACAGTCCCATTGTCTATTGCTTATTGCCTATTGCTTTCCGTCTCAGCGCCTTCGCGATTAATTGCTTATTACAGAATATGAACCCTTCTTCCATTCAACCGGCTCAATGAATCAAGGATCCTGCTGGTATCGGCATTGGCTACCGGTAATAGCATATATATGGTATAGATCAGGGAATCCTTTGTTTCCATCTGAACATTCCATTGAAATGTTCTTAAGCGGCCAAAGCGTTCAAAAGCTCTTTTGGAATTGGAAACTTCCAGTACGAATTTACGCATACCGGCAGGGTAGATCTTAGGAGGAGTGATCACACTGTCTTTGGGAGCCTGGTGTACACTATCTGTCACTACCACCGGCTTTTCCTTATTCTCAATAGGCATTTCCTTATTCACTTTAGTGCTGTCGGTATTTTCTTTACTGCTGACTATAGATTCTTTACTGCTGACAACAGCTTTTTTCTTTGAAGTGGATCGTTTATAAACCGTATAGCCGCCCCAGATCGCCAGAGCAAATCCGGCTAATAGCAAAAAAACCACCAATGGCTTTCTCCATTGGGCTTTTAATTTCCTGTCATTAAGATTCCGGTAATCCGAAAATGATTCTTCCGTGGAAGAGGTGGAAGAGATCTCTCTTGCAGAATAATCCTTCATGGATTCCGGCATGATCAGTCCCGAAGTAAAAGCATAGTCCCGTGCCTGAGTTTTTACCAGGCTTCCGATGCCTTCAAAAAGAAAAGGTTTGCCGATATTCATGAATTGTTGGGCCAGCCCAATATGAGAATCCAGGTCGGCTGCAGCCAATGCTTTGATAGTGCCGGTTTGGGTGGCTATAAACTGGACGAGGTCAGGGGATTCCTTTATGGTCGGATTGTTCTCAAACGTGATGCCTTCAGGATTAACAGCCTTACCCTGTTTATTGGTTTCCGGTTCAATATGCAGGGATGGATCAAGCAAAAAACTGCCAATGCCCGGAATATCCAGGCGTTTATGAATATAGAGATATTGTGCCAGCAGCGGAGCGATTTTCAAGGCCTGAGGGTTAAGAGACTACAAGGTATATATTTTGGACGGTGGATGCAAGCGATTCCGGTCGTTGTACTTTAACTTTGTGTTACATGCTTACGGAACAAGATGAGGAATTTATCAGGTACTGGCAGGAAAACCGCCTGCGTAAGAAACGGGTATCAAAACAACTATCCGTTGGGCTACCCTTCGCGGTATTCATGGTATTGGCGATCTTTATCACTGTGTTTTCTGACTGGTACACGCGGGCCGTGGCTACACTCCAGTTGGACGGGCGCCTGGTTCTTACCTTGCTTGTTGCTATTATCCTGATCGTGATCTTCATCGTCGTATTTTCCGCCCGGCACCAATGGGATATGAATGAGCAACATTACAAAGAGTTGCTTGCTAAAAAAGATCAGGTTTAGATAAAAGTTAATAGTGAAAAGATAATAGTGTCCTAACCTGTAAGATTCTTACAACTTTGAGAAAGTCTGAAAGGGTAAGGTCTCTTCAACTTTAATACACTATTATCTATTCACTATTAGTTTTTATCTTTATTCCTTCTTTATATAAACAATAAACATTATCTGATGAGAAAGACAGCATTGTCCGCTTTCGTTTTTTGCTTACTGTTTACAGGAGAAAGTTGTATTAAAAATAAATCCTGCACAGCCAAGACTGTTCAAAGTGAACAGTCAGCGATCGTGAACTATGCTGCTGCCAATGGGATCAGCGCCACCGCACATAGCAGTGGATTGTATTACCAGGTCCTTATTCCCGGCTCAGGTCCTGTCCCGACAAGTACATCTACTGTTTCTGTCCGGTACACTGGTAAACTACTTAATGGGACTGTTTTTGATTCGCAGACTGGCACCCCATCCAGCTTTCAATTAAATACGGTTATTCAAGGTTGGCAGATCGGTCTCCCGCTACTTCACAAAGGCGGTTCAATCATTCTTCTTATTCCTTCATCGCTTGCATACGGTTGTACGGGTTTTGGTGCTGTGCCTCCTGATTCGATACTTTATTTTGAGATTGACCTTGTAGATGTGATTTGAGATAAAAACTAATAGTGAATAGATAAAAGTTTCTTAAAGATGAGAAGATCTTACTGCTTCGGTACTTTCCCAAATCTGTAAGATCTTTTCTGCTTTGAAGCACTTTTAGCTATTCACTATTAGTTATTATCTCTCTATCTTTCTTTCCTTCGTAATTTTGCACAAATCATCTTTCTTGATCTACGAAGCCATATCAGTATTCGACATTTTTAAAATTGGAGTGGGCCCTTCCAGTTCCCATACCCTGGGTCCCTGGCGGGCGGCCCAGCGGTTCACGCGATCACTGGAACAAAAAAAAATATTGTTCGAAGTAATAGAAGTTAAAGTGATGCTCTATGGTTCCCTGGCAAAGACCGGTAAAGGACATGGTACCGATATTGCGGTGCAATTAGGCCTGGCAGGAGAGGACCCGGTGAGCTTTGCGGTTAACCTTATCGATACCCGTATCGAAGAAATTGCTAGCAAGAAGAAAATCCTATTGCTCGGTTTACACAAAGTGGATTTTGATCCAAAGGAAGACATTGATTTTTTGTTTACTGAAACATTGCCCTATCATCCCAATGCATTGACGTTTTTAGCCACGCTGAAAAATGGCAACTCCATCGCCGAGACATATTATTCCATCGGCGGAGGTTTTGTTACCCGGGAAGGAGAAAAGGTGATGGCGACAGAAGTGGCGCAATTACCTTTTCCGATCAACACGGCAGATGACCTGTTGCACTGGTGTATCAAAACGGGTATGTCCATACATGAAATCGTGATGGAGAATGAAAATTACTGGCGACCTGAAAAAGAAACAAAGGATGGAATGCTTAATATATGGGGGGTGATGAAGGAGTCCATCTATTGCGGTGCCCATACAAAAGGCGTTCTTCCGGGCGGATTGAATGTAAAACGCCGGGCTGCTGAGCTCAGTAAAAAATTATTGGGGAATAAAAGCTACACCGATTATGATTCATGGCTGAATGCTATTCGTTCCGGGGGTCATGCATTTAAATATATCCTGGATTGGGTCAGTTGTTTCGCCCTGGCGGTGAATGAAGAGAATGCCGCTTTTGGCCGGGTGGTAACCGCCCCCACCAATGGAGCTGCGGGAGTGGTACCTGCAGTATTACAATATTATCTTGCATTTGTCATCGGCGCCGATGATAACATTGATGAAAAGACCATCCATTTCCTGTTAACTGCCGCAGAAATCGGCAGCATTTTTAAAAAAGGAGCCACATTATCGGCAGCGATGGGTGGTTGCCAGGCTGAGATCGGTGTTTCTTCAGCGATGGCAGCCGCTGCTCTCACAGAGTGTATGGGTGGAACGCAGCGGCAGGCGATGATGGCCGCTGAAATTGCTATGGAACATCATCTTGGCATGACCTGCGATCCCATTGCCGGCCTGGTTCAGGTACCTTGTATCGAACGGAATACGATGGGAGCCATCAAAGCCATTACAGCCTCTCAATTGGCGCTCCAGGGTAGTCCCGATTTTGCCAAAGTATCACTCGATGCTGTGATCAAAACTATGTGGGATACGGCAAAAGATATGGACCATAAATACAAGGAAACGTCAGATGGCGGGTTAGCTGTTAATGTGCCGTTGAGTTTGCCTGAATGTTAGGAAGTCAGGTGGAATTAGTAATTAGTAATTAGGAATTGGGTATTAGCATGAAGTGTTCCGGTTGTAGAAAGGTGGGCCAAATAACTAATAACCAATTCCAAATTCCTTATAAGGTCAGTTTGGCTATAAATTTGGTACACTACCTGCATGAGTGAAAAACAGGAATTCCCTTATATTTTTCGTCTCGCGGCTATTTTTGTTACCCTGGTGCTCCTGGTAACCACACTTTATTACCTGGAAGTAGTGATCGTACCTATTCTATTCTCCATCATTTTTGCGGTTATGCTGTTCCCCTTTGCTATGCGGCTGGAAAAATGGGGATTCAGAAAGGGGTTGGCTGCTTTTACAATGGTCCTCATTACCACCCTGATTCTTGGTTTCCTGGTCTACCTGATCTTCGGACAGCTCAGCGTCTTTTTCGGGCAGTTGCCGCAGTTGTCAGACAGGCTTAACTCCATCGTGAATACGATCAGGGATTTTGCTGCTCACCAGCTACACCTTAAAAAATCGGTTGTGGCTGATCATATCGAACAACAGCTGAATAATATGCAGGTTTTTTCCACACAGGTTCTGGCTGCAACGGTGAGGGCATTGCCTACTTTCCTGATCAATGTATTCCTGGTACCCCTCTATGTTTTTTTTCTATTGTATTACCGTCATTTCTTCCTGGAATTCTTTTACAAGATCTTCCACGCTTCAGAAAGAGCAACGATCGATGAGGCGCTGGAAAGTACGGGTAATATCATAAAAGGGTATGTTTTCG
>JADGPW010000040.1 GCA_017882265.1 Chitinophagaceae bacterium | reverse complement strand
TTGAACAACAGCTCAACCGGTGGGTGGCAAGTGGCAAGTCGGGCGACTTCTTATTGCCGATTGGTCCACTCACTTATTTCGAGAACTGGTTCAAAACCGCCAAGCCCAATGCACATTGGATCGCCCGGTATTTACCGGAAGAGATTGACCAGGAAAAGAAACTATCAAAAGCGAAACAAGTATTAAGCCATTCACAGGAATTTGTAAGTCGAAGCGCAAGAAAGCATGTAGTAACCCGCGCGATCATGCGCTACGGACCGAAACGCATAGCGATAGTGATTGGCCTGATTGCAATCATTACATTAAGCTCATTTGCGGTCAGGAATTATTTTCGCAGGCAGAATGATTTTGTGCTGAAAACCCTTAAATCGAAGACACTCACACTTGCCAATACACCCAAACTGAGCCCGGAATTTCCTATTCCCGCGATCACCGAAGAACTTATCCTGGGTAATCTGACCATCCCCGAATTAATCGATGGTATATCCGATCTCAGGCAGAAAATAAAAATTGGAACCGGCCTGGCTACGCTGCTGGTCACACAGGGACGCTATGAACCCAAAAAAGAGATCCTGCAAAGCCTGGCTATCACTGATAGTTTATTGGAGCAACTTGGCTTGACGGGCAGTAGCCGTGAACTTTCTGAAGAACTCAGGATGATCAATGATTATAAAGTAACTGCCGGGTTTGCCAGTTATTTTAACCCCGATACAGCATTGGCATCATTAGTCTTACACAATGCAAAACGGGCAGCCCACTGGTCCCTGCAAATCCTTAAGGAACAGCCGCAGGGTTTTACCGATATCCAGGGTCTTAGCCTGGCACTCGATAACGGCATTAATAATAAGATATTCTCACCAGACGAAATCAATCAACTCCTGAAAATAATTTCGCCATTTGAAAATAACTCAGCGACTCCCTGGCTGGATTCAAATTACAACAGGGATAAGCTGTTGGTGCGGGGCGGAAATTCTTACGGACAGAAATTTAATGGACTTTACCAGGACCTTGCTTATTTATATGCTGCTGAGGGTAAACCGGAAAGAGTCCTGCAATGTATGGATACCATCCTTCGGTACCAGGAAAGCTATTATCAAAATGATTACAGTACGCATATTGAAAATGCTTCCAACATAGCGGCTGTATTTTATACTTATGGGACCACCAATCAGCTTTATCCATTTGTACAAGGATATTGCAAACGAAAAAACATTACTGCTCTAGAGTTTTATAACAGGTTAGTTTCAAGGGCATTGATGGAATTTGACACCTATTCAAATATTGATTTTTATGGGGGAACCGGCCAGCAATTCTCCAACCTGAATATTAAGTTCTCAAGCGATGACATGTTATCTTTCTTCTTTGCAAAACTGAAAGAAGAAATTTTAAAAATTAAGGATAACAACGAACGGAATCTTACTCTTGCGTTGATCCTTAAGAACGAGGCAATATTATTTAGCTACCGGATGGAAATGAGGGGTATGGCTTACACGGGAAGTGATCAACTAATTCAGGATGCATTTGAGCGTTATCAACTCGTATCAAAAGAGTATTTAGAAGAGTCTGTTTCTATTACGGGAAGTAATATCGGCGCTAACATGATCACCATGCCGAGAAAATTCATGTTTTTGTACCCCGATTACCGGGTTCCTTTTTTTCCTTTTGAACCGCGCAGGCTTCAAAATTGCTTCCAATCTCCTGCTTTTATCAACTATATACTGGATCATGATTTATTCGATAAACTTTACGTAACCCCCGATGAAATTAAATATTTCGGGCTCTGGCTTCTTGATTACCAGCAGGCCATGTTTTACCGGGATGGTTCTGTACATGACCGGATGCCGGACGGGTTCCTGGAAAGGCTGGCTTCGAAATTGGAAGAACGTAAAGCAGATCAATTGGCAGACCTGAATATTCTTTACCTGCACTTATGTTCTAATGCATTTGATCTTCAGCATCCCGACAAGGCCCTTGCTTATTTTAAACATATTCAGGTTGATAAACTGCTTAATTTATTTCAAATCAATGATTTTTCTATCAATAACTATTCTTTCGGGATGATAGGAAAATTAATCGCTGAATTGACAGTTAACAAACACTTCGACCTGGCATATTCATTAATCAATGTGTTTAAAAAAGAAATAAACCGTTCCTCTTTGTATGGGTATGCCAGCCAATTGATATCATTACATCAACAATCTGCTGAATCAGCACAACAATTGGTTGATTCAGCCCGTATGGAAATGAGGCGGCTTGATAAACCTGATATTTTTCAAACCAACCGCCACGATGTGGCCATTGCACTAATGTATATAAACCCCGGAAAGAATTCAAAAGAGGCTTATCGCACCATCAAAAATGCATTATTTCCAAAGTTTGATGCTATCACGCGGTTTAGCAGGGCCTATGCCTTTCATGGTAATCTCTACCAGGCACAACAGCAGGCCCCGGCTCTTATCTCAACAGCTGACAAAGCCTATTTTCTCCAGGAAACCATTATGGGATTAAATTTATCGAAAGCACTGAATAAAGCGTGGAAGAAATTCAAAGACAACGAACCTTTCTTTTACAGAAGTTTTCTTTTTTACCAAAATGAAAATCAATAGATGGCCGGTCATCCCTTCATATGTCCCTATACTGGTCTCCGGTCCTTTACCGAAGAGGAAAGCCTTTATTTCAAAGGGCGCGACCTGCAGGTGGACCAGATCACTGCGTTATTAGAGCAAAACAAATTCCTGATGGTAACCGGCGCTTCCGGTGAAGGGAAGTCATCCCTTATTTATGCGGGACTTATTCCTAATGCGAAGGCCGGGTTCTTCAAAGCAAAATATACCAATTGGGTGGTCGCCGACTTCCGGCCCGAACGCAGCCCGATCCATAATATGGCGGAGGCATTGGCGAAAACCTTTGACAGCAAGCCCTCCACGATTGAAACGGAACTGAGGCGGGGTTTTTCCTCACTGATTGATTTGTATACCAATTCTGATTTTTATATAGATGAAGCGGATGAGCAATGGCAGCACCTGGAAGAACCGGAAAAAAAGGAAAGGAAAAGAAAGGCGGCCAACCTGATGATCATTGTTGACCAGTTCGAAGAGTTTTTTACCAACCCGGAAAATTTTTATAAAGAAGCTCCTTCCCAGGATTCACAGATCGTTGTGAACCTGGTGCTCGAAACCGCACGTATTGCCATCAAGAGAAATATTCCGGTGTATGTTGTCTGCACCATGCGCTCTGATTATATAGGACAATGTTCCGCCTTCCGGGGATTGCCCGAGTATATTGGTTTTTCCCAGTTTTTTGTACCGAGGTTAAAGCGTAAGGATCTGAAGCAGGTGATTGAAGAACCTGCGACCCTTAGTGGCAACCGGATCTCACAGCGTTTGATAGAGCGACTTGTTTATGATATAGCTGACGGGGTGGATCAATTGCCGATCCTCCAACATGCGCTTAGCCAGATCTGGCTGGTAGCCGACCAGGGAAGGCAGGAGATGGATCTGATTCATTATGCCAAGGTGGGGGGAATGCCGGTCAATGAATTACCAGATGAAGAACAGGCTGAATTCCGGCAATGGTTTGATGCATTACCCGAAATACGTCAGAAATATTACAAGGATACCGGGTTGAGTAAAGTAATTGAAATTCACGCCAGCGTTTTGTATGAAAATGCATGGGAGAATTATAATACCAAACATCCGGACGCACTCATCAGCCAACAGGATGCCAAGCGAATTATTGCCCTTACGTTTAGTTGCCTGACAAAGATCGATAACAGTCGTGCAGTCCGCAACCGCATGTCTTTGGGTGAAATAACAAGCATTATCAATATACCCGCGTTTACGACTGAAGTGGTAAGTGAAGTGCTTAGTATTTACCGGGAGGAGGGTAACTCCTTTATCCGGCCTTTTAAAACGGAAGATCCGGCTACGCATAAAATTTCATCTGAAACAGTGCTGGATATTACCCATGAAAGCCTGATCCGGAACTGGAATAAACTGAATGACTGGGCGAACCGGGAGTTTGAATATTACTCCACTTTCCTTGATTTAAAGAAACAATTAGATCGTTGGAAGAATAGTGGAAAAAGCCGCGGCTTTTTGTTACCGATAGGTCCGCTCACTTACTTTGAGACCTGGTATAATAACTGTAAACCGAATACAGGATGGATCAAACGGTATTCTGAGATCCAAGAGGATCAGAACAAAGCAACCGCTGAAGCAGAAAGCGAACTAACTGATGTCAGGGCATTCATTAGGCGAAGTGCAAACAAAGTAGCCATTACCAGGGCTTTTATGAAGTACGGAGCAAAGCGCATTGCTATCGTGCTGGCGATCGCAGCCATGCTGATATTGAGTGGGTTTTATTGGTATGATGCGGTGCAGAAACAAAATAACCGGGTCATGAAGAGGGTGATGGCAGAGACATACACCCTGATGAAAAGCAAAGAGTTGAGTTCTGAAATAAAGGTTTACCCGCTATTGATAGATGATAGATATGATCCGGGATCCATGATGAAATTCCTGACGGGGTTGGAACCCAAAGAAAGAATAAGCCTGGGGATAGGAACCTATAAGCAGTTGTTATACTTTGACAAGTATGACAGCAGCCGTAGCAAGTCTGAATTGACCAACTTTGTGATCGCTAATTATAAAGAATACGCTCCCAAAGAACCTGATCATTCTTTCCTGCTGACCCAACTGAACAAGTTCAGTTCCGAATTGGCTTATGACCAATACTATAATCCTTCTGATAAAACAGAGAAAATGCTGCGGGATTTCGCTGATGAAGGGTATCGTTTAGCGTTGGTCTTTTTCAGATCCAAAGCCATGTATAAGGCTACATTACCACTTGAATTGAATTATGGAATACAACAATGGCTAACCTTTGGTCATGTAACCCGGGAAAAACTCGATACCATACTAAAGCTGATCTCTCCTTTCGAAAACGAAGGAGGGCAGTCCGTTTTTGAAATTTACTATTCCAAAGGCAGGTTTGAGCCAAATGGCAGCGCAACCAATGATTATAATGGTGGTGAACATACCCTGGCTTCCTTATATGCGGCAAAGGGTGATGCTGATAAAGTCATTCAATGTTTTGAGACTATACGGCAATCGGGCCAAAACGATTATTTTACTGCCACTCTGAATAATAACTACACAAATATCCTGGCAATATTTTACCAATTCGGATATCGCGAACGGGCCGGTAATCTGGTAAAATGGGTTGCAACCCATTACACTGATGTTACAGCACTCGCCATTTATAAAAACGCAGTGCTTCGTTCAGGTTGTATGTCTCAGTATTATCGTTTGGATGTTCAGGACAATTTTTTTGGGGGGGCCAATAGTTATTATTTTCCGAATTTATGCATGGCTGATCGTAAGGTGTTTAATGAAATGGCTGATGACTATGAGAAATTGATCCAGGCAACAAATAATCCGTCAGAGCGGAATTTTTTGTTGGCGATGAATGAAAAGCGCCGGGCTATGTTTATTTCAAAGTACCAATATGACCGGAGGTTAAGCCCTGGTACCGACTCTCTTAATAACCTTCTTCAGCAGGCCGTTGATCATTACAGGCTGATCGATATAAAATACCTTGAAGAATCTGTGCCTATTACCCTGCCTTATTACAATGACGGTGTGCGTAACCCAAAATATACACGCAGGCAGCTGTTCATTTACCCGGATTATATGGATGGGTGGTATGACCGGCCATATCATACTGATCTTTTTTTCAATTTCATTGATAAAAACAACCTGTTTGAAGAATTGTACAAAACACCGGAAGACCTGGGATTGATTCATCTTTGGATTGCAAAAGCATACGGTCTCGAACCATCTTTTGGCGAAATCACCTATGACAATAATTATCCGCTAAGTGATGAAATATTGAAGCGCGTATTAAACCTGGCAGATGGGCATCCGCAAGGTAAGGGGATTGATCAAAACCTGGTTTGTCTCATGCTCGCAAACCGGGCTTTTGATCACGGCGATACAGCCACCGGGTTGAATTATTATCATCGTTTTGACAAAAACAATTTTGCGGGTTCCCGTGAAAAGTATGAATACCTTGAAAAAACCTGGTTCTTAAATCAACTGAAAGATCTTTGTGTCAACCTTGCGCTGGCGGGGAAGCAAGCCGAAGCTGTTGAATTAGCGGAGAAATTCGAGAATGACGGTGAAAAGGTTTTCGCTTATATAGTTATGGCCGAAAAAGTTTATTTAACCCGGACAGATCCAAACGCCTTTGTATACCTCGATTCGGTTTTCTCCAAATCAAATGACATTGATTTTTCTCAACTTGCCTTTAATGGAACACTGGATTTCCGGAATAATTTAATTCTATTGCTCTCCCGCATTGGTGGCAGGCAATTAAACGCTTTCTCCAACAAAATCCTGGCTGAAATTATTCAGGGGCGTAAGTTTGACGCTGTAATCTACCGTGTGTGGGGCCTTGCTGAAGATGGCAATTTTTACCTGGCGAAGACAGCCATTCCTTCCACCCTGACTGAGCTTCAGGATTTGGTTGTCAGGGCTTTCATCATTTGGCAGGCCAGCCGCAAAAAGGAGTTAGCAGCAGGCGCGCAAAAATGGACTGCCATGGATGAATTTTTCACCCATAATAATCATTATATATTTTACCGCTCATTTTAATGAAGAAGTATAACGCTATATATTATTTGTTATTTATCCTGCTAATTACGGGTGCTTTTGCTTCCATGGCCCAGAACAGCTATGGCCTGAAGATCATGGGAGGAGTTGCACTTGCTTTTGGTCTTGTATTCCTGTTGGAATTTATCACTACTCTTGGGGGGAAAGAAAAGAAAGACGGATATGTGCTGGCAGAATTAATATCCATGATCCTATTCTCCGTAATATTCGGGTGCAGGGTTTTTAATATCCATTTTCCCTATATAGAATGGATGTTCGTTGCAGCAGGTGCCTGGCTTGTGCTTTTTTATGTCCGCAAATTGGTCATTCGCTATCGACGGCTCGTGGCCAGGAACAGAAGGTTGGCCTGGTTGGGTGTACTCTTTCACCTGAGCATTATTCTTTTCCTGGTCTCTTTGATCATGGTACCTTTTGCCGCCCAAAAAGGTGAATGGGCGGGTATGGCCGCATTTGCCATTTTGCTTGTGTTCATTATTGGAGCCCTATTGAAAAAAGATGATTTGGTAGATGGTCAGAGAGTCTCTGCCATGCAAATGATCACGGGATACAGGGATCATTCCATCATTCTCGCTTCCATTTTTTTGTTGTTCGCTTTATATACCGGCTTTAACAGGTTGGGAGTGTTACCGGGTATTTATTCCGATGAATATCCCAGGGCCTATTTTAAACTGGTGGATGATGCCACATCAAAGAAGGAAAAACCAGTCAATGGCAAATACAAATACCAGGAGTTTAGGGAGGAGTATGAAAAATTCCTGGAACATAGTAAGCGTAATGGTCAATAGCCCGGTTTGATAGATATTGAATTTCACATCAATACCTTTGGAATGAGTTTGTTTTAAGGAAATATGTCTTCTCCTCTTAGCTATTCTTTCAGCCTCTCCAGCCTGTCCAGCCTTTTCGTCCTCCCAAACACCTTGTTGATATAACGTTTTTTTTCCCGCTTTGCTGGTTAACTAGGTTTGTGCCCGAAACTTAAAATCAACATTTATGCGACTTCTATTATTACTCCTGCTATCTGCCACAACCCTTTTCTCACAGGCCCAACAAATTACCGGCCTGGCTAAAGATGAAAACGGCGCTCCGCTCGGAGGCGTTACGGTCAGCTTAATCAGAACGACCGATTCGTCCATTATCAAACTGGCTGTCACTAAACCTGCAGGTACCTACAGTTTTTCCGGTATCAGGGAAGGAAATTATAAAGTAAAAGCCACCTATGTAGGTTACAAACCAGCATTTACACCAGGTTTTTCTTTCCATTCAGCGGATATGACGATTCCGGAATTAAAACTGACAAAAGTGCCCGCTAACCTGGGTAATGTAACAGTAACAGCCATAAAACCAATGGTGGAAGTTAAAGTGGATAAGACGATATTGAATGTGGAAGGCACGATCAATGCCGTAGGATCAAATGCGTTGGAATTGCTGCGTAAATCACCGGGCGTGTTGCTGGATAAAGACGATAATATCAGCCTGGCAGGAAAAAACGGGGTCCAGGTCTATATTGATGGCAGATCAACTCCCTTATCAGGACAGGATCTCGCCAATTATCTCAAGACCCTGCAATCTTCCCAGATCGAAGCGATCGAACTAATCACGAACCCATCTGCCAAATATGATGCGGCAGGTAATGCCGGGATCATCAATATCAGGTTAAAAAAGAATAAATCATTGGGCACCAATGGTTCTGTCAATGCCGGCTGGAATATCAGCAAAAACGCTAAATACAATTCCGGCTTTTCCCTGAACTATCGTAACAAAAATATCAACATCTTCAGCAATTACAATTACAATTATACACCCAACGAACAAAACATAACGATCAAAAGAACGGTACTGGACAGCTTTTTTAACCAGCAAGGAACCATCTTCGATCTGCGCAAGGCGCATAATTTCAAGATCGGGGCTGATTATTTTATCAATAAAAAAAATACTGTCGGTGTGATGGTGAACGGGATTTTGGCTGATCCGGTATCGATCAGTCATACCCAAACCTATATTTCCAACACAACCACCAACACAGTTGATCGCCTTTTGGTTGCAGAAAACCAAAACAATATGAAAAGACATAACGCTAATATCAACCTCAACTATAATTATATTGATCCTAAAGGGACCAGTCTTGTCGTCAATGCGGATCATGGCAGCTATGATCTCAACAGTGACCAATACCAGCCGAATTATTATTACGATGCTTCGGGACAAGTGAAACTAAACAGTGTGATCTATCACATGCTTTCCCCGGCGCAGATCAATATCCATTCTATCAAAGCTGATTATGAGCAGAATTTCGGGAAAGGAAAGTTGGGAATAGGTGTAAAATCCGCCTGGGTCAAAACGGATAATGATTTTCAGCGTTTCAATGTGAACGGTTTCACGGAAGAACTCGATAAGGACCGCAGCAATCATTTTGTCTATAAAGAAAACATCAATGCCGGCTATCTTAATTATAACCGTCAATATAAAAAGCTCATGTTCCAGGCAGGTCTTCGCGTGGAGAACACCGTTTCCGAAGGTGTTACTGATGGTTTAAAATTAAATGGAACCGCTTATACAGACAGTCTTTCTTCTTTTAAAAGAACCTATACAGATCTTTTCCCCAGTGCAGCCATCACCTTCAATAAAAATCCAAAGAAGCAATGGAGCCTGACCTATAGCCGCCGTATTGACCGCCCGGCTTACCAGGATCTGAATCCGTTCGAATTCAAACTGGATGAATACACGTTCATGAAAGGAAATATCAACCTCCGCCCCCAATACACCAATAGTTTTGGTATTACGCATACCTATAATTACAAACTGAACATCGCGTTAAATTACAGCCATGTGAAAGATCTTTTCACGGCGATCATTGACACCACGGAAAAATCAAAGGCCTTTGTTTCCAAGAAAAACCTGGCCACCCAGGATATAGCCAGTTTAACAGTGAGCTATCCTTTCCAGTATAAGTCGTATAGCCTGTTCACCAACATCAGCACCAACTATTCAAAGTACCAGGCTGATTTTGGTGCCGGCCGTAAAGTAGATCTTGCTGCCTTTGGGTTTAATCTTTTTGTACAAAATAGTTTGAAGTTTGCAAAGACCTGGACGGCGGAGTTGAGTGGTTTCTACAATGCACCTACCGTTTACCAGGGAAATTTCAAAGGGAAATCGATCTACAGTGTTGACGCGGGTCTGTCAAGGCAGCTTATGAAAGGAAAGACGACCATCAAAGCTTCCGTGAGTGATGTATTCAATAGCCTCAAATTCAGGGCCAGCTCCGATTTCGCCGGCCAGACAATGAATGTCACTTACCGCCAGGAAAGCAGGCAGTTCAAGCTTAGCATTAATTACCGGTTTGGGAATAACGGAGTGAAACCGGCAAAGCAGCACGTGTCCGGTGCCGAGGAAGAGACTAAGAGAGTGCAGCAAAGCAGTGGGGTGATAGGAAATTGATCAACCCGTTCCCGGCGCTTTATCTGCCCGGGTTAGTCATTAGTTGCAATAAAATGACCTTAACCAGTGTAACAAAAGCTCTTTTCAATTACCTTAATAATTCAATAAAATGAAAAAAGTGATAAAATTCGGAGAAGATGTAGAAGGATATGATATTCCTGTTTTGAATGAAAGAGAAATAAGAGCTGCAGCAGGAATAATGTTTTTAGTTACATCCATCTCTTTAGTGATGATAATAGCAAAGGGAGATTTTTTATTAATAAAGTATGTAATAACTATCTTCCTTACCGATTTTATGATCCGTGTCTTTATTAACCCTAAATTTTCCCCTACCTTGATACTCGGGCGTTTGATCGTCAGGAACCAGGTTCCCGAATATGTAGGGGCTAAGCAAAAAAAGTTTGCCTGGATAATAGGTGTAATTTTGTCTGCTATCATGTTCATTTTCCTGGTGGTTGTAAATGCCTATAGCCCTATCACGGGTATTGGCTGCCTGATTTGCCTGGTATTCCTGTTCTTTGAATCGGCATTTGGCATTTGTTTGGGATGTAAAGTGTATAAACTGTTTAATAAAGAAAAAGTGCAATACTGCCCGGGCGAAGTATGTGATGTAAAATCAAAACAGCCCATTCAAAAAACATCCGGGGTTCAGTTACTTATCATTTTTGGACTTATCGCATTTATATTCCTTGCTGTCTTCCTGTTTAATGATCAATTTAGTAAAAAACCATATGACCTGTTTGGTATTACCGGGTCTACACAAACCAAGTAAATGAAAGCAGCCGTTCGTTCAAAATATGGTCCGCCGGAAGTTCTAAGCATAAAAGAATTAGAAATTCCAACTCCAAGGGAAAATGAAGTGCTGATTAGAGTATATGCAAGCACCGCAAACAGGAGCGATTATCATGTGCTGATGGGCAGGCCATTTTTGATGAGATTATTTACAGGCTTATTCAAACCAAAACGGGCGGTGATCGGAACAGACTTTGCCGGGCAAATTGAATCCGTTGGAGCAGGGATTAGTGCATTTAAGAAGGGTGATAAGGTAATGGGGTTTGGCGGTGGTTTTGGGTGCGGGGCGCATGCACAATATTTTATATTGCCGGAGACGAAAGCGCTAAAGTGCATCGTTACAATTCCTGAAAAACTGCGCTATGAACAGGCAGCAGCCTGCCTGGAAGGGGCATTCTATGCTGCCAGCGGTCTTATTGCATTGAATCCCAAAGCCGGGCAAAAAGCATTGGTGTATGGTGCTACGGGAGCGATTGGCTCATCGCATGTGCAAATCCTGAAATACTATGGTCTTTCCGTTACGGCGGTTTGTGCTGGTGAACACGGGGAATTAGTAAGGTCATTAGGCGCCGATAGAATAATTGATTATAAAAAAGATGATTTTACAAAAGACAATGAACAATATGATTATGTTTTTGATTCAATCGGTAAAAGCAGTTTTGCCAAATGCAAAAGACTATTAACAAAGAAAGGAATCTATTTTCCATCCAATGGGTTGGAGAATATATTCCTCGTCCCAATTACCAGGTTGTTGGGCGGAAAAAGGGTCGGATTCCCCGCGCTGAAAAGTTATAATGGAACCCTCGTGTTTATCAAAGAGTTGGTTGAAAAAGGAAGATTCCGGCCGGTAATAGACAGAACGTATCCCCTTGATAAGATAGGAGAAGCCTTTACCTACGTGGCCACGGGTCAAAAGATCGGTAACGTTGTAATTACTATGGATGAGATTTAAAACACGATACCGTTTCTGGCATGTGGTGCTGACCTTCATTGGTCTTGGCATCCTGGCGGGCATCTTTTATTATTTTGTGTATGCGCCTTCCACGCATAAGGATATCATGCCGGTGGTCCCTAAACCGAAAGCAAGGCCGGGTGGAAATTTCAGGGCCTTTATTACTTTTATCTACTTCATCACCCTCTTTTATTTTACGCTGAATTATTATTATAGCCTGATCGCTGCCAATAAGAAATTCATGTCTTTTCTTAAGCTTGCGGGCGCCATCACATTGGTCGTTTTTATTTACAACGCTTTACTTTTCTATTTCCTGCCCAATGCGCTTCATGACGTATACGTTTCCATCTTCCAGTTGTTTTGGAAAACGGTCGTTAATATGATCCCCTTGCTTCTTTTTTGTTATTTCTTCGCCTATGTAACTGTATTAAGAGAATCACTGAAACAGAAAAGAGTGCTTGAAGCGCAGAAACTGCAGCTTGAAATGCAGATCTCCCAGGCCAATTTTAATTTTTTAAAAGCCCAGATCAACCCGCATTTCCTGCACAATACCCTGAATTATTTGTATGCTAAGTCACTCCCTTATTCCGAGGAATTATCAGAAGGTATCCTCACCCTCAGCGATATTATGCGGTATGCGCTTACCAAGGGCAATCAACGGGATGGGAAAGCGCCTTTAAAAGATGAGATCGAGCATGTAAACAATGTGATCAAGATCAGCCAGCTTCGTTATAGCAACCAACTGAAGGTGAATTTTGAAGTGAGTGGTGATGTGAATGAAGCGGTGATCATTCCTTTTGTGCTGATCACCCTGGTAGAGAACGCATTTATGCATGGTGACCTGAAAAACAAGGAATACCCTATAGACATTAAACTGGAAGTGAAAGAAAACAGGCTTTATTTTTATTGCAGGAATAAAAAGAGATCAGGACCGAAACAACTCTCGACCGGTATTGGCCTGGACAATATCAAAAAACGGCTGGATCTGGCTTATGATGATAACTACAGTTATACGGTGAAAGATGAACCCGATTTTTATACCACTGAATTAACCATTAACAAATTATGACTACCTGTATCATTGTGGATGATGAACAGCATGCCATTGACATCCTGGTCCACTATGTGAAGAAAACCCCACAGCTGGAACTCGTGGCCTGTTTTACGAACCCGATCGAGGCATTGCATGCACTGAGTCAGCAAAAGATCGACCTGGTATTTCTGGACATACAAATGCCCGAACTCTCCGGTATTGATTTTATCAAGACCATACAGGGTAAAAGCAAAGTGATATTGACAACAGCCTACAGCGAATTTGCGCTGGAGGGCTATGACCTCTACGTGGTGGACTATCTTATGAAACCGATCCGCTTGCCCCGTTTCCTGGCGGCCGTTCAAAAAGCGGTACAACAGCTCCATGCAGGCCATGAAACCAAACCGGAAAACCCTGAGGAAGACTACCTTTTTGTAAAAACAGAATCCAAAGGAAAACTCCTGAAGATCAACCTCGTGGATATTGATTTTATCGAAAGCATGAAAAATTATGTGGCCATCCACAGGGGCGGACAAAAAACATTGGTGTATACCAGCATGAAAGAGTTGGAAGAACGCCTGCCCAAAAGGCAATTCATCCGCGTGCACAAATCTTTTATCATTCCCATTTCCCGCGTCACCGGCATCGAAGGAAATTTAGTGAGGTTAAAAAATGTGACGGCAGAAATAGCGATCGGGGAAAATTATAAGGCGGAACTGATGGAGATCATTCGGGGGAAGATGATTCAATAGGAGGATCCTAACATGACAAACTACGTCGCATAGAATATTCTGAATGGGGCAAATGACAGAAGCAGGTTACGGTGAACAATTACTCCGGTTTTTCCTTTTTTGGAGATCTGTATTTCCCGAACGGTATTTTTAATAAAGAAGAATACTTGTCATTTTCCTGCTTGTTCATATAAGCATCCACTCCAAACCGGATACGCTCAGGGGGCAGCCTGCGGAAGGTCCCAAATATTCTGTCCCAGATACTAAGCACATCACCATAATTACAATCCGTATACGGTTGCTGGAAATGATGGTGTACCTGGTGGAGGTTGGGTGTAATGAACAGGAAACCTAATAAAGCATCGATCTTCCGGGGAAGCCGGTAATCCATGTGGACCAATAAATTAGAGATGGTCTGAATTAACTGGCGGAAAAAAAAGGCCCAGAATACCGTACCGGTCAGAAAAACCCATAATAATGTAAAGGAATTGCGGACCAGGTTTTCTCCCGGATGCTCCCGTAAAGTGGTAGACACATCTACGCGGTTATCACTGTGATGTACAGCATGGAACATCCATAACCGTTTTACCTTGTGCATGATGATATGGTAAATATATTCGCCCAGATCAAGCAACACAAAAGAAGTGATAAATACTACAAATGGATGTTTCATATAAGAAAGGAGATACAAAATGCCGAAATGATGCAGACCTGTCCAATCAATAACTTTGATGAAAGTGATCCCGAGAACCAGTTGGAGGGGCAGGTTGGAAAGGATAAATTTAGCATTCAAAAAAGCATGGTTTCTTTTTTGATGATCAACCAGGCGGGCCGTGAAGATCTCAATATTCCAGCAGATCAATAATACGCCCAGGAAAATAGCAATTTCTAATATGGAACCTTTATGGGAAATCATTCACGAATGTATTTATATTGGCCCTGTATGGAAGCTTTTGATTGGGGAAAGGGCCGGGTCAATAAATGGTAACTTAAGATAGGCTTTAAATCACATCCGCTAATAGAATTTCTATAATTTAACGTTTATGACCCACCTGGTAAAGATATTCTTTTGGGGAATGCTGATCAGCTTCCTCGGATCGCTTCCTCTTGCCACCCTGAATGTGACCGCCATGAATATTACGGTAAAGGACGGGATCCGGGCTGCCATGGTCTATTCCCTTGGTTCGATGGTGGTAGAGATCTTTTTTGTCCGGTTTGGACTTATCGGTATGGGCTGGATATATCGTCACCAAAAGATCTTCAAATTCTTTGAATGGCTGACTATACTTTTTTTATTGATTTTATCGTTCGCCTGTTTTAAAGCCGCTATTAATAAGACAGGGATAGGGTCCATATTACCGGTTTCCACACAATATCCTTTTTGGCTGGGGGTGCTATTAAGCGCGACCAATCCTTTGCACTTTACTTTTTGGTTTGGCTGGAGCACGGTATTAATGAGCAGGAATATATTATTACCCCGCCCACCTGATTACAACTGGTATGTAGCCGGCATCGGGTTGGGCACAATGGAGGGATTTGCCGTATTTGTTTATGGCGGAGATTATTTGGTGAAGAAAATGAATGCTAATCAAAATCTGATCAGCTGGTTGATCGGGATCATTTTATTGATCACGGTCATGATCCAGGTTTATAAAACTTTAACAAGACCGCTTTTGAAGTGATATAAGATCAAAGATCTTAAAGCCCGGAAAATCGTCGGTCAGTAACCGGCTGTAGATTACATTGATAAAAAATATGTAATTTACTTTCAGGCTATTATCAAAATAATCCAATGATAGGGTTTCTTACACACGAAATAGTTATGTTTTTGAGTATGCCGGTAACCCTGATCCTGGTGTTATTGGAGATCTTTATAAGTGTAAGGTATGACAAGCACTATTATTCAGCCAGGGATACAAAGGCCAACCTATTCCTTGGAGGTTGTTATATACTTATTGACATCATTAGTCGTGGATTGGGATTGTTGTTGCTCACGGTTTTCTATTTCTATGGCCCGCACCTTGTCCCTGCTACTGCCCACCTGATCCTATACTGGGTATCCCTGGTACTATTGGAAGATCTTTCCTATTGGTTCATGCATCGTATGGATCATCGTGTCAGGGTGCTTTGGGCAGGGCATATTCATCACCATTCTTCAAAAGAATTCAATTTTTCCGTTGGACTCCGGTCGGCTGTATTCGAACCTATCGAGAAATTCTTATTTTTTGTTCCCCTGGCTATTATCGGTTACCGACCCCTGGATATTGTTTTGGTCTATATCCTGGCTCAGGGCTGGGGTACTTTTGTACATACCAAAACAATAAATAAACTGGGGATACTGGAATATTTTTTTACAACGCCTTCTCACCATCGTGTACATCATGGAATAAATGAAAAGTACCTTGATAAAAATTATGGTATGTTCCTGATCATCTGGGACAAAATGTTCGGAACTTTCCAGGCCGAGGATCCCAATGAACCTGTCGTCTACGGAACGGTAAAAGATGTGGGATATAAAAATTATTTCGACATTATTTTCAATGAATATGGACAGATAATAAAGGATACGAAACAGCCAATACCTTTCAAAGAAAAAATGCGATATATTTTTGGGCCGCCCGGATACAAACATGGTCATAAACAAAACCCGCGTTTTAATCTTTCTCCCAAAGAACAGGCTAGTCCACTAAAGGAGCCCCTGGCTCCTTTGTCAGATTGTTAATCATTACTACGATCCTTTTTTCTGCTGTTATTTGGCGGACCTGTTCTTTATATTTGTCATTGATTTGATGAGCGGCATTTAAGGGTTTAAAGGTCCTTATGAAGACACCCCATAGGATGCTGATATGAACCTAATAATCTGACGGTATGAAGAATCTTTGCCTCCTGTTTGCTATATTATTAGCGATTGTTGGTGATATGAAGGCGCAGGATAAAACAGTGCAGGGTCTCAAAAATGAAGTGACAGGTAAGACCATTAACAAAGACCCTAAGGATACTATTCCAAAACTATGGAAGAAAGGAGGGTTGTATAACCTGAATTTCAACCAGGCTGCTTTAAGCAACTGGTCCGCGGGAGGTGATAAATCGTCCCTTTCGCTTTCTACCTTACTTAACCTGTATGCATTTTATAAAAGAGGAAAGAATTCCTGGGATAATACGCTTAACCTGGCCTATGGCTTTGTAAGTACGACGAGTCTCGGTCGGCGAAAGGCGGATGACCGGATTGATCTTCTTTCCAATTATGGGCATGAGTTGAAGAAGAACTGGTGGCTGAGTACGTTGTTTAATTTCAGATCCCAGTTTACAAAGGGCTTTGCTTATCCTTCCGGGAGCGCCAAAGTGCTTACCTCAGCCTGTATGGCCCCGGCCTATCTGCTTTTATCGGAGGGGCTGGATTATAAACCCAATAAACATTTCTCCATTTTTTTATCTCCTGTGACAGTGAGATTTATTATTGTAAACAATGATACTTTGTCATTGAATGGAGCTTTTGGCGTCGAACCCGGTAATAAAGTGAAGTTTCAATTAGGGGCCTTTGCTTCCATTTTGTATAATACGTCATTCAATTCAAATACCACCTATACTACCCGGGCCGATCTGTTCTCGAATTACCTGCACAAACCGCAAAATCTTATTTTGTATTGGACAAATATACTGGCTGTTAAAGTCTCGAAGGTTATCAATATGAACTTCTCCGTAGATATGATCTACGATGATAATATAAAAACCGTGAAAAGTAATGGGACAATGGGTGGACCCACACTGCAATTGAAGGAACTGTTGGGGATCGGCCTGGTGGTCAAATTCTAATTCAGCTTAAAAACGAGGCTTTCTTAAAAGCCGATTATTTGCCGGTAAGGGCGTGAAGACGGTAAGGAAGAAGGAAATCAAAGATTAAAAATCAACTCTTACCGTCTTACCGTCTTACCGCCCTTTCCGGCTATTATTATTATTATTTCTTATTGGGCAGTCATAGGGCTCATTGCAAAAAAGCTACTGGCAGGATGCTGACATGAACAAATACAGGATAGCAGGCTTCTGACACTCCTTGATTTGTTGCTCCCAACATAATTATGCCAAAGCTATCGGCTCACTGGCTTCTATTTAGGACTAGCCCCGGAAGGAAATACCTCTATTTTACAGGTAGGTTCATTGCTTGATGCCATTGTTGTTAATTACCCCCGTTGGCTGCGGTTTTTTACTGACAAAAATATTAATGGACCCTCCTTTTTTAACAATGGGCAAAGTCTCAATTACTATATATCCCTGGATGTAACCATCCGGCCTTGTTTTTACTTTGTCAAAAAAGACGCTATGCGTTTTTTCCAGGCTTTCAAATGAGTTGTCATTAACTTTTATTCGAACAACACCATCATAGATCATCCAACACGTATTAGCCGGTATATTCTCTACCGGGTGATCAGTAAAATCAAAG
>JADGPW010000039.1 GCA_017882265.1 Chitinophagaceae bacterium | reverse complement strand
ACCGCCGCCTTTGCCTTATAATCCAGGATCTTCATAATAGCGGTCTGGTTGGGTTTTAACAAGGGATCGGAAGGAAGCTTTGCTTCCGTGGTAAAGGATCTTGTCGTTGGATTAATAGAGCCCCCTATCATGCTTATGACGGAGGGATAAGGTTTACCGATCTCCGGAACCACCACCTGGACACTATCTCCCTTTTTCACCCTGGCCACATAGTTATCAGGCACTTCCGTTACTATCTTCATATTAACGTTACTGATAATACGGATGCCCGTTCTTGGATCTGAAGCACTCATGGGAGAAAAGAATTCGCCCACTTTTACATTCACCTGATCTATCGTGCCACCGATCTGGGCATATACATTCGACATATTGGCCTGTTCCTGCGCCATACTAACCTGTGCCTGGGCGGCCCTGAGCTGGCTTTGTAAAGCGTCTACATCAGCTTTGGCATTTATAACATTCATTTCAGAGCCGATATTTTGTTTCCAGAGATTCTGGTGACGCTCATAGATCGTTTCAGCCTGGGCCAGCCTCGCTTTCAATACCCCGGTCTGTTGTTGTGCGGCGATCACGGCTTGCCTGGCCATGGCATCATCCAGCTTCATGATCAGTTGGCCCTTGCTTACTTTACCGCCGGCCTTTACATAAATGGCTTTCACAAGCCCCCCCTGGCCAGTGGGCGCCACATAGGCCATTCCTTCTGCATCGATCTTTCCCTGGAGTTCAATATAATGAGTGAAATCCTGTACTCTTATCGTATCTACAGATACTAATTTTAATGCCTGTTGCGCCGCTTTCGGATCCGCTTTAGCGATCTCATCTTCCAGCTTGCGGATATCTGCATCCAGATCATTCTTTTGTTTCTTTAGTTTCTCCAGCTTTACTTTCAGATCATTTGTATCAGACTTTTTATCCTTGGCGCCGCCTCCACCGCCACAGGATGTAAGAAATATCGTCGCCAATAAAATAATTATACCTACCGTTGAAACTCTTTTCATACTAAGTGTTTTAATCCGTAAAATCATTTTTTAATCCTTTAATCTGTGCTATAGTTTGCCGATTGCCTTCATAAAATCCACTTTGGCAATAATGGCATCATATAATGTGGTTATATAATTAGTTTGAGCTGTTTTCAGATCTGTTTGCGCGGTGTTGATCTCCGTCTGAGACCCGGTTCCCATCTCGTATTTCTTTTTTGTCTGCTGGTAGACACTCTCCGCCAGATCCATATTCTTTTTCTGGAAATCCATCGCTGCGATCGCAGAAAGAAAATTATTTCTCGCCACTTCAATATCATTATCAATTGAACGTTCCAGCGCTTCGCGCTGGTTAATGCTTTTCTGTAATTCCAGCCTGGCTTTCTGGATCTTGGCCCGGGTGGCAAAACCATTGAAAATGGGAATATTTACACGAAGCGTGATGGCGGAAACACTGAACCATTCTCCACTGAAAAAATCGAACTGATTACGCTGTGCATTTTTATTATAGTAAGCATTAAGCGTTAACGTGGGTATCTTACTCAACTGGTAACGACGGATATTATACTCATTCAGTTTTATTCCGAGTTCGGCATATTGATATTCTTTCCTGTTATTGTATTGAAATCCTCCCGGCTCAAGTGTACTTTCCTTTATTTGTTGTTCGCTCAATGTATCTGTTAAAACCAGCTCATCCCGTACCGGCATTCCCACCAGCATTTTCAGTCCCAGGTAACCGTTGCTGATCTGGTTCATCGCTTTAATTTTTTCCGTATTCAGGTTGGTCAGTGCCACACTTACTTTATCTATGTCGAGCCGTTCTGCGAAACCGTTTTTATAGATCTCTTTTGTATCATGCAACAATTTCTCAAACCGTGCAATATTGGCATCCAGCAATTCTATTTGTTTCTTGCTGACCACCAACTGGTAATAGATCTTATAAATATTCGCCTTGATCAGCTCGGTAGTTACTTCCACATTTTTCTGCTGGAATTCCAATATGGTTCCCCGTGCCTGCAGGCCAACAAACACCTGCCCGTCAAACACGATCTGGTTGAGTTCAAGGCCTCCTGTGGAATTCCATTTGGTTCCAAAAGGGAGTTTTACAAAAGTACCTGAAGGACCCCCTAAGAATTGTGCAGGCACGAGACTAATCGGAATTTTTGCATTGTACACCATGGAACCTGAACCACTGATCTGCGGGTAGGCGGCGGAAGTAAAATCGCGGTTAACCTGTTCCTGTATCTGCACATCCAACAAAGCGTTTTTTACCTGCTCGTTATTCTTTGTTGCATAGTCAATGGTCTGTTGAATGGAAAATTCATACCGGGTGATCCTGGTCGTATCACGGGGAGATCCTTGTGTAAAAACAACCCCCGGAAGCATAATGAATGCCAGTAGACCCGGCCATCTTTTATTTCCTCTCATCATACGAATAATTTTTTTTACGTTGCTGATTGTATTTCTGGATGAGCTTATGCCCTTTGATGGTGGCAAGGCCATATACAAAATGCTGAATGATTTCTTCTGATAACGCCGCGAGATTGTATTTACCCGGAGGGAAAAGCGCTACATTAAATGGTATCATCATGGATTCGAGCCTGAACCTGCACATGACTTCGATACTGATCCCGGGACGGTAGAGTTCATCTTTGATGCCCCATTCAATATTTTCCCGGATCACCTGTGCGAGGAATTTCTCCTTATGTTCCCTGAACCTGCTGTACGCTTTAAAGTGGAACTTGGCGAGATCATTCAGCACCATGGGATTCATATTACTGAATTGCTCGATGATCTGTTCCATGGTGAGGATTATTTCGTGCACGGCATCACTGGCATCTTTACGGCAGCTCACACAATCGGTTTGCATTTTGTTGATATGCTCATCCACCACCGCCTCTACCAGTTCATCCTTGTCCGCGAAATATTGGTATAAAGTTTTTTTAGACATGCCCAGGCTATTGGCAATATCATCCATCGATACGGACCGGATGCCATACTGCATGAACAGTTCATGCGCTTTTTGCTGAATCCTATCTTTGGTGGTCATATTCATAATTGCGGGAGGCAAAACTATGGAAACTTTCAATGTAACCAAAGTTTCCATCTTTCTTTTTTTGGCTTTCACAGAGTGTTTTCCTCCCCGTGGAAACTATTCCCCGATAGCTATCGCGTTTACTTTTACAGACAGCAACGATAAAAGTTTGCAGCGATTTGATTATCAAAGTATCTCCTTACTCCCGCACATACGGGATGATATTTTTTAAACTCATCCCGGCGGCTTTTTTTTACCCTACCTTAGCTTTAAATCACTCTCATGGAGCCGGTTCCGGTGCCACATCGAAAAAGCACGTTCAAAAAGATATTACGTTATTTCATCCAGGGATTAATCATCATTGCCCCTATAGCCATTACCGTATGGGCCATCATTGCTTCCTTTAATTTCGTGGATAATCTTTTACCTAACCTGATCCATAATGTATTTCCTTCCTGGATACATACCGATGATAAAGGCAACCTGAAAAAGATCCCGGGTCTGGGCTTTGTGGTGATCATCCTCTTTGTTATCCTGGTAGGATGGATCAGTTCAAATTTCCTGATGGGCAGCTTTATTCATTTTTTTGACCAGTGGATGGAAAGAACCCCCGTGATCAAATTCATTTATACTTCTACCAAGGATTTCTTTGAAGCTTTTGCAGGTGATAAACGCAGGTTTAACCAGGCCGTACTGGCCAATGCGTTTGCCGATGATGTATGGATCGTTGGTTTTTTAACAGATGAAGAACTGCATAAATTTGACCTGGGTGTCAATATGGTGTCTGTGTATGTTCCACAATCTTACCACTGGGCAGGGCAGTTGTTCATTTTACCACGGGAGAAAGTGCGGAAGATCGACAAAATCAGCGCCGGTGAAGCGATGAAATACGCGGTCACGGGCGGTGTGGTTGACCTGGAAGAGGAGAAAAAAATGGAAAAAACAGCTGCATTACCACAATCCTGAAAAAAGGGAACAGTTTATCTTGTCGGGCAACAACCGTTGCAAATGAGAAAACTATTCATCATTTCCTTTCAATTATTGATGGTTTCCCATTGCTATTGCTGGGGTTTTTATGCGCACAAAAGAATCAATTACTATGCGGTTTTTCTTTTACCACCGGAAATGATGGTGTTGTACAAACCGAATATCGATTTTTTGACAGAGCATGCCGTTGACCCTGATAAAAGAAGATATGTGGTTCCACACGAGGGAGCCCGGCATTATATCGATATCGATCATTATGGAAACTATCCTTATACTTCCCTGCCCCGGAAATGGAATGATGCAGTGGCAAAATATTCGGAAGATAGCTTGCTATTGTATGGTATCGTACCCTGGTGGTTGCAAACAATGTTATACCGTTTGACCAATGCATTCAAAGAAAAAGACCAGGTAAAAATTTTAAAATACTCGGCCGAGATCGGCCATTATATAGCCGATGCACATGTGCCGCTTCATACCAATAGCAATCATGACGGGCAATACACCGGTCAGAAAGGTATTCATGGCTTTTGGGAAAGTCGTATACCCGAGCTGCTGGCCGAAAAAGATCCATTGACCGGGGGGTGGGATTTTTTCCTTGGGAAAGCGGAATATATTAAGAACCCCTCCGATTTTATCTGGAAAAGAGTACTGGAAAGTGCTGCCGAGGCAGATACGGTGCTGAGGGTTGAAAAAGAGTTGACACGCCATTTTCCAGCCGATCAGAAATTTTCCTTTGAAGAACGTAATGGTATCATCATCCGTCAATACTCTTCGGCATTTTCTATTGCCTACGATAAACTGCTGAAAGGAATGATTGAAAAAAGAATGCGGCTATCTATATATGCCGTAGCCTCATTCTGGTTCACCGCTTGGGTAAACGCGGGTCAGCCTGATCTGACAAAGCTGACCAATAAAGAATTCTCAGAGGAAGACTTGAGAGAATTTGAAATCCTTAATAATGCCTGGAAGAATTCGCCAGTTAATGGAAGAGAGCATGAATGAAGGGAGTAGATTGTCGAACAGATGAACAAGGAAAGCAGAACAGATGAAGTACGGTCAGTCATTATGACTGTACCTTCCTTCGATATTCGACATTCCTTCTTCATCTGTTCGACAATCATCCTTTGTTTATTTCTTACATTTACGAAAATATTTTGTTTTGATGAAGGTTGCTAATTCCCCCTTCAGGGGGTTAGAGGGTATCCATAATTTTAATGCCGGCCCTTCTATTCTTCCTGGTGAAGTTTTAGAAGAAGCCAGTCGTGCCGTACTTGATTTCAATAATTCCGGCTTGTCGCTGTTAGAGATCGGGCATCGCACTCCCTTGTTCCAGGAAGTAATGAATGAAGCCAGGCATCTTGTCAAAGAACTGATGCAGCTGGATGAAGAACATGAGGTACTGTTCCTTCATGGGGGTGCCACTACACAGTTTATGCAGGTCCCGATGAATCTGCTCAACGAAAATGAAATAGCCGCTTATACTGATTCAGGCACCTGGGCGGTGAAGGCGATCAAAGAAGCAAAATTATTTGGCCATGTGGAAATAGCCGGCTCCTCCCGGGAAAATAACTATACTACTATTCCGAAGGATCTATTGGTTACGCCGACTGCCGCCTATCTCCATATCACCACCAATGAAACGATTGCCGGTACACAATGGCATACCCTCCCCTATGATTGCGGTATACCGATCGTGGCAGATATGAGCAGTGATATTCTCAGCCGGGTAATCGATTTTAATAAATTTGATATTATATATGCAGGTGCGCAAAAGAATATGGGCGCCGCCGGCGTAAACCTGGTCGTGGTAAACAAAAATATCCTGGGGAAAGTTAAGAGGACGATCCCTACTATTCTTGATTACCGTAATCATATTAAAGAAGGCAGCATGCTGAACACGCCGCCGGTATTTGCCGTATATGTAGCGATGCTGACCCTGCGCTGGTTAAAACAGCAAGGTGGGGTAGCCGCCATTGAAAAGATCAATAACCAGAAAGCAAAACTATTTTACGATACCCTGGATGCTTTGCCTGTATTTAAAGGTCCTGTGGCCAAAGAAGATCGAAGCAAGATGAATGGGGTATTCGTGATGCAGGATGCCGGCCTGGAAAAGGAATTTCTGGAGATCTGCCGGTTACAGAGTATGATTGGCGTAAAAGGTCATCGCAGTGTAGGTGGCTTCAGGGTTTCTATGTACAATGCATTGCCATTGGAAAGTGTGAAAGCCTTAACGGACCTGATGAAGGAATTTGCTCAACGGCATGGATAAAACAATTGACAACAGGCAATAGACAGACAATGGCACAGATAAAACCTTTTAATTCGTTACGACCCCAGCCGGAGTTTGCACAGCGGGTGGCTTCTAAGCCCTATGATGTTTTGAACAGCATGGAGGCGAAAGAATTGGCAAAAAATAATCCTTATTCATTCCTGAATGTCACCAAATCAGAGATCGGCCTCCCCGCTGATACGGACATACACAGCCCGGAGGTCTATGAAAAAGCCCGTCAAAATCTT
>JADGPW010000038.1 GCA_017882265.1 Chitinophagaceae bacterium | reverse complement strand
TCAAATCATTCCCGGCGGATACTGTTATTTTAAATATTAACGCTTACATCAAATCAATACCCATTGTACTTTCCGGGAGTATTAAAGTAATGCAAACAGATGAAAATGGACAGGAGATCCTGTTGTATTACATTAAGCCTGGCGAAAGTTGTATCATGTCTTTTCTGGCGGGTATTCACAACGATACCAGCAAGATTAAAGCGATTGTCGAAGATGATGCCGAATTACTTTTAATCCCTGTTAATAAAGCAAGTGAATGGATAAAGAAATTTCCGGAATGGACGGATTTTATTTTCAATCTTTATCAAAAGCGATTTGAAGAACTTCTGGAAGTAGTTAATGCGGTTGCATTTCAAAAGTTAGATGTCCGGTTGCTTCAGTTGCTGAATCAAAAATCATCTTTGTTTCAATCTAAAGAAATATCTGTTACACATCAGCAACTGGCCGATGAACTTGGAACTACCCGTGAAGGCGTAAGCAGGGTATTAAAGCAAATGGAAAACTCAAAATTGATCTCCCTTTCCAGAAATAAAATTTCCCTTCTGTAACATTCATCACTAACGATAGTTTCTTGGCGCTGTAATTTTGTAAATAAGATACAAGATCAAAAGGCTGTGTTTAGGGCTGTACTGCCGGTGACAATATTAATAATATCTCAAAATATTTAATATATATAAAAATAAATTCAATGAAAAAAAACATGAGTTTTGCTGACAGCATCATCAGGTTAGTACTTGGGATCATCATCGGAGTCTTATATTTTACTCACACGATTACAGGTACGACAGGCATCGTGCTACTAATTCTTGGAGCCATATTTGTGCTAACCAGTTTTATTAGAGTTTGCCCGCTTTATATCCCTTTTGGAATCACTACTTGCAAAAAAAATAACTAATTATGGCACAACATGAAATTGAAACGCAGTGGATGGGTAAAATGCAATTTAACTCTTTGGTAAACGGGCATATCATTATTATGGATGCACCCGAAAAAGTAGGAGGCGAAGATAGCGGACCTATTCCCAAGCCATTTATACTTACTGCTCTTTCAGGTTGTACAGGAATGGATATTGTGGCCATTCTTCGAAAATCGCAAAAAGAGGTGAAAGAATTGAATATTAAAGTAACAGGAGAGTTAAGCAAACAACAGCCCATCGAGTATGTAGCCATGCACGTCGTTTACGATTTTACGGGCGACGAATCATGCAAAGAGGCTGCCATGGCTGCTGTTACAGTGTCGCAGGAAAAATATTGCGGAGTTAGTCACATGCTGAGAAAGGCATTACCGGTAACCTGGGAGGTCAACTATAACGGGGCACAAATCTTCAATAACAGTATTCTAAAAAAAAGTAGTTTCTGAAATTTCACATACAGGTGTTGTTTATAAAAAGACATATTATAATCATTTCAGGAGTATTGATCGGAACCATTGCCGGCTATTTATACTGGCAACAGATTGGCTGTTTATCCGGTACTTGTCCGATCACGTCGAACCCTGTTAGATTATCACTTTACGGTGCTGTAATGGGGGGACTATTATTTAGTATGTTTAAAAAAACTAAAACAAAATAGAAATGATAAATACAATAAAGAGTTTATTCGGAATGGGTTCCAAAACTGATTACGCACAATTAGTAGAGGCAGGCGCCATTATTCTTGATGTTCGCAGTAAAGAAGAGTTTCAAACCGGGCATATAAGAAATTCAGTCAATATCCCGGTAGACCAGCTAATCCGGAATCTCAACAAGTTGAAAGATAAAGGCAAGCCCATTATTACGTGTTGTGCTTCCGGAATGAGGAGCGCTTCCGCTAAAAATTTGCTTAAATCACACGGGTATTCAGAAGTGTATAATGGAGGAGGATGGAGCAGTTTGCGAAACAAATTGTAAAAGAAATGGGTACCCTTTCGCTGTCTTGCTCATCAGTAATTAATATGTAATTACAAACCCAGCTCCCAGGCCCATATCACTGTCATAATGCGTAGATAAAGAAAAATATTTTGATACCACATACCTGAACCCTGCCATATATTCTTTATCAGTATTTATCATCATATTAAAACGTAAACGGCTGCTTATAGGAATATCTTCCCGGCTTAGCTGGAAACGGATTTTACCATTGCCATCTATCCTTGCATCAGCGATAAACAGCAGGGGCAATGTATACGCCATGCCGGTCACTATTGTTTTACGGTGGTTTTTATTACTCAGCTGGCCAAACCAGTTTTTCTTATCGCTTCCAAACATGTTTTTGGGCCCTCCTTCTACTTTATAATGATAGTCGAACCCGAAATAAGGATACCACCATTGCATTCTCCCCAGGTAACGGCCAAACATGGTTTCGCTTTCATAGCCGTGCATATCATGATAGCCTAAATGCCACATGGTACTTAGCTTGTAACGGGTATTGGCAAACATAGCTTCGCCGTCGCTTCCATTATATTCAATACCCACTCTGGCCATAAAATGGGGCATCCTGTCATCATGAAAAAGTTTATGCAAAGCATAGTTGGGATCGGGTACTTCGGGGTTTGCGGGAGAGTCGGCATAACTGAATATCCTTCCCATTCCGCTCATCATATGGTATAGTATATGACAATGAAAGAACCAATCGCCGCTTCCGGTGGCTGCAAATTCAATGGTATCAGTTTCCATGGGCATAATGTCCAATACATTTTTTAAAGGAGCATATTCACCCTGGCCGTTCAACACCCTGAAGAAATGGCCGTGCAGATGCATGGGGTGTCTCATCATGGTATTGTTGTACAATACGATCCGGATATTCTCGCCTTTCCTGATCAGTATCTTGTCTGTTTCAGATACGGTTTTGTTATTGAGGCTCCAGACATACCTGTTCATATTCCCGGTTAAATCAAATTGAAGCGTACGGGTGGGCCAATCGGGTAAAGTTGTTTTTACCGTTGAACGAAGCATTCCATAATTCAAGGTTACAATATCTTCTTCAGCGGATGACTTCGATGAAGAGGCAGGGGCCATTTTCATCCCCGGCATCTTATTTGACTTCATCGTGTCTTTTGGGTTTTCAGCGCCGGTTATTTCCGGGTACATCACAGTATTCATATCCATGGTCTGGTTGCTCATTTCCATCCCCATGGGTTGCATGTTCCCTTTCATGTCCATCATGTCGTTCATCATCTTCATACCCGCAAAGTATTTTAGCCGGGGCAATTTTATGGCTGGCATTTTCATTCCACTGCCTAACCATAGCGAAGCCGATTTGCTGCGGTCCTCGGGAGTAGCCAAAAACTCATAACTCATATTGTCAGGGATGGTCACAATCAGATCGTAGGTTTCGGATACGGCTATAATAAGCCTGTCCACTTCGACGGGTTCCACATCTTCGCCATCGTTGGCCACCACGGTTATTTTTCCGCCGGCATATTTCAACCAGAAATAAGTAGAAGAGCTCCCGTTTACCACCCGAAGTTTTATTTTATCACCTGCTTTAAATTGTGGTTGTTCATTTACAGGCCGGCCATTAATTAAAAATTGATCGTAATACACATCGCTTACATCCATTGCCATCATCCGCTTCCATTCATTCGTCAGTTTTGTTTTAAAATGACCTTCCTTAATGGCCTGCGCATAGTTCTGGGTGCTTCCTTTGCGGATAGCAAACCAATCTGTCGCGTTGTGCAAACTGCGGTCTATTTCCATGGGTTTCAAATCTGACCAATCACTTAAGACCATGGTGTATTCGGCCTCACCCCCCCCTCCCGAAAGATCGGGACGGGCTCTCTCCAAAGGAGAGGGAGCCAGTCTCTTATAAAAGATTAAGGCGCCATACATACCGGCCTGTTCCTGTAACCTGGTATGGGAATGATACCAATAAGTGCCATTCTGTACAATGGGAAATCTGAATAAATGAGTTTGACCCGCTTTGATCGGTTGTGTGGTCAGGTAAGGAACACCATCGTATTGATTAGGTAAAATGATACCATGCCAATGGATGGAAGTTTCCACATCC
>JADGPW010000293.1 GCA_017882265.1 Chitinophagaceae bacterium | reverse complement strand
CGGTATTGTGTTAACCGATACCGTAACAGGAAATCCCATCTACCTGACGGGTGGCATCCAACATGAATCGTTCAGGAACATGTTTTATGATCTTACTATTTCTACCCGGAAACCTAAAACAACAAACGAAGGAAATAACCGGCCTGTGTTACTGCTGAATACAACCTATAAGGACAATAACCAATTTTATGGAAAGGTAAAAGGAACCGGTTCCATGTCATTGATAGGGCCCCAGGCAAATATGTACATGAAGATAGATGCCATTGCCTCTACCCGGGAAACCAGTTCAATCACAATACCTTCTTCCACGAGTCGTGAATCGGGCATTGCTGATTTCCTTTTGGAAAGAAAATATGGCCGGGTCATGACGGATAGCGCTGTGGAGGAGAATAAAACCAATATTATTTATGATGTGGATGTAACGGCAAATCCGATGGTAACCGTCAGGGTAGTACTGGATGAACTTACCGGAGATGAAATAAAAGGAAAAGGTTCAGGAACATTGAATATTTACTCGGGCACTTCAGAGCCACTGGCCCTCCGGGGTCGCTTTGATATTGAAGAGGGAAATTACCTGTTTACGTTCCAATCCTTTTTTAAAAAACCATTCGAATTGAAAAAAGGGGTTGAGAATTATATTGAATGGAACGGAGATCCTTATGACGCCAATATCCACTTCGACGCGGTATATAAAGCGGAAAGGGTAAGTTTTTCTGAAATTGCCAAGCTGAAGCAATTAACGTCAGGAGCTTCTAATGCCCGGGGAGATGTTTATGTGATCGCTTCCCTGAGGGACAAACTTTTCAAACCTACTATTCAATTTTCACTTGATTTTCCAAACACCAGCGTAGCTGTAACCGATCCGGAACTCCAGTTAATCATTCAGCAAATGCTGAAAAACCCAAATGAAATAAACAGGCAGGTCACCTACCTGATCGTCTTCAACAGTTTTGCCCCCAGCGAACTGGGAGGCGATGTTTCAGGAAGCGGCCTGGGCATCAGCACCATTTCCGGTATTTTCCTGAACGTGATCAGCGACCAGCTTAATAAAATATTGGGTAATCTCCTGAAAAATAATAAATATAATATCAACCTCAATACCGCCATTTATAACAGGAATGTGGTCGGGAGCAACTTTAGCCTGGGAAGCAATGTGAATTTTTCTGTCGGTCGCTCTTTCTTTAATAATCGTTTTATTATTTCAACTGGAGTGGGCCTGGATGCACCGTTGCAAGGATCACAAGGATCAAGTATCCAGCAAAGCCTTCAACTTTTACCGGATGTAACCCTGGAATGGCTGCTCAATCCCAGCGGAAGTATACGTGTAGCATTTTTTTACAGGGAGAATGCCGATTACCTTCTTTCTACTGCGAGCAGCGGACCTGGAAAAGCAAAGAGATATGGATCTAATCTCACTTACAGAAAAGACTTTGATAAACTGGGCGATTTCTTTGGGAAAAAGAAATTAAAACCTGTCGTGGCACCCAAACAAAAACAGGAATCTGTACCACCGGCGAAAACAGTAGAAAAAAAAGAAGAACCGATTAAACAGGAATGAATGTCGAACAGATGAACAAGGAATTCAGAATGTCGAAGGTGAGCAGTTCCTATATTAAGAAATTTCTTCTGTGTACGCGAAGTACTTCATCTGTTCTGAATTCCTTGTTCATCTGTTCGACATTCTACTCGATCTCGTGTCCTAATTTATCCCTTTTTACGGCCAGGTATTTTTCATTGTGTGGATTGGAATGAATTTCTATTGGAATATTCTCTACGATTTCCAGGCCATAGCCGATCAATCCCACTCTTTTTTTAGGGTTATTGGTCATTAAGCGCAGTTTAGTAATCCCCAGGTGTCGAAGCATCTGGGCGCCAACCCCGTATTCCCGTTGATCTGTCTGGAAACCAAGATGAAGATTGGCTTCCACCGTATCCATTCCCCCTTCCTGAAGGCGATAAGCTTTTAATTTATTCAATAACCCGATTCCCCTGCCCTCCTGGTTCATATATAATATTGCACCTTTGCCTTCCGTTTCCACCATTTGCATGGCTTTGTGTAATTGATCGCCACAATCACATCGCAGGGAACCTAATATATCACCGGTAAAGCAGGAAGAGTGAACCCTCACCAAAACCGGTTCATCTTTTTTCAGATCCCCTTTTAATAAGGCCAGGTGTTCGTTTGAAGAATTCTTTTCTTTAAAGGCGATCAATTGAAAATCCCCGTAACGTGTTGGCATATCAACACGCACAATTTCTTCAATCAACGAATCTTCCTTGATCCTGTATTCGATCAGGTCCTTGATGGAAATGATCCTGAAATCAAATTTTTTTGCCACTTCGACCAGTTGGGGCAATCGGGCCATACCTCCATCCTCATTCATGATTTCCACCAATACCCCTGCAGGCTCAAATCCTGCCAGCCTGGCCAGGTCAACAGCAGCTTCTGTATGACCAGCCCGTTTGAGAACGCCTCCATTTTTTGCCCTGAGTGGAAAAATATGCCCCGGGCGCCCCAGGTCGGCAGGCCTTGTAAAAGGATCAATCAGCGCTTTTATTGTTTTGGCCCTGTCATGGGCAGAAATGCCGGTAGTACATCCATGCCCGAGCAGATCGACTGAAACCGTAAAAGCCGTTTCATGCAAAGCGGTATTATTATTGACCATCAGGTCCAGCCCAAGTTCATTGCAACGTTCTTCAGGCAGGGCCACGCAGATAAGCCCCCTACCGTATTTACTCATAAAGTTGATCACTTCCGGCGTTGTATTGGCAGCAGCCGTTACAAAATCGCCTTCATTTTCGCGATCTTCATCATCGGCAACCAATACCAATTTTCCACGTTTAATATCCTGTATGGCGGTCTCAATTGAATCGAACATAGGTCCCTTTTATTACAAAATTACTGATTTCGTGACTGTAGGGGGAGATGGCATTGGTAATCACCCTGTATCCTGATTTGACCATTAATGAAAACTTTAAAACCAAAAGCAGGCATTAAAGTTCATGTATTCAGGGGCAGCGAAATGAATGAGAAAGATGTCATTATAATGCATTACTTTTCAATCTCAATTTGTTAATATTTGCTTATTTTTAATTAGGAAATATTCCCTTTCTTTGCAACCGAAAACCAATCTTTATGCTTAAGAGAATACTCTTTTTGTTTGCGTTAGCCTTTACGGCAAGTCCACTTTTATTTGCCCAGGTAACTACTTCAAGTATTACAGGCGCAGTAAAAAATGCAAATAATGAACCGCTTATCGGGGCAACGATCGTTGCAACCCACACACCTTCCGGTACGAAATATGCTACCGTTTCACGCAGTGGAGGTGAATACTCAATTATCAATATGAGGCCAGGCGGACCCTACCTGATCCAGATCAGTTATGTAGGGTATGATATGGAGAAAGTGGATGAAGTTTATTTAAAACTTTCTGAAACTTTTATCGTCAACAGTACCCTGAATAAAACAGTGGGCACACTGGAAAATGTGGTCGTATCCACGGGCCGCCGGAATCCTCTTATGAACTCCAGCAGAACCGGCTCCGTCACCAATATCGGTATACGGGCTATCGAACAACTTCCCAGTATCAGCCGTAATATAAATGATTATACCCGGGCTACTCCACAGTCTAATGGAGTTTCGATCGGAGGTGGTAATTACAGGCAAAACAACTTTACGGTTGATGGATCAGATTTCAATAACAATTTCGGGATCACAACCGGAGCAGGTAACCTGCCTGCCGGCGGTTCACCGATTTCTATTGATGCCATTGAAGAAGTTTCAGTAAATATTACTCCTTTTGATGTGCGTCAATCGGGTTTTATCGGCGCCGGTATAAATGCTGTAACGCGGGCGGGCACCAATAAATTTTCAGGTTCTGTTTATGAATATTACAGAAATGAAAAGGATTATGGAAACAAAGTAGACCAGGTAACCTTTATACGTCCTCCTGAAACATTTAAACAGAAGGGTCTAAGGCTGGGTGGTCCCATTATCAAGAACAAATTGTTTTTCTTTTTGAACTATGAAACAGAAAGTACTCCGGTAACAATTCAAACAAGATTTGCATCCACTGCTGGGGCTCCTTATGGAAGCAGTCCCCAGATCGCGCGTCCCACAGCGGATTCATTGAATTATATGCGTCAATACCTGATGACAGAATATGGTTACGAAACAGGTCCATTTGACAACTATGTAAATGCTAAAACGACAAAAAAGGCGATGGCTCGTATAGACTGGAATATTAATTCCAAAAACCACTTTAATGTGCGCTATAGCCAGGTAGAAGGGGGATCACCTTCTCCCCCGAGTACTTCATTCTCGGGTACCGGTACTTCCGTACCTTCCGGTGCGGGTCGCCAGGACGTGACAGCCCTGTGGTTCAAGAACTCAAACTATTTCCAGGGTTTAAATTTTTATTCTTTTGCGACTGAGTTAAATTCTAATCTTGGAAGGGTTTCCAATACCCTGCGTGGCAGTTATACTTATCAAAACGAATCACGTGGATCTGATAGCCAGACATTTCCATTTGTGGATATTTTAAGCTCAGGAGGAGGTGTTTCAGCCCCGGCAGTATACACATCGTTTGGCTATGAACCATTTACTTTTGGCAACCTTCGCAAAGTAAAATCATACTCCTTCCTAGACAATTTTAGCTGGAAAGTAAATAAGCATAACTGGACAGCCGGCGCCCAGCTTGATTTTAGTACAACCGTGAACGGGTTTCAACGTTTTGCTACCAGTTATTATGAATTCAATACCTGGAATGATTTTGTAACGGCCCAAAAGCCAATTGCTTTTGCATACACTTATTCTTTATCACCCGGTTTCGCACAGGCATTTCCCAGTTTCAAAGCCAGGACTATATCTGCTTATGCCCAGGATGAAATTTCGGTTAACAAGGATTTCAGGTTAACGGTTGGTTTAAGGCTTGAACAAGCAGGTTATCCCAGTGTTCCTGAAATAAAAACACACCCGCTTATTTTGGCGCTTACGTTTGCGGATGGACAAAAAGTTAATACAGGTGCATTGCCGGGAAATAAGGTCACGTGGTCTCCCAGAGTTGGGTTTAACTGGGATCTTTATGGCAATCATTCATTCCAGATCCGTGGAGGTGCAGGTATTTTTACAGGAAGGGTTCCTTTTGTTTGGATCGTAAGCCAATCAGGCGATGCTGGTCTTTTACAGGTTACACAAAGTTTTAATTCACCTTCTACTATTCCCGGTCCCTTCAACCCCAATCCCGCTGCTTATTATCCTTCTACTATTCCTGCGGCGGGTACGGTTATTCCGAGTACCATCGAGATCGTGGATCCGAAATATAAAGATCCTCAAAGCTTTAAATCAAGTATTGCATTTGATACTAAACTTCCTGCCGGCTTGGTTATTACGGTAGAAGCTATTTATAACAGGGATTTCAATTCCACCTATTTCAGGAACATCAATTTAGTAGCCCCCCAGCCACTAAGTGTTGCCGGTTATACGGATAACAGGATGATATATCCCAACCCGAATAATGCAAAGTTCATTAATCCCTTAACTGCTGCAGGACTGGTCAGCTCAGCCGGCACCAGCGCTTTTAACGTGATATCGATAGGTAACGCTACCCAGGGCTATTATTTCTCTTTAACCGCAAAAATTGAAAAACAGTTTACGAAAGGATTATTTGCAGCTATCTCGTATACAAAATCGCAGGCGGCCAACCTGTTTGATGGCGCCGGCGATCAACCCCTTTCTTCCTGGCAAAGCATACAAAATGTGAATGGACCCAATACACCTAAATTAGGGTATACGAATTACGTGTCTCCTGACAGGGTGACCGGTGCGGTCTCTTACCGCAGGGAATATATAAAGCATCTCGCTACCACTGCTTCACTCATATACACAGGAGCTATTGATTACAGGTTTTCTTATGTGTATGGCGCCGATTTTAACCGGGACGGGTTCAGTGGAAATGACCTGATCTATATTCCCACAGCAACAGAAGTGCAACAAATGCAATTCGTAGCCAATACCGCCAACGGTATTTCCTACAGCCAGCAAAACCAAAGAGACCTGTTTGAGGCTTATATTCTGCAGGATAAATACCTGAAAGCCCACCGGGGTCAGTATGCTGAACGTAATGGTGCGAAAGCACCCTGGCGTAATCAGATAGATGTAAGGCTAATGCAGGACCTGTTTACCAATATCATGAAAAACCGGAATACCTTCCAGTTTACCATTGATATATTCAATGCCGGTAACCTGATAAACCGTTCATGGGGCAAGGTATATTCAACAAATGCAACCTCCATCCTGGTGCCTCAAAATGCAACCAGCTTAGTTCCGGGGGGAGCAGTAGTACCTACGTTCAAACTGGCTACCGACAGAGGTAATGAGATCACCAGAACATTCAGGGATTTTGTCGGCAGAGCTTCCACTTACGCAATACAGTTTGGAGTAAGGTATTTGTTCAATTAAACCTAAAGAGTCTATATAAAATAAAAAAAGAGTGTCCCGATAGGGACGCTCTTTTTTTATGTGCAGGATGGACTTGAACATTGAGAATTGAATATTGTCCAAAGGACTCCTTCGGAGAACATTTATTCTTGAAATTCTCAATTTTCAATGCTCATTTACTACCCCAGCCCCATTTCAAAAACACCGGCATGGCCCTTCCCCAGGTGGCAATATCATGCCTTCCATCTTTTAATTCCAGGTAATAAATATCTTTTCCTACTTTGTACCCTTTGGCCTCCAGTTCTTTTATAAGGTCCAGTGTATCATCAATGGAATCAATAATACCGTTATGATTACGGTCCTTTGTTTCATCCTTATTCCCACATTGAAAAAAGAATCCCATCCCGGGGATATATTGTCCATTTTTTACCTGCTCATGTATGATCCGGTGTTTGAAATCATCATACGATTCTTCTGTCTGGTCGATACTCCTCCACCAAAGCGACCCGGAAAATACACCCACTATACTGAATTCACCCGGGTGGTTCCAGGCAATATCCATGGCACTTAAACCGCCCAGTGAAAACCCGGAAAAAGCTTTTTCACTGAAAGGAATCGGAAAGGCCGAGCGTAAAAATGGAAGCAATTCTTCAAATATGAACCGGGTATAATTACCGGCTTTAGCGCCACGTCCTTTATAATCCGGTTGGCCAGCCACCCCATATTCCATTTTTCGGTCCGCCCCGGCTTGTATGCCTACACAAAGCAGGGGTTTAATGCTCTGGGTAGCATATAATTGGGCAAGAATTGAGTCCAGGCCCATTTCCTGCATGTTCTGACCGTCATTGATAAGCAACAGGCTGATTTGAGAAAGACTGCCAATATTACGGGGATAGTAAATTCCAATTTCTACTTCCCGTTGAAGAAATTGAGATTCAATAGATGTGTTTTCAACCAGAATACCGGATAAGTTTACCAGTCGCATGGTTTCAAAAATAAGGATTTTTACCAATGGTCTGACGGTCTCCGTCTGACCATTAGTAAGGCTGGTAGTTAATTTTGTTACTTTGATAGCTAAAAAATAAATTTGACGAAAGTCCTCATCACACAAACATCCGGTCATACGCCGGTTTATCATTACATCAATCAACAAAAATCTGTTTATGAAGAAAATCGGAATTCTGTATGGTAAGGAACGTTCTTTTCCTGATGCATTTGTGGCAAGAGTAAATAATAAAGGGGTGCCCGGTATTATGGCCGAACCTGTGCATATTTCAAAATCCATGCAGGGAGAATCCCCAGGTTATGCCGTGATCATTGACCGCATTTCGCAGGACGTGCCTTTTTACCGTACCTGGTTAAAGAATGCCGCCGTTACGGGTACTGCCGTTATCAATAATCCGTTCTGGTGGAGCGCCGACGATAAATATTTCAACAACTGCCTGATGACAAAACTGGATGTTCCTGTTCCGAAGACAGCCATCATTCCATCCAGGGATCTGCCCGATGATACTTCCAACGATTCATTCGCCAACCTTGAGTTTCCACTGGATTGGGATGCTATTTTTAAATATACTGGCTTCCCGGCCTATATGAAACCCTTTGCCGGCGGTGGCTGGAAAAATGTTTACAAACTGATCAGCGCCGAAGATTTTTTTACCAAACACGCCGAAACAGGCCAACTGGTCATGCTGCTTCAGGAAGAGATCGTATTCACCGAATACTACCGCTGTTATTGCATTGGTGGTAAATATGTCCGCATCATGTCCTATGAACCCAGGAACCCGCATCATCTTCGTTATGTGGCGGATTTCAGTCCTTCTCCTGAACGATTAAAACAGATGACAGATATTGTGCTGCGTATCAATGAATACCTCGGTTATGATTTCAACACGGTGGAATTAGCGATCCGGGACGGTGTCCCCTATGCGATCGATTTCTGTAACCCCGCTCCCGATGCCGAAAGAACCAGTGTGGGAGAAGAAAATTTTGAGTGGGTGGTGGAAACGGCTGCCAATTATGCCATTGAAAAAGCCATGAGTAATGTGGAGGGAGGCGATAACCTGACCTGGGGTGAATATGTAAGGCGAAGCAGTAATAAAACCCCGTTAGTGTGAGTAAACTGACGATCCATAATATTGACAATAACAGCTATACAAAAGTGGAGGAACCAGATCCTTCATTGACGTATACCTATGCCGATTACCTGAAGTGGCAGTTTGAAGAAAGGCTGGAATTATTTAGGGGAAAAATATTCAAACTTTCTTTCCCTAACACCATGCACCAGGTAATTTCAAGGAATATCCTTGTATCACTGGCCATGCTTTTAAAACAAAAACCATGTCAGGTTTTTTCAGCGCCTTTTGATGTAAGGCTTCCTGTAAGAAACAGGAAAAATGATGAAGAGGTGACAACTGTACTGCAGCCCGATATATGTGTCATCTGCGATCCTGCAATATTGGACAGCCGGGGATGTTGTGGAGCACCCGATCTTGTCATCGAGATACTTTCCCCGGGAAATTCAAAAAAAGAGATAAAGTTGAAACATGAACTCTATGAAGTAACGGGGGTAAAAGAGTATTGGATTGTGAACCCGGTAGAAGAAAATATTGTCGTTTTTATCCTGAATGAACAAGGAAAGTTTTCCGGGTTATAAATGTTTGCAGGTGATGACATGATACAGAGTCAGACAATACCTGGATTAAAGATTAATATTGCTGATATTTTTACCAATTAATTTGTATGAACCTCAACTACAAAAGCTTTACTCTAGGTGTGGAAGAAGAATACATGGTGCTTGATCCCGTGACAAATGAATTAAAAAGTCATGAACAGAAGATCGTGCAGGAAGGGCAAAAAGTGCTGAAAGACAAAGTAAAAGCCGAGATGCACCAGGCAGTAGTGGAAGTTGGTACAGATATTTGCGCCGATATTGATGAGGCTTATACCGATGTGTCCGTGTTACGAAAAACCATTTCCGCAATCGCGGATAGCCTGGGCTTTGCCATGGGAGCGTCCGGGACGCATCCGTTCAGTCACTGGGAAAGCCAATTGATCACTGATCATGCCCGTTACAACGATATCGTCAATGAATTGCAGGAAGCGGCCAGGAGCAACCTGATCTTTGGGTTACATGTGCATGTGGGAATGGAAACCAGGGAAATGGCCAATCATATCGCCAATTCCACGCGTTATTTTTTACCCCATGTGTTTGCACTCAGTACCAATTCTCCTTTCTGGGAAGGCCGGAAGACCGGTTATAAATCTTTCCGCACGAAGGTCTTTGATAAGTTTCCCCGTACAGGCATACCCGATAGTTTTGACAGCATCGAAGCCTATGATAATTATGTGAAATTGCTGATCAAGACCAATTGTATTGACAATGCCAAGAAAATATGGTGGGATCTCCGGGTGCATCCCTTCTTCAATACGGTAGAGTTCCGCATTTGTGATGTACCCATGACGGTAGATGAAACGATCACCATTGCCGCCTTGTTCCAGGCCATTTGCGCCCGTATCTACATGCTCCGTTCCAAGAACCTCAACTACATTCAATATTCAAGGGCCTTATTAAATGAAAATAAGTGGAGGGCCAGCCGCTATGGTGTGGACGGTCACCTGATCGATTTTGGCAAAGAAGAAGAAGTGAATACCCGCGCCCTGATCTATGAACTGCTTGATTTTCTCGATCCGGTACTTGATCACCTGGGCAGCCGCCACCGCATTGCTTATACTCATAAAATGCTTGAGAACGGAACCGGCGCCGACCGGCAATTAGCCATTTTTGAAAAGACAGGGAAACTGGTAAGTGTGGCGGAATATATTAAACGGCAGTATTTGGCTGGGCTTTAGTACACAGAACTGCTGAACAAGCCTGCCCGACGGTTCACCCGCCGTACAAAACTCAATAGATAAGAATGGAAGAGGTTTTCCCGATCCGGGACCTGATCATCCTGGCAGCGCCATTCATTTTTGCGGAACTAACTTCTCTTACCTGATTTTCATCATTACCTCCCGTGATATTCATCACCCGGTATGTATGATACACCCTTTAATTTTATCGGTTAGGAATAAAATCCGGGTATTTGAACGGATACTTTTGTTATGCTGCAGTCTGTTTGGCAATTGATTATTAAATAAACGATTATGAAATTTAACATGGGTGCAACCGATAGGATCAGCAGGCTGGTTATTGCGGCCATTATCGCGGTTCTGTATTTTTCTCACCTGGTTACGGGTGTACTGGGCATTGCGCTGCTGATATTGGCAATCATCCTTGTACTGACCGGATTTATCGGTCTTTGCCCGCTTTATATACTTTTTGGGATAAATACCCGCAAAAAAAAATATAATTAACCATGGCACAACATGAAATTCAAACCCAATGGATGGGTAAAATGCAATTCAATTCTTTGGTAAATGGTCATACCATTATCATGGATGCACCTGAAAGAGTGGGTGGCGAAGACAACGGCCCCATTCCCAAACCCTTTGTACTGACTGCCCTTTCCGGCTGTACAGGCATGGACATCGTCGCTATCCTTCGTAAAGCAAAAAAAGAAGTGACCGATCTGACAATACATGTAACCGGGGAATTAAGTAAGCAACCGCCCATCGAATATGTAGCGATGCATGTCAGCTATAATTTTAAGGGCGATGAATCCTGCAAAGAAGCCGCCCTCGATGCGGTGACCGTATCACAGGAAAAATATTGCGGTGTCAGCCATATGTTGAGAAAGGCATTACCGGTAACCTGGGATGTTAACTATAACGGGATCCAGGAGTTTAATAACAAACTTGAAGAAAATATTATTGCGGCCAAATAAGCCAGGAATTCAATCTCCTTATTATTACCACATGACCAAACCCTGAAAGGACGACAGTATTACAGAATGTTTTGACCAAAACGGATTAACATGTTAAACACACTAAAGACCTTATTTGGAATAGGGCCTAAAACTGACTACGCTCATTTAGTAAATGAAGGGGCAATTATCGTGGATGTACGAAGTAAAGGGGAATTTGATAGCGGTCATATCAACGGCTCGCTTAATATTCCGGTGGACCAACTTGACAATAATCTTAATACATTGAAAGACAAAAGCAAACCCATCATCCTTTGTTGCGCCTCAGGGATCAGGAGCGCTTCTGCGCAGGCTATACTCCGTTCAAAAGGATACCGGGACGTATATAATGGCGGGAGATGGACCCGGTTACAAAGCAAATTGTAAATTAGCAGGAATAGCGGCTACAAATTTTTTAAATAATGGGGCTGTCTCAAAGTTGCAATTATTTAATTGCCGGGAAGGGCGGGAAAACGGGAAGACTTCATTTTCAATTACCAATTTCTTACCGCCTTCCCGTCTTCCCGGCAACTCCATCAGGGAATCATCAATTCGCCCGCATAAATACTGTTCGCCACTTCTTTACCATTCCCCGAAATGAATGCCACCCACGTATGCACTTGCTTTCCACTGAAACCCGGAACCGAAAGTATCCCTGTTTCCGCGTTGCGTAGCGATCCTTCCCTGGTATACACTGTCTGATTAAGATCCCTGCAATAAGCTACTAACACGGCCCTGTCAGTATCTTTTGCAATTCCCAGCCCGGTATTGTTTTGCCAACCAAACCGTATCTCACCGGGATGATCTGCAATGG
>JADGPW010000292.1 GCA_017882265.1 Chitinophagaceae bacterium | reverse complement strand
GGAAATTCCACCTGAAAGACCAGAATTGACTGACAGTACTCTGAGGCCCGCCTTCACAATAAAGAAGGGTAGGGTATTTCTTGCTTTTATCAAAATGGGGAGGATAAATGATCCATGTCAGCATCTCTTTGTTATCGGTAGTCTTGATCCATCTCTGCTCAATAGATCCCATGGCCAGTTGATCCAGGAGATCTTTATTGGTGAATGTCACCTGGGTATCCTTGCCGGTTTGCGGATCAATGGCATAAAGTTCGACCGGCATTGACATGGACATCCGGGAGGCAATAAGTTTCTTCCCCGCAGGAAACACACCGGTATAATTATGGACGCCTTCAGTCAGTTTTGTTATTTTACCATCGGCAAGGTCAAGGCGGTAGATCTCTTCCGTTGCATGCCAGTCGCTGGTGAAGAAAATTGATTTTCCATCCTCGCTCCAGGTAAGATTCTCAGCATACTGGTCGAAATTCTTTGTATAGTCAGTTTTAACATTTGTTCCGAGATCCATAACAAACAGTCTGTTTTTATCAGATTCGTACCCGTCTTTTTCCATGCTTTGCCAGGCGATTTTCATTCCGTCAGGCGAATAAACAGGACCTACATCATAACCCATCATACCCATAGTAATATTGGTGGTTTGTTTTGTCTCCAGGTGGTAAAGGTATATGTCGGAATTGGTTGAAAGGGAATAGGCTTTTCCCTGCTTTTTCCTGCAGGTATAAGCAATAACTTTACTATCGGGGCGCCAATTGATCTGTTCCAGACCACCAAAAGGCTTCATGGGCGATTCGTAAGGTTCTCCCTTCATAATATCAATATCATTTGTCAGTTTCATCCCATCGTAATCTGCGATAAAAATATGGCTATAGGTGTCAACCCACGAATCCCAATGACGATACATAAGGTCAGTTATGATCCTGCCGGAAGAAAGTGGAAGGTCAGCATAAATGTCTTTGACGGTTTTATCAACAGCTACCTCCATTGTATAGAAGATCTTTTTCTGGTCAGGAGAATATTTGAACCCGCCAATTTCATCTTTTGTATTACTGATCTGTTTCCTGTCGGCGCCATCGGGATTCATTTCCCAAAGTTGCATGGAGCCACTTTCAGGAGATAAGAATCCGATCTTTTTCCCATCCGGTCGCCATATTGCGGCGTATTCACCAAACGGTGTTTTCGTGATCTGCTTAAGATTCTTCCCGTCGACCCCGATCGTATACAATTCACGGTTGCCCTTGTTCTGAGGGATATCATAATAGGTGATGCCATACAATATGGTAGATTTATCCGGAGAAATAACTGGTTCACTTACTCTTCCGAATGACCATAAAACCTCGGGAGTCATCAGGTTGCTATTCAGTTTCATTTCTTTTTTCCTGATGAGGGGGGCTTCGCTTTTAGCTTCTTTCTTTTCTTTGGGGCAACAGGCATAAAAGCCGGCTATTCCCAGTATTAAAACAAACAGAATTGGCTTTTTCATAGATTTTTATTATTGAGTGATTATTTGAAGGATACTTTGGAGCGAGCTTATGTTTTATTTAATTAATGCTTTCATCGGATTTTTAAGGCCTTTAGCTTCAATGAGATAAGCTTTCACGCTTCCGACAATAATTTTTGCCTCAATGTAAACCGGGATCTTATTTTCATCGTCTGTAACCCAGATCAACGCATCCTCATTTCCACGGAAAATAGTTCCCTGGACCATTTTGGCTGTAAATTTAATGCATTTATAGCGTTGTCCGTCCCTGTTTTCAATGACTTCTTTTCCAAGCGACCGGACTACGATCTTATAGACACTATCATCGATGATGATACTTACCGGTATCCTGGCTTCCGGTTTGAGATCTGAGAGATTGAGGGTCCGTGTAAAATAAACTGAAGAAAGCATATCGAAAATGCATTTTGAAAGCCGGATCGTATCCTGTCTTAAGGCGTTATTATTGCTCTTTGTATGCGATATGGCAATCTGCCGGTTAGGATCAAACGTGATCGTATTCAGCAAAGTATAATTTCCTTCGTGGATATATCGCCTGAATTCAATGGAATGAAAGGTCTGGGGATCGATCCATGAATCATAGTAATCCCTTACCTTAAAGAAATAATCATAGGTAACATAAGTTTTACCTGTGCTTTTCAGGTGCCATGCATCTTTTCCAAGGTATTTTTCCTTGTTTACCGCGAATGTCACCAAGCCTGCTTCCACCCAGATAGGGCCCCAGTTATAGGATACTTCGTAGGTGATATTTTCCCCGTCACCGAATACATTATTTGCAGTAAAGCATTGCGCTAAGGAATAAATATGCAGCAGTACTAAAAATGAAATAAAAAGTGCGGATCTGATAATGTTTTTATTCACAGAAAATATTATTGAAGCGGGTGTTTTCTTTTCTTCCATAAAAAGTAAACCGGGATCCCGAGAATAACAATGATCAATCCCGGCCAGGTATAATCCGGCTTATAGATCAGCAGGATGATCATGATCAGCGTTGCAAGCAGGATATAGATCACGGGAATCACCGGATAACCGAAAGCTTTGTAAGGTCTTTCATATTCAGGATGTCGTCTTCTTAAAAGAAATATACCGTAGATTGTCAGGACATAGAAAATGAGCACCGCAAATACTACATAATCCAGCAGCTGGTTATAGGTTCCTGACAGGCATAAAAGGCTTGCCCAAATTCCCTGAATGACAAGCCCCGTAGCGGGAACGGCTTTATCATTGAGCTTTCCGACTTTTTTGAAAAAGATGCCATCCCTGGCCATAGCATAATAGACCCGTGCACCTGCGAGGATCAAGCCGTTATTACATCCGAATGTAGAGATCACGATGAAAATAGCCATGATGATGACAGCATAATGCCCAAACACACCTGTTATTGCTGCTGTTCCCAGGCGGTCATTTGTGGCAAACTGTATTCCCCTCTCGACAACCGTGGCACCATCCGGGATGCCCCGTAAAGGCAGAACGGTAATATAAACCACATTCGCAAGGAGATAGAGAATGGTCACGATGAACGTACCGAGGAAGAGACTCATTGGGATGTTTTTTCTTGGATTGATCACTTCCCCGGCTGTAAAAGTAATATTGTTCCATGCGTCGGAAGAAAAAAGTGACCCCACGCTGGCCATTCCCAGGGCAGCAATGATAGCAAATCCGGCAAGAGGTATCTCCGGCTTGTCCTTCAGATGCTGTACCGGGTCCCAGAATATTTTGAGATTCGCCTGGATAGCGCCGGAATTTGTGGCAAATATCAACCCGATGAGAATGAAAAGGAACAATAAAACTGCTTTACCTGATGTAAAAGCGTTTTGAATATGTTTACCCTCCTGTATCCCACGGGTATTCACCCAGGTGAGGAAAACGATGGAGGCGATGGCAACGATCTGGACAGGCCCGAATTTGACAAACCCGGGATTAAACCAGACCACCGATTCGGATATACCTGGCAGCAGTACTCCTAAGAATTTGGCGAAAGCCATTCCTACTGCAGCTATCGTTCCTGTCTGGATGACAAGAAAAAGGGTCCACCCGTAAAGAAAACCGGTCAAAGGGTTATACGATTCATAAAGGTAAACATATTGTCCTCCGGCCTTTGGGAACATGGCTGCCAGCTCGCCATAACTGAGTGCAGCAAACAAGGTTAGGAAGCCCGTGATGATCCAGACTATCATCAGCCAGCCGGGGGAACCTACCGTGCGTGCAATATCTGCGCTGACGATAAAAATCCCGGAACCGATCATAGAACCTGCAACGATCGCGGTTGAATCGAACAGATTCAGGCTCTTTCTGAATGTATGTTCATTATTCATGGGTTATGGGTCAGTTAGTTATTCATTATTTAATCCTTATTAAAGAGCACCCGTATTTGGCCTTGCAAGATAAATAAAATTCAAGACGATTTTATCACCCGGCATCCGGTGCACATAAAAAAATATGGAATTCCTGCCTTATCTTTGTAATATCAATATTTAACAAAAGTAACTATGGATTTACGAATGACATCAACAGCATTTGATATTTCAGGGTACAAGATCATTAAAAACCTTGGCGTCGTCAGGGGTGTTACTGTCAGGTCGAGATCGATCTTTGGAAATATCGGTGCGGCTTTTCAGACCCTTGCCGGGGGTAATATCACTCTTTATACCGAGCTTTGCGAGAAAACAAGGAAAGAGTCTTTTGAGATCATGATCGCCCATGCCGAAAAGGTGGGTGGAAATGCAGTCATCGGGGTCAGGTATGATACGACCGAGATCATGAGCGGGGTAACGGAAGTTATTTGTTACGGTACAGCAGTTTTAACGGAATAAAATAAAGAGCTGTTTTTCAGTCCTGTTCCTGGTCAATACCTTTCACAAACAGAGAATAGGTTATTTATTCCCTTGACATCCTTGGAGAACTGGCAGTATGCTTCGCTTTTATTTGCAAAGTATTTACCGGTGATCTTTCCCACGGCAGGATCGGTTGCCAGCCACACAGGAGTGGTTGCACCTTCGTCCGGGGTCTCATGACCCCCGTATCCGAGGCAATTGCTGACTTTGGAGTTGACATCACCCGGATGACAGGAGTTTACCGTTATCCCATATCCCTTCAGGCGTTCTGCAAAAGC
>JADGPW010000291.1 GCA_017882265.1 Chitinophagaceae bacterium | reverse complement strand
GAAGAAAGAAGGTAGCAGATAAAACTAATAGATTACGAGGATTGGGCTTTTATCACCAGCTAAATATCTTCGATGGTTGGCCCTGGAAAACCAATCGATTATTTCGAGTTATATAAAAGATAATAGTTTCTCAAATTCGAAAAGATAGTACAGCTTTGAAGCTTTCTCAATACTGTAATGCATTTTCTACTGAAGGCACTATTCACTATTCACTATTAACTATTAGTTTTTATCTCCCTAAACAGACTGTTCGACCAATTGATTATCTTTGTGAAATAAAAACATTTACCACTATGTCCTTGCTGAATCAACAAAACAATAAGAATAAAAAGAAAGGGAATAAGAAAAATAACCCCGCCAATGCGGCTGGTTCTAAATTCATTCAAAAACCCGGCAAGGCCGCCTCAGGGGGTTTTGTAAGCAAGCAGGCCAATACCGGTTCTCAACGGGGAAGCTAAGCGGGTTGTTATTTATTTAAAATTTCCTTTGAACTCTCTTTTGAATGCCAGGAAATCAGGAATAGACACATTCTGAACATAGGAATTTTCGGGATGGTAATAAATATATTCCTGGTGATAATCTTCCGCCGGATAAAACTTAGTAAAAGGAATGACCTCTGTCACGATCTTTTTTGAATAGATCTTAGCATCCGTGATGCGCCTGATCTCCGCTTCAATGATCTGTTTTTCTTTCTCTGTCTTGTAAAAGGCAATGGACCGGTACTGCGTTCCGGCATCATTGCCCTGGCGGTTTAATTCCGTAGGGTCCATACTGGCAAATAACGCTTTTACCAATGTTTCATAAGAAATTTTAGAAGGATCATAATAAACCTGTACGGTTTCCGCATGACCCGTCTGCCCGGAACTCACTTTCTCATAATCCGGATCGGTAGTTGTCCCACCTGCGTAACCAGATACAGCATCCCGGACACCTACCAGGCTTTGAAAAACGATCTCGGCATGCCAGAAACAGCCTTCGGAAAATGTGGCCACAGCTTCATTGGCAGTTCCTTTTCCCTTTATGCCTAACGGAATGTTCACTTTTTGTCCCTGGGTCTGCACACAGGAAGTAAACAAGGTTACCGCCATGATAGTCGTAAATAAGGATTTCATATCGATCAATTTTTTAGAATTGATTATTGAGGTTTTGAACTGGTGGGTGGTTTACCCCCTTTGGGGACAAAGATCAGGGCTGCTGAATTCATGCAATATCGTTTGCCTGTTGGCGCCGGCCCATCATCAAACACATGTCCAAGATGGGAGCCGCTTTTACTATCTACCACGGCCCAACGGACCTCACCATAACTTTCATCCTTTACCAATCTTACCGCATCCGGGCTAATGGGCGCATAAAAGCTTGGCCATCCGGTGCCTGAATTGAATTTTGTCTCCGAACTGAACAAGGGCTGCAGAGATGCTGCTGAATAATAGGTCCCTTTCTCATAAAAATGGTCATAAATTCCCGTACTTGCCCTCTCGGTACCCTCCTGCCTCAGGATATAATACTGATCCGCGGTCAGCCTGGCTTTCCATTCTGCATCGGTCAGCTTCATCGGGAAAACTGTTTTGCTGTCGGCGATTTGTGGATCAGGATATTTATTGTCTTTCCCTGGTTGTGCCATACCGCAACTGGCGTTAAATACGGCAGTAAAAAGGATGATCGAATAATAAATACTCCGCATAAAATTGATTTTAATAACCTATAAACGAAATAATAGCCCCCGGGGTTTGGATAAAAAACAAAAATATGCAAACTTGAGCCCAGCCATGTGTCACACAAATGACAGGGTTCGGGAATTAACATTCATGCAACATAATGAGGGAATTGGGAATTAGGGATTTGGAATTATGCCAGTTCGGGAAACCAAAGAAGTAATTGAACTAATCCTAATTCCAAATCCCTAATTCCCAATTCCAAATACAATTACTCCCTGATAATAATCTTAAATTCACCTTTACAAAAAACAAGTTATGCGAAAACAATTAATTACCGCTGTCATACTCCTGGTGGCCGGCGCCTGCAAGGCGCAAAACCTGCTGACGCCCGAATTGCTGTGGCAATTAGGGAGAGTGATCGGCCTCGGCATTTCGAAGGATGGTAAATACATTGTTTATTCCGTCGCTACTCCAGATGTGAACACTAATAAAAGCAGCCACCGAACTTATATGTTGCCGGTTGCCGGCGGTTCCCCTGTGATCATTGACAACCCGGATAGTTTGCTGACCGATAAAAATATTTCTCCTGATGGCAAATACAAGATTAGCAACCAGGAAGTGAAAGTTAAAAAGATAACGGGCCGTGATTATTACCCGGAATTAAGTAAATCAAATGTCTATATCATGGATAACCTGATGTACCGGCACTGGGATACCTGGGAAGATGGAAAGTTTGATCATGTGTTTGTAACACCCATGGGCAATCCCGGCGCTGAAAAGGATATTATGCCCGGCGAACCTTTTGATTGTCCTCAAAAACCATTTGGCGGTGATGAGGACTATATCTGGAGACCGGATGGTAAGGCCGTGATCTATGTGACGAAGGAAAAATATGGGAAAGATTATGCTATCAGCACCAATACCGATCTGTACGAATATGATCTTGCCACAGGTGTTACAAAAAATTTAACTGCAGGAAGAATAGGGTATGATCAGGCTCCTTCCTACAATTCAAATGGGGTATTGGCCTGGTTGAGTATGAGAAGGGATGGCTACGAAGCAGATAAACAGGACATTATCATATCGAATAACTTTATCCAGAAAAATCTTACTGCCCTGAGAGATGATATTCATGTGGAAGGATTCAGGTGGAGTGTTGATGGAAAGAAAATCTTTTTCTGGGCAGCGGTGAATGGAACGTTGCAATTGTTTGAAATCAGCAGCAATACCGCTGAAAGCTGGACCGCCACTCCGCCTATTAATGCGTTAAGGCATATTGCGGAGACTTCACCTTCTATCAGGCAAATCACCAAAGGTGATTTTGATATTACGGGAATCATCGGTCAATCCGGCAATACCCTGATCGTTTCAAGAACGGATATGAATCATGCTGCTGAATTGTATTCAGTTGATATTGCATCCGGTGAAATGAAACAATTAACGCATGTAAATGATATTGCTTATGCCTCTATCGGCATGTGCAAAACAGAAAGACGTTTTGTAAAAACAACTGACAACAAGGAAATGTTGGTATGGGTGATCTACCCGCCCGGGTTTGATGCCGGTAAAAAATACCCAGCCTTATTATACTGCCAGGGCGGTCCGCAATCTTCACTGACTCAATTCTATTCCTTCCGCTGGAATTTCCAGTTGATGGCCTCGCAGGGTTATATCGTGGTGGCTCCCTGTCGCCGAGGCATGCCTGGTTTTGGCACCAAATGGAATGAAGAGATCAGTAAAGATCACGGCGGCCAGGCGATGAAGGATTACCTGTCCGCGATCGATGCATTGAGTAAAGAAAAATTCGTGGATACGAAAAGGCTGGGATGCGTGGGCGCCAGTTATGGCGGTTATTCGGTATACATGCTGGCTGGAATACATCATAACCGTTTTAAGACTTTTATTGCCCATGATGGCATCTTCGATATGAGGAGTATGTATGGCACTACAGAAGAAATGTGGTTTGTGAACTGGGATTGGGGCGGTCCTTATTGGGATAAGAAAAACATGGCGGCACAAAGATCATATACCCAATTCAATCCCATTAATTATGTCGATAAATGGAACACGCCAATTATGGTCGTGCAGGGAGGCAGGGATTACAGGGTGCCGATGGAGCAGGGCCAGCAGGCATTCCAGGCAGCACAGCTAAGAGGCATTAAAAGTAAGTTCCTGTATTTGCCGGATGAGAATCACTGGGTACTCAACGCGCAGAATGCATTGGTCTGGCAGCATGAATTTTATAAATGGCTGGAGGAAACGCTTAAATAGATCACAGATCACGGATTTCACGGATTTGAGGGAGATCCCTTGGTTCACAGATTTTAGGATTGGCACGGATACATGAGAGCAATCCGTGAAATCCCATATGAATGACGAAAATAATGCAGCATCTCATCCGCGTAATCCGTGATTTAATCAGTGCTCTCAATTCTTTGCGACCTCCTTCTTCATCCTGATCTTATACCTTAAAATAAGATCATCATTATACATAAGGTAAAGCCATTCTTTATCTGGGGAAGTAACCGGGTAATCATAGCTGATCTTGCCGCCACCTGTCAAAGAGGTTTCCGGCCTGGAGGGTTTAAGAAAAACGGAGGCGGGGGACCAGGAAAATATCGCGGAATCGATCAACAGGTCGGGACTGACCTGCAGATCATGACCCACATCAGCCGTTTCAATTTCGAAATGAATGGTATCGCCGGGAGATACTTCTATGATACCCCCTTTGGGATAAAATGAAGTGATCCTGTATTTACAAAACGATTTTTGCCGGAAGGGTGAATTGCGGAATTCTTTTGGCATCGTGGTCTCGGGAAGTAAGGTCCAACGACAATCATCAGGAAAATGATCCCTGATAAACTCTTCCGGACGCGCCAGGAAATAACGGGTGTCATATTCACGTACAAATTCATTGGTTTCCCTGGTTACATAGCCGCTGGCCCAGGTCACATCCAGCAAATGCCATGCATTATCGCAAAAGACAGCGTTCCAATAATGGTTCACCCCAAACTTTGAAACCGGTTTATTGATATTATTGGTCGCATATCCTGTAATAATTTCAGAGCGGATCCCCGCATGATCACATAGCACAGTAAAAAGCCGGGCATAACCATCGCACATGGCCACCCTTTTTCTCAAAACGTTTTCAGCTACTCTTTCATTCAGTGATTTCAATGGACCCTCATCTTCTCTGGCATCCGGGGTATTGTCTCCATACGCGGGGTTTGTAGCGCCTGTTTTATTACGTGGTCCTGTATTATAGGAAATATTTTCCGTGATCCAGTTAAAGATCGCTCTTACTTTTTCCAGGTCTGTCCGGCAGGAAGAGGTAATCTGGCTGGCCAGGATTGCGGGTGCTGCCTGTTGAGAAAAACCCGGGTGAAGGGAAAGGAGAATACCTATAGTCAACAGCCATTTCATAGAGATCACATTCCTATAAATATACTGAATTAATAGGTAAAAGATACTAGATAAAAGATAATAGATAAATGATAATAGTTCTCAAATTCGAAAAGATCTTACAGCTTTGATACTTTATCAAATCTGTAAGGAACTTTCAGTTAAAGACACTATTATCTATTCACTTTTAACTTTTATCTACTAAATCATCTTTTAAGAAACTTCCCCTTTAACAGCTTTACCATCACTTCCTCTTTATGATTCCGGCTGATAGGAATATGTTGCTGGCCGATGCGAATATCATTGCCTTCGATGCTGTCAATTTTTGATGCGGCCACTATGTATGACTTATGCACTTTTAGAAACTTATCGGCAGGCAGGTATTCCTCTACAGATTTAAAAGTAAGGTAGGTCATATATTTTCTGGCCGGAGTATGAATCGTGACGTAATTCTGCAAGGCCTCCGCGTACAACACATCACTAAACAGGATCTTTACCAGTTTGTTATCCGCTTTGATAAAAAAATATTCAGCAGGGCCGGCTTCTTTTGTGTTTGTATCCCTGACTTCGTAATATTCTTTTGCCTTGAGTGCGGATTTCAGAAAGCGTTCGAATGAAACCGGTTTTACAAGGTAGTCAAGTGCATTTACTTCAAACCCATCGAGTGCATATTGGGAAAAGGCCGTTGTAAAAATAACAGGCGGCGCATTTTGTAATGTCTTAATAAACTCAAGCCCGGTGATCTTTGGCATTTGTATATCAAGGAAAAGAAGCTGTACTTCTCCCCGATGCAGCATGTCGGTCACCCGCAGCGCATTATCAAATTCTCCCACCAGGGTGAGGAAATCCACATCGGCAATATATTCCTTCAGGCCTTTCCTGGCCAGGGGCTCATCATCAATGATCACACAATTAATATTCATCATACCCGGAGTTTTAATTGTATAACAAAATCGGTTTTTGAATCTTCAATATGCAATTCATATTTACCGGGATAGAGTAATTCAAGTCTTCTTTTGACATTCTGCATACCAATGCCGGCAGCGGTTCCATTAAGGGGCTGGTCCTCTTTTGAATTAGCAACCAAAAAAGTAAAAGTTCCGTTTTCCCTCCCCATATCCACTTTAATAAAATTGGTCCTGTCATTATAATGCGAAATATGTTTGAAGGCATTTTCCACAAAAGGTACCAGCAGGAGGGGCTCGATAGTAAACCCGTTCACGGCCGCCGCACAATTAAACTCCACAGAATATTTTTCATCTTTCCTCAGTTGCTGGAGGTCCACATAGTCTTTCAGGTAATTTATTTCCTTTTCGATGGGTATCTTGTCCCCGTTCATTTCATATAACTGGTAACGGAGCATTTCAGAAAATGTATGCAAGGCTTCCCGGGCACCGTGATTATCTTTATGAATAAGAAAATAGACCGCATTCAGGGAATTGAATAAGAAATGGGGGTTGATCTGTGATTTCAGGAAATTCAACTCGGTTTCCGCTTTCTCTTTGGCGATCTCGGTGAGGCGTTGCTGCATTCTTAAATAGTCAAAGATCAACTTGAAAGCAGCGCCTGTGGTCACAAGGAAAAAATCAGAAATGACGTTTTCGTATAACCTGGTTTTTAAATTACCCGGTAATCCAAACCAACCGGGTTGATGCATAATGGCAGCCATCACTCCTACTTTGACAAAACCACTGGCGAATATCATGACGCTAAAAGCAGCAATAAATGACAGATAGTTCTTTTTATAAAGCAAGCCGGGAACCAGCAGGTAATTTGTTAAATATACCATCAGCGCCAGGTCAGCCACTTTCAGTAACGTGATCTCCAGAGCGATTTCCCGTGTGGGATAGTCCTGGTATCGTAAATAATACCATAAGGCAAACACCATCATCCAGAAAAGCAGATGATGCAGTTTATATTTTAGCAATAAGGACCTGCGCTCCATATGGTAAAATAAAAGTACCGATTCCTGCCGTCAAAAGTTATTACACAAGAGGTGGGAAGCGCGTGTTCAACTGCGAATTCCTGTTCATGTCAGGCTTAATATAGTGCATTTACAAGGGCACTGACCATCATCAAATGTCTGGGTATCCTACCTGATATAAAGATCCGATCGGACTTTATAATAGGTAACAGATCTTTCCACCATATTAGCGATCAAACCATTCACTTTCAGGTGCCATAATTCCTTTTCTTTATCAAAGGAAGATTCCACGGTACCGCTGGAAACACTTACATAAGAAACCTGGTCACCGGAACGAAATGAATATTTTGCCGCCAGCTGCGACCCGGAGGGGTTTACTGCGATCTTATATTTAGTATTTTTTAATCTTTTGTCGCCGAAGAAGATCGTAAATAACTGGTCCTTTTGATCAACCTCAATGACAAGGTCGCCATGTGAACGGTACACTTTCAGCGTACAGGGTCTTGCTTCAATAAAAAAATTATTTGAACTGGCCGTATCGGTGATAAAGACCGGGCAGCGGCTAAGCATAGTATCCCTCTCCTGCTGAGCCCAGCCCGGCGCAGCTATGCTTGTGATCAAAACCAGAAAAAAGAATCTCATTACTGTGATAATTTAACGCATAAAATACGAATATTTATTAAATATTGCCACCCTAACATTGAAGGGTTGTCTTTCTGGCTGGCCGGCAGTTTGGATTCACCGAGTACTACTCTTTATTTCTTTCTCCAAATAAAAGGCTGCCGATACGAACCATTGTAGTTCCTTCTTCCAGGGCTGTTTTGTAATCACTGCTCATACCCATAGATAGAATTGACAATGGGCAATGGGCAATGGACAATTTTGCAACCTTATCGAATAACGTTTTTAAACCTTTGAATTCATTTCTTACTTTGTCCATATCAACTGTGAAGGAAGCCATGCCCATTAATCCGCAAATGCGGACATTCATCATATTTAAATCGGCGAACTGGTTCAATAGTTCATCAAGCTCCTGTTCGTTCAATCCAAACTTTGTTTCCTCTTGTGCTATATGGACCTGGAGCAAACAATCAATCACCCGTTGAAATTTCAGCCCCTGCTTATTGATCTCCTTTAGAAGTTTCAGACTGTCCACTGCATGGATCAGTTGCACGAAAGGAGCAATTTGGCTTACCTTATTGGTTTGCAGATGCCCGATAAAATGCCAGCGGATATCAGCCGGTAAACCGGAGGCTTTTTGAGCCAGTTCCTGTACATAATTCTCCCCGAAATCACGATGCCCGAGATCGTAAAGCTCTTTGATGTCCTGAAAGGGTTTTGTTTTAGAAACGGCCACTAAGATGATATTCCTTTTATCCAGTTCCGCTTTTATTTCCTGATATGCTTTTTTATTTACAGGCATTTCATGGAATCAGTCTATTTATTTGAAATATTATCTAAAATGATTTTGCTCCAGGGTATATCGGTATAGGCCTGCTGCAACGAGAGAGAAAAATTATTAGCCAACTCGCCAATTATTTCCAGTTGTCTTTCCACAGAAAAACGAAACATAAGATCATGGAAAAGGTCATTTTTTGTTTTTCCTGCAGAAAAATTTTCAATATTAGTAATGGCTTTCAGGATAGGATGAAGCCTGACTTCATCCCTCAGGCTTCCTTTCATAGATCAGTTTTTTCCCCCGGTCAATAATTGGTTTCATGTATGGAGAAAGTCCGTTGGCACTTACAAGATCAACCTTGTTATGCAATAATGATGTAAGATCATTTTGCATATCTATAAAAAGAAAATAATTAGCCCCACCCTTATAATCCAATTCCACCAATATATCAATGTCGCTATCCGAATCATCTTCATCTCTTGCCATGGAACCGAAAAGATAAGCCCGATGAACTGGTTTATTCAGGAAGTATTGCCGGAGTATACGTTGGATATCGCGCTTCATGACCTGTATTTGCCCCACAAATTATAAAAAATAACCTATTTAAGAATACTCCTGCTGATCACAATCCGTTGCACTTCAGAAGTTCCTTCATATATCTGGGTGATCTTGGCGTCCCGCATTAGTCTTTCCACATGATATTCTTTTACAAATCCATAGCCCCCGTGTACCTGTACGGCTTCCACCGTGGTCCACATCGCTGTTTCGCTGGCAAACACTTTGGCCATTGAACTGCTTAGTGTATAATCAATATTATTGTCTTTTTCCCAGGCTGCTTTCAGGCATAATAACCGGGCTGCTTCGATCCGGGTGGCCATATCCGCCAGTTTGAATGCAATAGCCTGGTGATTCATGATCTCGGTCCCAAATGCTTTTCTTGTTTTTGAATAATCTCTCGCCAGTTCAAAGGCCCCGCTGGCAATACCGAGGGCCTGTGCAGCGATCCCGATCCGGCCTCCTGCCAATGTTTTCATAGCGAATTTAAAACCAAAACCATCCTCCCCGATGCGATTGGCCTTGGGCACTTTTACATCATTGAACATGACCGTATGTGTATCGCTGCCCCGGATACCCAATTTATTTTCTTTAGCAGCCAACACCACACCGGGCCATTCCTTCTCTACGATCAGCGTGTTGATACCTTTTGAATGTTTAGATGGATCTGTTTGTGCCATCACCAGGTAAACAGAGGCTGTACCCCCATTGGTGATCCAGTTCTTAGTACCATTCAATAAATAATAATCCCCTTTATCTTCTGCGGTGGTTCGCTGAGAAGTTGCATCGCTGCCCGCTTCGGGTTCGCTCAGCATAAATGCCCCGATATATAATTCTCCATCTTTACGACCCTGAGCCAGGGGTGTCAGGTATTTTATTTTTTGTTCCTCATTTCCATATTTCTGCAGTCCATAACATACCAGGCTGTTATTCACACTCATCACCACACTGGTACTGGCATCTATCTTACTTATTTCTTCCATGGCCAGTACATAACTGATCGTGTCCATACCGGCACCGCCATATTGCAGATCGACCATCATTCCTAGAAAACCAAGTTCTGCAAGCTTCATCACCTGTTCCCGCGGAAATTGCTGTTTTTCATCTCTTTCAATCACCCCGGGCAAACATTCATTTCTTGCAAAATCCCGGGCCGCTTTTTGGATCATCTGTTGTTCTTCAGTCAGTTCAAATAGCATATCCAATGCATTTAATAGCAAAGATAATGTTATAGATATTAGATAAAAGTGAATAGATAATAGATAAAAGTTCTCAAATTCGAAAAGATCTTACAGGTTTGATACTTTCTCATATCTGTAAAGTCTTTTCAGCTGAGGACACTATTAACTATTCCCTATTATCTTTTATCTGCTTTTGACCTACCTTTGCCAATTCAAATAATTATCTCCCAATGAAAAAAACCCATATTGTTTTCCTGGTACTGATCGCGGGAGCTATCGCCGTATTGATCAGCTTTCTGAATACAGCCTCTACCTATGATTCCATCGCAGGCGCAAAAGCGAACCCTGGCAAATTCTTTCATGTGGCTGTACAATTGGACAAATCAATGCCGGTAGAATACGATGCGAAAAAAGATCCCAATTTCCTGAGTTTTATTGCAAAAGACAGCACCGGACAGACCATGAAAGTGATCTATAAAAAGGGCCGGATCGATAACCTGGAGACCAGCGAAAAACTGGTACTAAAAGGGAAATACGTGGGTGATCATTTTGAATGCCAGGATGTTCAGACAAAATGCCCCTCCAAATACAAAGACACGATGAAGCCAACCGATAAAGATCTTCAAAGTGGTTCTCCTGCCTACCCTGATTCAACTAATTCTGCAGCCAATTAACACTAACCGGGCATGGACTATATCGGTGAGCATCTTTTACCTGGCCAGTTAGGGCATTTTTTTATTGTACTTTCTTTAGTAGCTTCTTTAATAGCCACTTTTTCCTATTTCAGGTCCGCGCAATCCAGGATGGACGAAGATGCTGACCGATGGAAAAAACTGGCGCGTTATGCGTTCATCACTGAAGTTTTTTCCGTCATTGCCATCTTCGGGATATTATTTTACATTATTTACAATCACCTGTTTGAATACCATTATGCCTGGAAGCACAGCAGCCGTTCTCTTGAATTCAAATATATGCTGGCTTGTTTCTGGGAAGGACAGGAAGGAAGTTTCCTGTTATGGAGCTTCTGGCATTGTGTGCTTGGATTAATACTGATCAAAACCAGTAAGAAATGGGAAGCCCCGGTAATGACTGT
>JADGPW010000037.1 GCA_017882265.1 Chitinophagaceae bacterium | reverse complement strand
CAAAGCATGTCCAATAAAGTTACTCCCGGACTGATATTTGATAACGAAAAATTTTATTACGAGCTTAAAAGGAAAAACTTATTGCCGGCCGGGAAGGAAAAAAAATTCAAATGCTTTTACTTTCTTTCCCTTGCCATTGGTTTCGGCATGGTCAGGTATTGGAAAGGAGTTGTTAAATATCTTTGGATGTCTTTTATTAACCACCCATTTTTCTTTGCCCGGAGTTTTGGTAGAAGGATCTTTACATTCCCCTTTTTAAGAATAAGCCGGGTAACCGGATAACCTGATATCTATAATTGCATAACCCGGGGTTCCCCATTGTTAAATTGTTCATTAGTTTATGTCAGTTGAAAGACACGCCATAGAATCTGCCAGCCGCTGGTGGGGTGAACATATATATCGTTACAAACAAGCCCTTTTTTATATTAACCCGGATGATATTATACTGGATATTGCCTGTGGAACAGGTTTTGGAACAGCCATCCTGGCCGACACTTCTTATGGGAAAGTTATCGGTGCTGATATAGCGCCCGATGCCATTGATGAATGTAGGCAGCATTGGGAAAAAAGCAATCTCGAATTCAGGGTGGTGGATGGAACCCAATCTGGTTTTGCTGATCATTATTTCAGCAAGATCGTTTCATTTGAAACGATCGAGCATACTGTTGCATACCGGCAAATGATCAGGGAATTTGCCCGGGTGCTGGAACCTGGGGGACAATTGATCCTTTCCACGCCCAACATTGATGTTTCGAGTCCCGGGGGAGTGATTAACAACCCATACCATACACAGGAGTTCACATACGATGAATTAAAACAGCTGTTGGCTGAATCTTTTCCCCGTGTAGAGCTGTTTGGACAGCGCTATAGCAGGTATGATAAAAAATCGCTGCGACACAAGACAGGAAAATTATTTGAAAGATTATTCCTGAGCTTTGGGATACGCAAACTTCCCTACCCCTGGCGAAATGGGATTATGAAATCATTTTTTGGCTATCCTTTATACCCGATGGAATCAGATTTTATCCTTGAGACAGATATAAGCCGGATCAAAAAAGAATGTCCTGTCCTTTTTGCCGTATGCAAAAAGGAAGAATAAAGAGGGATATTTTTCGTCGCCTTCTAATCTATTAAGAACCTAATTTAAATAATGTTAAAACTGTTTATCTCAAATAATCACTCTGGTATATGAAAATATTAATCACTGGCGGGGCTGGATTTATCGGGTCATCCCTGGCAGATGCGTTGCTCGAAAAAAATAGTTATGATATTGTACTGGTAGATAGCCTGCTCACGGGCAAAACTAAAAACCTTCCTTTACATCCCGGGTATAGGTTTATAAAGTGCGATGTAAATAACTATAATGACATTTCTTCGATATTTCTTGCTTTCCGGTTTGACTGTGTCTTTCACTATTCCGCAGTGGTCGGAGTTAAACGTACATTGGAAAACCCGGTATTAGTACTAAATGATCTCGAAGGAATCCGTAACGTACTGGATCTTTCAAAAAATACAGGTGTGAAACGTGTGTTTTTCTCATCATCGTCTGAAGTATATGGTGAACCTACCCAGCTCCCACAGCACGAGCAAACCACGCCATTAAATTCAAGATTACCATACGCAGTCGTAAAAAATGTGGGAGAATCTTTTTGCCGGTCCTACCACCAGGAATATGGACTGGAATATACCATTTTCAGGTTTTTCAATACCTATGGTCCCAAACAAAGCGCTGATTTTGTTATATCCAAATTTATTGATGCAGCCCTTGCGGGCAAGGATATCACTTTATACGGTGACGGATCGCAAACCCGGACCTTTTGCTATATCAGGGACAATACCACCGCTTGTATCAATGCCATGGAAAAAGATCTATTTGTTAATGATGTGGTGAATATTGGAAATGATGAAGCATATTCTATTCATGATCTTGCAAAAATCGTAATACAGCTTACGGGCTCCCATTCAAAAATCACCTATTTGCCTCCGTTGCCGGAAGGAGATATGACACGGCGACAACCGGATATACTGAACATGAAAAAATTGCTAAATAGGGATTTTATTTCACTTGAAGCAGGGTTGACAGAAATGCTGCAAAAACCATAAACAAAGAGCGCAGACCCACTTTACAGACTTAAAAATAAGTTTAATTTTTATGGATACAATATTGGTAACGGGAGGTTGCGGATATATCGGTGCTCATACGATAGTTGACCTGGTGGAGCATGGATACGAAGTGGTTTGTGTAGATAATAATTCCCGCTCTTCAAAACAGATATTGGAAGGTGTACAAAAGATCACGGGCCATCCAATAATCAATTACCAAACCGATCTGTGTGATTATAATGCTACCTGTGAACTATTTGAAAAACACGAGGTGAATGGCATTATTCATTTCGCCGCGTTTAAATCTGTGGAAGAGTCTGTTCAATTTCCTTTATTATATTTTCATAATAACCTCGTATCACAGATCAATATACTTCGTTGTGCAGAGACATTTGTCATCCCGAATTTTGTTTTTTCTTCATCCTGCAGCGTATATGGTAATGCAGATACGATTCCTGTGAGAGAAGAAACGATACTTAAAAAAGCCGAGTCACCTTATGGTAGAACTAAACAGATGGGGGAGGATATGATCACAGATATAGCAACGACTTCGGCTATGCGGTTCATATTATTACGCTATTTTAACCCTGTGGGGGCTCATCCTTCTGCGATTATTGGTGAGGTGCCCTATGGCAGACCATCCAATCTTATTCCCGGTATTACTCAATTTGCAGCGGGTAAGTTGCCGGCGCTAAAAGTATACGGGAATGATTACCCGACAAGGGACGGAACATGCATCCGGGATTTTATTCACGTATGTGATATAGCACACGCCCATACTTTAGCGATGGATAACCTTGTTAACAATAAAAACAAAACCAATTGTGAAATCATGAACCTGGGTACCGGAGTTGGAGTAACCGTGCTGGAAGCTATCCATGCATTCGAAAAAGTAACAGGAAGGAAATTAGCCTACTCAATTGATGAAAGAAGGCCGGGAGATGTGGTCGCTGTATACGCGAATAACGATAAAGCAAAATCGATCCTGAACTGGACCCCTGCTTTCGGACTGGAGGACATGATGAGAACAGCCTGGGAATGGGAATTGGCCTTAAGTAAAACCCCTTAGATTTATTTTGCCAGCATCGTAAAATTACTGAGTGTATAGAAAAAGCACCATTTTTAGGTAAGGGGAATTGCTCAATTTCGTTTGATTCTGAATGAGTTACTTTGTTTTCAACCTGTTTTATAGCAATTTCGTAGTGGATTCACCAATTTCTTTAAAAGACCAATGCTATGATGAGGCTCTTGTATTCCGCACAAGTTGTTTTATTTGGGTTATTCAATTTTACTTTACTCGCTACAATTCTCCAGGCCTTTGGTGATTCAAATCCGTTGACAAAACTTGACAGCAAGTTACCGGTTTATAATAATATTGAAGAATATGATCCTTCCCTTTTGCGCCTTAATTGCATAGATAAACTTGAGAAATACTGTGATAGTCTTTACCTGGTGTCTGTTTTTACCGATAATGAAGACGAGATTACAAGGGATTACACCGATATCGTTTCCGAAGTGGTAAGAAAAAGATTTTACCATGGATATTCCTATTATGGGTTTAGCAATAATTATATGGCATACCTAATGTCAAAAGCTTCCTTACCTGGATTAGGTGCTGTGGTGGTGCCCGATGACATACTAAAATATCCTTTTGGCGCCTGTAGCCAGCAATCGATCGTAATGATGGAAGTGCTGCAATCAAAGGGTTTTGAAACAAGAAAAGTTTCTTTTCAGGGAAAAATATCCGGGCATTTTTGTTTTGAAGTGTTTTACAATGGGGGTTGGCATTTTTATGATACGAATATGGAACCTGATGTAAATGTGCTGAATAGTTATGGCAGACCTGGTATTGCCTTTTTGATCAGCCACCCGGACATTCTTCTTAAAGCTTATAATCGTTATCCATCCAATGAAATATTAGATGTATTTCCGACCTATTCTTATGGAGAAATAAACAAATTCCCGGCCCCCCGGGCTATTATTTTCCAGAAACTGGGCAAATTCTTATCTTATACGGTCTGGTTATTTTTTCTTACAGCCTACTTATTGTTGCGGCGCAGGTATTTAAAGTTAAGCGGGATAAAACATGTGCGGAATAGCAGGATTTATTTCCCCCAACCTGAAACAGGAACATCTTCATCTTATTACCCGGGCCTTACAGCACCGGGGGCCTGATGCGGAAGGTTTTTATTATGATGCTACTCTCAATGTAGGTCTTGGTCATCGCCGGCTGAGCATTATTGATTTGTCAGAAGCAGCTAACCAGCCTTTTTATTCGCATGACGGCCGTTATGTGATGATATTTAACGGTGAGGTATATAATTTTAAAGAGCTTGCAGCTATTTACAAAATTGAAGCCCGCACTTCATCCGATTCCGAGATCATCCTGGAAGCATTTGCAAAAAAGGGTATTGAATGTGTCAATGATTTTAATGGAATGTTCGCGCTAGCGATCTGGGATCTAAAGGAGGAAAAACTTTTCCTGGTCAGAGATCGTTTTGGTGTAAAGCCGCTTGTATACTATCATAAGGGAGATGATTTTATTTTTGCTTCAGAGTTAAAAGCAATATTAAAGCTTCCTGTTCAAAAAAAAATAAATGTAGAGGCTTTACAGGATTATTTTTTCCTGGAATACATCCCCAATGCACATTGTATTTTCGAAAATTTTCATAAACTACCCAATGGTCATTACCTGGTTCTTGAAAAAGGGAATGTCGCGATTAGGCCCTATTACCTGTTTGAAGAAAAGATAATTTCAAGACCTTTGACCGCTAGAAAGGAAGATGATGTACTCGATGAGTTTGAAGACCTTTTAGCTTCTTCCATAAAATACAGGCAGATCAGCGATGTACCCATTGGAGCGTTCTTAAGCGGAGGCACTGACTCCTCATTGATATGTGCCTTGTTCCAGAAGCAAAATACGAACCCGGTCAATACATTTACTATCGGGTTTGATATTGCTGGTTATGATGAGTCAGGGTACGCCGCACAAGTAGCAAAAATCCTTAAAACCAATCATAGCGAAACCCGGCTTTCTGATAAGAGCTCAATGACTATCGTAGATAAAATAGTTGATTTTTATAGTGAACCCTTCGCTGTTCCTTCTGCCATTCCAAGTTACCTGGTATGCAATGTGGCAAGAAGAAGTGTGACCGTTGCTATGAGTGGCGATGGAGGGGACGAGTTATTCATGGGTTATGGGTATTATAATGTTTACCGTAAGGTGAAAAATTTATTCCGGATGGATGCGGGGATTGGGCGTCATATCATAAAAACGGTTTTCGAAAAGATGGGACCCCGGTATGAAAGAGCTTCCAGATTATTTGGTTTACCAGCAAAAGACCTGTTTGTGCATTTATGGTCAGAGCAACAATATATGTTTTCTGAGAAGGAGATAGGCTCGCTGCTAAATATTTCGGACACCAGCCTTTCAATAAAGGATGTCTGGCGGAAGATTGATAAGATGAAGCTGAGTGATGTTGAAAAAATATCTTTATTTGATATAGAGCAATACCTGGCGTATAACCTGTTGTACAAAATGGATACAGCGTCTATGGCAAACAGTCTTGAAGTAAGATGTCCCTATCTTGATTACAGGATAATGGAATATAGTTTTAATCTTCCCCAGCATTTCAAAATTAATGAGGGTGTTCAAAAATACCTGATGAAGCAACTGCTAAAACGTTACCTCCCCGATGAATTAGTATACAGGAAGAAGTGGGGATTTCCCGCGCCGATCGGTGATTGGCTGTCTACAGAATTATCCTACCTGGTTGATAATTGGCTAAACCCGCAACGTATCAAATCGCAGGGTTTGTTCAATGAAAAACAGGTAGCACATTATATAACTGCGTTTCGCAATGGAAAGAAATTTCATGACAAGAGATTGTGGTCACTCATATTCTTCCAGATGTGGCATTATAAATATATTGAGAACAATGATAATTAGGAATTATCTATTTCACCGGGTTAGTGATGAGAAGGATCCTATGTGGCCGCCAATGAAACCTGCTCTTTTTTCAGCGATCATACAATACCTTACAAAAAATTTTCAAGTAGTTCCGCTGGAGCATTATCTCGATGATCCGGGTGCTTATCGAACTAAAAAGAAGTTAGCCACGGTATTGTTTGATGACGGGTATAAGGATAATATTGAATTGGCGGCACCGGTTTTGCAAAAATACAAATGTCCGGCATCCTTTTATGTTGTTACCGACTGCATTAACAGGAACATCCCTACCTGGACATATATGATTGATAGTGTTTTCCGGCAAACACGAAAACAAAAGCTAACTCTAATGTATGAGTTTGTACCGGAAAAATTCCGCCTGCTTCCACTGAGATCGGGAGATAGTTCTGGTGAAATGGTTAAAGAAATAAAACCGTGGCTCAAGAAGCTAACTAATCCACAACGGCTGGCAATAATGGAATCCATCCTCGATCAATGTAATGATGTTACAATAGAAAGGAATAAAATGATGAACTGGAATGATATACGGCAACTCAATACCGCGGGATTTATCATCGGGTCTCATTCCCACACACATCCTATGCTTGCTTCACTGCAAGATGAATCAGAGATCGCAGATGAATTAGCAATCTCTGCCGAAACAATATTCAGGATGACAGGAAAAATGCCAGCAACCATATCATACCCTATTGGAAATTTTGATGAGCGGGTGACCCGCCTGGCAAAAGAAAAAGATTACAAATATGGCATGGCCGTTTACCAGCGATTTTTCAGGACACGAAAGAATGATATGCTGACGATCCCGAGGGTAGAATTGCACCAGGAGCCCTGGTGGAAAGTAAAAATGAGAATAAGAGGTATTTATAACTCTTTAAGAGAGGTATGGGTCTGAACAATCTGAAAATACTTATATGGTGCGGCCATGCAGCAAATCAAAAAGCATTAGCCAATAAAATTGCAACACTTTATACTGTAGAGGGAGTTGTTATTGAAGCTGGTGATGGAAAGAAAAAGAAAAGAAAGTTAATAAAATGGCCTGCTTTTTTTCTTGACCGGATACGATTTCAGAAGATTTACAGTGCCTGGAAAAACCTCATGAAGTACTATGATAATAAATTTCCTGGCTGGCCGAATGTACCGATGATAAAAGTGACAGGTATAAATTGTAAGGAAACAACTGAGTTTACACAAAATATCCAACCGGACCTAATCATTGTTTCCGGGACAGCCCTTATCAAAGAACCTTTGCTTAGTATACCGGCGCGGATAGGCATTATTAATCTTCATACAGGGCTTTCGCCATTTGTTAAAGGTGGTCCCAATTGCACAAACTGGTGTATTGCCAATAATACATGGGATCTTATCGGTAATACGATTATGTGGCTGAATGCAGGGATCGATTCCGGGAATATCATTATGGCTGAAAAAATAGATATCAAAACCGCCCCTGATCTGACTATAGCTCATCAAATGGTTATGGAACATGCCCATGAACTTTATAGCAGGGCTATCGGGTATCTGTCAGGTGCCGTACCTCCCTATCTTTCTGTTTCACAAGAGTCGATCGGGAAAGGTAAATTATTCCTGACAAAGATGTGGACGGCTGCCAAACGAAAGGATTTACTGAGAAACTGGGATGATAGAAACTCGTTTGTTGATAATACAACGGCTCAAACAGTTTCAGTAAAGGAGGGTAAAAGCTAATGAGGCAGAAAATTCTATACATTTCTTATGATGGCATGACAGATCCACTCGGTCAATCGCAGGTATTGCCATACTTAGTTGGTTTATCTCAATATGGGTACAAGTTTACCATATTGAGCTTTGAAAAAAAAAACAGATATGGCGAATTAAGAAAGACTATTGAAACTATTACTTCAACAGCCGGTATTATATGGATTCCAATGCGGTTTACTTCTAAGCCTCCGTTTATATCGAAGTTTTACGATGCAATAAGAATGAGATTAAAAGCATTGGTTCTTCAGAGAAAATACAAATTTGATATGGTACATTGCCGAAGTTACCTGGCTGCCGATATTGGCCTTTTATTAAAGAAAAAATTTAGAATAAAATTCTTTTTTGACATGCGTGGATTTTGGGCAGATGAAAAGAAAGATGGGGGAGCCTGGAATCTGTCTAATCCTTTATTCAGGCAGGTTTACAGGTATTATAAGAAAAAAGAAGCTAAGTATTTGAGATATGCTGATTATATAATTTCTCTGACAGTCGCCGGAAGAAAAGAAATGATGACCTGGCCGGCGTATAATTCCTCAGTACCAATTGGTGTTATACCTTGTTGCGCAGATATGCAGCTTTTTTCAATAACTGATGCTTCTCAGAAAAAGGAAGCCCGGAAAATGTTAGGTCTGCCACAGGATAATTTAATAATTAGTTATCTTGGCTCTGTGGGGGCCTGGTATATGCTGGATGAAATGCTTACATTATTCTTCTTAATAAAGAAAAAGTATAATAATGCTTTTTTTTTATTCATAACTCAATCTGATCCTAACATAATCCTGGTAAAACTTGATAAGTTTAATGTACGTTATGAAGATGTAAATATTGTGAAAGCTTCTAGAATTCAGGTGCCACTATATACTAAAGCTTCTGATATTAATATTTCGTTTATTCAACCTGTGTATTCGAAAATATCCAGCTCTCCCACTAAATTAGGGGAGGTATTAGTTATGGGAATTCCTATTATTACTAATGCAGGAGTTGGTGATGTACAGGATATAATCACCAGAATCGATGGTGGGTTTGTTTTAAAAAATTTTAGTGAATCCGAATATATGAGGGCAGTAAAATCAATACCAACATTATTGAGTAAAAATCCTGCGGATATCCGGAGCAAGGCATATGATTTTTACAGTCTTGACCATGGAATAGAAAAATACAGACAATTTTATCAGGAAGTATTTGACCAGAAATGAAATGAGTTTTCAAGAAACAATGAAAAGAAATAAAATGGTAGTTGTTTGCCCGCATCCTGAAAATATGGCGCCCGGACAGCGTCTCAAATATGAACAATATTTCGACTATTTCAGGGCGAATAAAATTGAGGTAACTGTAAAACCATTTATGTCCGTTCGATTTCAAAACATAATTTATAAAAAAGGATATTTTTTTGAAAAAACTTTCTGGACGTTTCATGGATATGTAAAAAGGTTTATTTTTTTATTCTCTTTGAAAAAGTATGATCTGACATATATTTTTCTTTGGGTAACACCCTTTGGTCCACCCGTTTTTGAATGGTTATATAGAATCCTGAGTAAAAAGGTTATTTTTGATATTGATGATCTTGTTTATTTACCCGGGGTTAAAAGCAGTGTTAATCCATTTGTTTCCGGTTTAAAGGGAAGGAATAAACCGATATTTCTAATGAAAAAGGCTGATCATGTAATTACATGTACTCCTTATCTCGACGAGTTTGTAAGACAATTCAACCTACGTACAACAGATATTTCATCCACCATTAATACAAATAAATACAAGCCGCGTCAGGATTATTCTATATACGGCAGGAAAGTTATATTAGGTTGGAGTGGAAGTCACAGCACTTCTAAATATCTTTATTTGCTTGAGCCTGTATTCAGAACCCTTCAACAAAATAAAATTCAATTTAAATTAATGGTTATGGGAGATAATTCTTTTCATATTGATGGAATTGATATTGAGGCCTTTCCATGGAAAGAACAATATGAAATTGATATTATAAGCAAATTTGATATTGGATTATATCCTTTACCTGATGAAAAATGGGTATACGGAAAAAGTGGATTAAAGGCTCTTCAATACATGGCCGCGGGTATTCCTACTATAGCGACAGCTATAGGAACTAATTTTCGAATAATTGAAAATAATATAAATGGTTTGCTGGTGAATACTCAAGAAGAGTGGGTAGACTGTATAGGGAAACTGATCGAGGATGAAACCCTTCGGAAACGCCTTGGTCAAAAAGGAGCGGAAATTGTAGAAAGACAGTTTTCCGTTAATGCAAATAAATCAACATATCTTTCTATTCTTCAAAAAGTTCTAGCTACCTGAATAAATAAATGTAAGATAATTCAGATGTAACGATGATTAATACTTTACTATTCAGCATATTGCGGAATACACAAAGGTATAAAATAAAGACAAAACCAACCACTTTCATAGTTTTTTGGGGGATAAATCAAACGAACCAAGCATATATATATTTAACTGATTCTTTCATAATGGGTAAAAGCACAGAAATACAAGCCACCAACCGGATTATTCGGTGTTTTGATATACCACAGGCTAATATTGATCAAAGAACAGTTTCTTCCTTTGGCGAAGAATGGAAAACCTTTCATGGGTTTGATCAAAAAGATCTAAAAGTTACGGGTGATATGTATTTTGATATTGTAACAGACGAAATGCTAAATGCGGAGAGCTTAGTTATCGACATAGGATGCGGTAGCGGGAGGTTTATAAAATACCTGGAAGGGCGGTTTAAGCGAATAGTAGGATTAGACCCCAGTAAGGCTATTTATGCTGCAGATGAATTACTGGGGACGAATAATAAGGTGGAACTGGTGATGGCATCAACGGACAATATCCCCTTTCCGGACAATTATTTTGATTTTGGCTATTCGCTAGGAGTATTACATCATATACCAGATACTTCCAAAGCATTAAATGATTGTGTAAAAAAAATTAGACAAGGAGGATTTTTTTTACTTTACCTGTACTATAACCTGGAAAACAGACCTTTTTATTTTAGACTATTTTACTGTATGTCAAATTTTATCCGACTGGGAGTTTCAAAATTACCGGCTACGTTAAAGGGAGGTGTATGTAATTTTCTTGCTATTTTACTTTATATGCCTTTTGTTTTATTATGCAGGTTCTTGCGATTGATAGGTGTTCGGGAAAAAATACGACGCCACATCCCTTTACAGGCATATGAAAGACAATCATTCTATGTAATAAGAAACGATAGCCTTGATCGGTTTGGTACACCGCTGGAACAAAGATTCTCCCGGGAACAAATAAGGAAAATGATGGAGAAAGCCGGATTAACAGATATCATTTTTTCAAAACGCCTTCCTTTTTGGCATGCTATAGGAAAAAAATTCTAGTTAATCAAACGCTTTATAGTGCCTGAGGATGTTACCATTCTTAATTTTTTCCAATGATTTTATTAGCCAGGTTTTTTTCTCTTAATGATGTTTTTCTCGTGCCATTGTGCCTGGTCATATTATTTGCCATTATAAGGGCCATGGCAAAAAAACAGGACCCCGAAGTAAGAAAAATATATATAAAAGCGTTTTATTTTAAAGTAATATGTGTATTGGCCTATACACTTGTAACGGAATTTTATTTCAAAGGTGGCGATACCGGGCTTTATTATCAAGGTGTTTTGGATCTAAGAACGGCCGTAAATGATGACTTTGATCATTTGGGTCGTATTATCGGAAGCAGCAAATTAGATATGAATAATCCGATAGCTCCTTATTTTCTTTACGATAATTACGCCGATGATTACACGTATAACTACATGGTGTCGCCAAGCAATTTTTTTGTACCAAGACTGGGCCTAATACCAGCTATACTTTTTTTCAACAGTTACTTATGTATCAACCTGATCTTTGGTTTTTTTGCAATGATTGGTGCTTTAAGGATCTTCAAAACTTTTCGATATTATTACCCCACTTGTCTAAAAGAACTGGCGTTAGCTACAGTATTTCTTCCAAGTGTTGGCTTCTGGAGTGCAGGCCTTTTAAAGGATCCTATATGTTTTGGTTGTATTGGGTTTATTTTATATGGGGCACATAGTATTTTTATTAAAAAGGCAAATTATAAATCATCTATCGCTTGGATCATTATTTGTGGGATATTGCTTTTTTATATTAAAGCATACATTTTACTTGTTCTTATATTGGCTATAACCGTCTGGTTATTTGCAGAAACAAATAAATTGATTGCGGATAAAACATTAAGGACTGTTTTTTCAGTCCTGACATTAATCTTCTCTTTTTTAATTGCATACTTTTTACTGAATTATTTTACATCCCAGGAAGCTGCGAAAGACTACAAACTGGAAACCCTGTTGCAGAAAACTGAATACCAGCGTAAGGTCATTCAGAACCTGGCTGCCACTGCGACTCTGGGCTCGAATTTTTCGATCAATACTTCTAACCCGGTTATTCTCGTTTTTAATAGCATTGTGGCTACTTTTTTCAGGCCTTTTTTATGGGAGATCACATCACCTATCGCTTTATTTTCTGCTATTGAATCGGCTTTCTTTCTGTTTTTAACTATCAAATTCTTTTTTAAAAGAGGATTAGTCACCTATTTCAGGCTTATTTTTTCCGATCCGAGGATGCTGATGTGCTTTGTTTTTTCAATCATTTTTGCTATTGCTATCGGGGCTTCTACCAGTAACTTTGGAGCCTTGTCAAGGTATAAAATACCCTGCATGCCCTTTTATTTTATTATGCTTATGCTGCTTTACCGGAAGACATCACTTGGTTTTCCAAATTGGTTCAACCGACTTCTGAAGCGAATTAACTAGTTATTTATGTGTGGTATTGCCGGCGCCGTTAATTACCAGCTAAATATTTCCCAACTCACAAATGACCTATGGCATCGGGGACCCGATGAACAAAATACTTGTCAGGTTGGAAATCTGCAATTCCACCATCACAGGCTAGCCATACTTGATATTGCTTCCGGACAACAACCGATGCGATACGGACCCTTTACAATCATATTCAACGGTGAGATCTATAATCATCTTGCTATAAGAAAAAAATATAAACTCGTATGTAAAACAAATTCTGATACGGAGACGATACTACAGGTCTATGAAAAACTGGGTCCGGAGTGTCTTCAGGAGTTCGATGGCATGTTTGCTCTTGCCATTTATGATCATTCTAAGCAAGAGCTGTTTTTAGCCAGGGACCGGGCCGGTAAAAAACCATTGTATTATTTTTCCGATGGAAACAAATTTGTATTTGCCAGTGAACTGAATGCCCTGCGTAATCAATTGCCACTGGAAATTAATGCGGATCATATCAGCCAATATGTGCGGATGGGCTACTTCTATAAATCAGCTACGCCCTATAAAAATGTTTTTGAATTGCCGGCCGGCAGTTATGCGTACATTCCAATAGAACTTCCCGAAGTTACACTTACAAAATGGTGGAATATTCATCATTATTACCAGCAAAGGTCTTTGGATGATTTTCAAACTGCCACCGGGAAAATTGATAAAATATTACACCAGGCCGTAAAGAACAGGGTGGAATCATCCGATCTGGAAGTCGGTTCTTTTTTAAGCGGAGGTATTGACAGCGGACTGGTGACAGCTATTGCAAAGCAATATAATTCGTCATTAAAAACCTTTACGGTTTCCTTTCATGACGAATATGATGAAGCGCCCCTGGCCAGACTGGTAGCTGAGAAATACAGTACTGATCATCATGAAATAAAGATCTCCTTTACTAACCTCATTGATGATGTAGAGAAAATACTTGTTAATTACGGGGAACCTTTTTTTGACAGTTCTGCTATTCCCAGTTATTATGTTAGCCAGGCCGCAAAAAAGAACCTTACCGTAATTTTAAATGGAGACGGCGGGGATGAAATATTTGGAGGTTACCGCAGGTATGTTCCTTTTTCCAAATTCGATTTTTTTACATCCGGCCGCTTTGTAAAAAGCCTGGCCTCCGGTATACATGCTTTACTGCCTGTATCGAATAATAAGAAAAGTAAATATAATTATTTCTACCGGCTGGCCGACCTCGCCCGTAAGCATAACCTGGCCATTTATCTTTCTTCTACCATTGATAGTTTTGACGGCTTTGAAAAATATTTAACTGCAGACAAAGGTTGTCTTGATCATGTTAAAAAAGACTTTGAGGAAATAAGAGGTTCGAAACTTACTGGTCTGCAGAAAATTATGAACCTTGATTTTGATAATATACTCGTGGGGGATCTCCTGGTGAAAATGGATATTGCCACCATGGCTCATTCATTGGAAGGACGAAGCCCTTTATTGTGCAGGGAATTATTAGAGTATGTCCCTACTCTTCCTGATACCTATAAAATTAAGGGAACCCAAACAAAATATATTCTCCGGAAACTTGCAGAAAAATATTTACCTCCTGAACTGATTCATCAGCCTAAACGTGGCTTTGAAATCCCATTAAAAAAATGGGTGGACGGGGAATTAAAAGACCTGATCGCATCCTACATTTTTGCACAGGGTGCTTATAGCAATAATTTTGTTGACCCTGTATTTCTCAAAAACATCTGGGACAGAAAAATAAATACAGGAGAAGAAAAAAGAGCAAAGATGATCTGGACCGTGTTTGCACTCGAAGTATGGCATAAGAAAGTTTATTTGGGTAAACCATAGCTATGGGAACCGGAAAGAATAAGGTAGCTATAATTGAAAATCATGAACTCGGGATTTATTCTATCCGCCATGACCTGGTTAAAGCTCTTGCGGACATCTATGAAGTGACGGTTCTCACCGAGGTTGACGATTCTTTCAAAGAAGGAGATCTTGAAAATATTGTACAATTTAAAGATATTGGAAAAAGTGTTTTAAACCCGTTTACAGCTATGAAATATAATTCAAGGCTGCAAAAAGCATTGAAGCAGGTAAAACCCGATGTCTGTCTTACCTTTACTATCCGCCCGGCTATTTATGGGAATATGGTAACAGGTAGACTTAAAATTCCCACCATTTCTACGATAACGGGAACGGGCCCCTTGTTTGAAAGTAAGAGTTTATCCTACACATTTGCAAGATGGTTATATAACTGGGTTCTCAAAAAAACAAGATTTGTTTTTTTCCCTAATCAGGATGACCTGAACGCATTTGTTGAAAGAGGATATATTAGAGAGGAACAAGCCAGGTTGGTTCCGGGGTCCGGGGTTAATTATGAGCAATTTGCTCCGCAGCCATCATCACGGGGTAATGACGGGAAATTTGTTTTCTTATATGTAAGCCGGTTGATAAAAGACAAAGGTGTAATGGAGTTTGTCGAGGCGGCTTCCATTTTAAAGAACCAAATTCCCGGTGTGGAGTTTCATATTGTGGGCCCATTATGGACCGGAAACAAAAAATCGCTAACCGTAACAGGAAAGGAATTGAATGGATGGATTGAAAAAAAATGGATCATTTATCATGACAAGCAAAAAGATGTACGACCATTTATGGCGGATGCGGATTGCGTGGTCATGCCCTCGTATCGTGAAGGCATGAATAATGTATTACTGGAAGCTGCCAGTATGGCCAGGCCTTTGATAACAACCAATGTTACCGGTTGCCGTGATATAGTGGAAGACGGAGTGAATGGATTGCTATGTAAGGTGAGAGATGGGAAGGATCTTGCCAAAAAAATGCAAGAAATGATGAGTCTGCCAGCTGCGCGACGCGTGGAAATGGGAAAAAAAGGAAGAGAGAAAATGATCCGGGAATTTGATAAAAAAATAGTGATACAAAAATATCTTTACGCCATAAATGATATCCTCCATGGAGACTAAGAATGCTTTTACACTTTCAATTGACTGGGAGGATTTTGGGCAGTTATTGGGAAGGGATCGATCCGGCATATTAACTAAGCCCCTGGCAATAACCATTGACAGGCAAACGGATATTATGCTGGAGATGCTGGATGAAACGGGGAAAAAAGCTACATTTTTCATACTCGGTATGCTGGCACAGTACCGCCCTGACCTTGTAAAAAAAATTGCAGCCGAAGGGCATGAAATAGGGTTACATGGGCAATATCATATTGACATGCGAACACTTACCAGGGACCAGATATTTCAAGATCTCAATGATTCAAAAAACCTGGTGACCAATATTATTGGTACCCAGATATATGGTTACAGGGCGCCCTATTTTTCCATCGATAACAGTAATTTATACATAATGGAGATGCTGGCTGAACTTGGTTTTACCTATGACAGCAGTATTTTTCCTATTAAGCTAAAGAGATATGGGATCGCCAATTTTTGTAAAGAGGATACATTGTACAACCTGCCAAATGGAAAAGAAATAGTGGAATTGCCGTTGACGGTGGTACAATTATACGGTAAGAATGTTCCTATTGCCGGGGGTGGCTATATTCGGGCCTTCCCGGGTTTTTTCCTGCATCGCATGTTCCGGAAATTGAACAGGAACCAGCAAAATGTAATGTTGTATATGCATCCCTATGAATTTGACACAAAAAGGATTGATTGTTCAACTAATTACCCGGCTGATATCGCCTATTCGAAGATAAAAACACATTTAATTAATTTGCGGTGGAATTTATTCAGAAATTCTATCCGCCATAAATTAAAATCATTATTACAGCAATATGAATTTATTACTTGTATAAAAAAAGCAGAATATGTCAAAAGCAACTCACACGGCGCAACAGTATTGGGACGTTCGTAGCGATCTTTTTGCGAATTATTATAAAAAACCATCTTTATTCGATAAACTTTTCCGGAAAGCTGTTTATACCAGGACAGCTGTGGCATTAAAAACAATCAAAGAATACGGGCATTGCACTATCCTGGATATTGGTTCCGGCCCGGGTGTAAACAGCGTCACCTGGCTAAAAAATTCCGATGCGTCACACCTTCTTGGTATTGACTTTGCTGAAAACATGAATGAATATGCCAGGAAAAACGCAGCTGCTGAGAGTGTGGGCGACCGTTGTGAATTTGTTACCGGAGATTTTTTGACATATAACTTCCAGGGGCAGGTGTTTGATGTATCCGTAGCCGCCGGTGTGCTGGATTATGTAAAAGAAGCGGGCGCATTAGTTCAAAAGATGGATGCTGTAACTAAAAAAGCTTTCGTTATATCCTGGCCGCTTAACGGTTTAAGAATGGCTTTACGGAGATACCGTTATACCTGTCCGGTCTATCATTACAATGAAGCGGATGTTCGCGGTCTCCACCAAGGTTGTAAAATAAACAGCCTTGAAATTATTCCGATGCAGGGTGGCATGGTGACTGTGGCGAGGAAGTAGAAACACAGCTTAAATTGATGGTACTTTTTCTTCTGGGTTGCCCGCTATTTGCGGGCAATTTTGTTTGATATATTACTGTTTAATTTTCAATCAATTAAGAAATGACCTTTTTACAACCCTAAAAAATGGCAAAAACATTCATTTTGAGTCCTTTATATACAATAGGTGCTCAAGGGCTATCAACATAATAGGAAACTTACTTTTTTTAGTAGCGTATTATTACTCATTTTACCCATTTCTTCCGGCCAGGATTTTGGATAGTAATAAATCCGGTTTATTTTGTAGGGTAATATCCAAATATCCAAATCGATGAAAACCACACTAAAAAAACCAGTGGCTATTGTAGGTTATTCCGGTCACGCCTATGTTATTATTGACATTCTTTTAAGCGCCGGCCGGCTGGTCACTGCCTATTGCGACCAGGAAGAAAAAGAATTCAACCCTTATCATCTTATTTACCTCGGAAAAGAATCAGCTGTCATCAATAGACTGAAGAAGTTTGATTATTTTGCCTGTGTAGGTCATAATGGTATCCGGGAAAAAATCCATAACAATTTGAGCCAGTTTCTTGGCAATCCTATCAACGCTATACACCCAAGTGCTGTTATTTCCGCGTCTGTAAAAATGGGCGATGGAATAATGATTGCCGCCAATGCCACCTTGAATCCGCTGGTGCAACTTGGACGAGGAGTGATTTGCAATACCTCAACCAGTATAGACCACGAATGTATCATCGGGGATTTCTGTCATATTGCCCCCGGAGCTGTATTATGCGGAAATGTTACCATTGGGAAAGGATCATTTATTGGAGCCAATTCTGTGATACGCCAGGGCATCCATATTGGTAATAATGTCATCATTGGTGCCGGTACCGTGGTAGTGAAAGATGTGCCGGATAATGCAACTGTCATTGGAAATCCTGCCCGCTCATTAGTTAAAAAACCTGCCCGCAAGCAACTGATCGCTGCGTAATGTCTAACGGAATATCGAACAGATGAACGACTGCCCCCGGAGGGCAGACCAGGTATATCGAGAGTTGAAGGTTCCTTATTATCCTTGATCATTCCCGGCATATTATTAAGGAGCATTAATTCTTCATTTCAGAAACTCATTTTCATCATTTCGACCTTCAATATTATCCGCTACCCTTGATAGAAGCCTGTTTGAGTATCAGCAAATCTTAATAACTTCGCAACCACTTGAAATGTAGCTAATTTATCTGTTGTGAAACAAAACCACCCTAAGAATTTCCGGGTATTGTTCTTAAGTAAAAAAGATAATGAGTTTGCCCAAAGGGCTGCTTGTTTTATAAAGCAACATTTTCCGGAATCGTTGATTTTTGCAGGTGAAAGGAAGGATAAACTCCCTCCGGAAGTACTGAAATGGCAGGGTGATTTGTTGGTTTCTTTTATATCTTCCTGGGTACTTCCCCAAAGTTTGCTCACACAGGCTGCCTATGTAGCAATTAATTTTCATCCCGGAAGCCCGGAATACCCGGGAACCGGCTGTACCAATTTTGCTATTTATGATGGCGCTACAGAATATGGCGTAACCTGTCATTATATGAGTGCCGGGGTCGATAGCGGTTCCATTATTGCTGTTAAAAGATTTCCTATAAAAAAAGAAGACACGGTTTACAGTGTAACCCGTCATTGTTACCAACTGATCGAGGAGATGTTTTATGAGTTGATGAACTTAGTTTTACAGGAGCTACCATTACCAGCTTCTTCTGAAAAATGGGGTCGCAAGCCAACTACAAGAAAAGAGTTAGATGAGTTATGTCATATTTCCCCGGACATGTCGCCGGAAGAAATAGAAAGAAGAATAAAAGCTACTACTTATAAAACACCCTGGGCCTATACAAAGATAGGAAACCATGTTTTTAAGTTACAGTCTTAATAATATATGATGTCGTCAAATATCACCAGGAAAATATCAAAAAGCGTTGTTACAGGAAAGGAATATGTTATTCCTGCCATCCTGGACGACCAGGCCGGGATTGATGCGTTTATTGGATTGCACCCGAGTAAAAAGGTAGTGGTGGTGCAGGGACTGGGCTTTGTAGGCTCTGTCATGGGGCTCGTTGTGGCCAATGCATTAACAGAAGAATATGCAGTTATTGGGGTTGACCTGCCGGTGGAAGGCTCTTACTGGAAGATCCGTTCTATTAATGAGGGTTTTTTTCCGGTTATAGCAAGCGATCCGAAGATCGGAGAGTATTACCAGAATGCCTTGCAGAAAAAAAATTATTATGCCACCTATGATGCGTACGCCTACAGCAAGGCTGATATCGTAGTGGTGGATATTAACCTGGATGTAAAGAAACTCTCTTCAGGTAATAAGGGCCTGGAAGATTACCAGGTAGATCTTACTGCATTCCGGAAGGCTATTAAAGCCATTGGTGATAATTGTAAAGAAGATATTCTCGTATTGGTAGAAACGACAGTTCCACCGGGAACTTCACAAAAAGTGATAAAACCCTTGCTGGAGGAGTGCCTTAATAAAAGAGGTTTATCAACATTGAAAATAAAAGTGGCGCATTCGTATGAAAGAGTCATGCCAGGGCCCACCTATATTGACTCCATTCAGAACTTTTACCGGGTTTTTGCCGGGACAGATGAAAAAAGCGCCGATGCCGCCGAACATTTTTTACGAACAGTCATCAGAACAGATGAATACCCATTGACCCGTTTGGGAAATACGAATGCCACAGAAATGGCCAAGGTGCTGGAGAATTCGTTCCGGGCCATGAATATTGCTTTTATGGTGGAATGGAGCCGTTTTGCCGAAGAAGCCGGTGTTGACATTTATGAAGTGGTCAATGCAATAAGAATGCGTCCCACGCATAAAAATATCATGTTGCCGGGTTTGGGAGTAGGAGGTTATTGCCTGACAAAAGATCCATTACTGGCCAGTTGGGGACGAATGAATTTGTTTGGCAGCGAAGAACGACTCCACCAGAGCGAGAAAGGCGTGCATATTAATGATAATATGCCTTTATATGCATTTACCTATTTACAAACTCAATATAAAGGATCCTTAAAAGGTAAACAGGTTTTATTATTAGGCGTCAGCTACCTAAACGATGTGGGGGATACCCGGTTTACTCCTGTGGAGGGCTTTTATGAACAGTTGAAAAACGCAGGTTGTGAAATCACCCTTCATGACCCCCATGTAACGTATTGGGAAGAAAAAGATGTTTGGGTAAACCAGCTGCTTGAGGAAATACTGGATCAATCCTATGATTTTATCATTATAACAACGGGGCATAAGAATTACAGGAATAATGCAGCATTAATAGCAAAACTGAATCAACAGGCTCCTTGCTTCATATATGATACTATTGGTGTGCTGACCAACGAAGAAATAAGATCTTTATCAGTGAAGCACACTGTAAAAGTGATTGGCCGTGGTGACCTGTAAAATAAAAATCAGTTGATGCGTAAAAATGTATTAGTATTAGGGGGGGCGGGTTTTATTGGTTTGAATATAACGCAATACCTTGCTGAGAATCGTGATTACGATCTCACTATCGCAGATAATTTTGCAAGAGGTAAACAGGATGACTATTTTACCGGGTTGGTCAATAAATATCATATTAAAGTGATCGAAGGAGATTTTACCGATACGGCCACTTTTAAGCTGCTGGCATCCCGCTATGATCAGGTATATATGCTGGCTTCTGTAGTAGGGGTTGATAATGCCAATTCTATTCCCCACGAAATCATCCGGATCAACACCGCTTTAATTTATAATACACTTGAGTGGATACGGCATTCTCAAATAGGCAAAGTATTGTTTACTTCCACCAGTGAATGCTATGCAGGGACTATTGAAGCCTTTGGTTATATAACGCCAACGCCGGAAGAAGTTCCTTTGTGCATCCAGGACATCGGTCACCCCAGGTTTACTTATGCGGTGACTAAAATGCTTGGTGAATCAGGTTTCCTGAATTATGCCCGGGTATTAGGTTTTGAAACAACCATTGTTCGTTACCATAATGTATATGGCCCGCGCATGGGCTTCAAACATGTTATTCCTCACCTTGTGATTCGTTTCAGGAAAAAGGAAGAACCGTTTAAGGTGTATGGTCATGATCAGACCCGGGCATTCTGTTATATAACTGATGCCGTGGAAGGCACCGTCCTGGCTATGGAAAAACCAAATACCAATGGGGAGATTTATCATATTGGTACGCAACAGGAAATTTCTATTGACGAACTGATTCGTTATACCGGGAAATTGATGGATTTTACAGGAACCTTTGAAAATGCACCTACCTATCCGGGGTCAGTTTCCCGGCGCTGCCCGGATATCACCAAAGCGAAGAAACAACTGGGCTATTTGCCTAAAGTGAGTTGGAAAGAAGGGCTTAAGGAAACAATAGAATGGTATAATCAATATCTTGAATCCGGAAAATTAGTATATGAGTAATGAAAAATTTATTCCGCTAAGTGTTCCAAATATAGCGGGAAATGAATGGAAATATGTTAAGGAATGTTTGGATACGGGATGGATATCCTCCGTAGGTACATATGTTACACGATTTGAAGAAATGGTGGCGTCCTTTGTCGGTGCCAGGTATGGCATTGCCGCGGTCAATGGTACGGCAGCTTTACATATTGCTTTACTCTTAAGCGGAGTAAAACAAAATGATTATGTAATCCTGTCCAATCTCACCTTCGTAGCCTCTGCCAATTCAATAAAGTACCTGGGCGCTGAACCCCTGTTGATTGATGCCGACCCCGATTTATGGCAAATGGACCTTGACCTGTTAGAAGAATTCCTCGAAAACGAAACAGATGAAAGGAATGGTTCCCTGATCTATATTAAAGATGGTCGCCGCATTGGGGCAATTATGCCGGTCCATATACTTGGAAATATGTTTGATATGGATCGCTTTCTATCCATTGTAAAAAAATACCCGCTTCCTGTCGTAGAAGATTCAACAGAAGCATTGGGGACTACTTATAAGGGGAAAAGTGCCGGAACCTTCAGCCCCCTGGCTTGTTTTAGCTTTAATGGTAATAAAATTATTTCAACAGGGGGAGGAGGCGTGATCGTAACTGATGATGAGGCATTGGCCAAACACGCCAAACATTTAACCACCACAGCCAAAGCAAGTCCAGATGAATATTATCATGATGAAATAGGTTATAATTATCGTCTGGTAAATGTACTGGCCGCTATCGGGGTGGGCCAGATGGAACTGTTGCCTTCCTTTATCAAAAGGAAAAAAGAATGTGTTTCGTTTTATAAAAATGAATTAAAGGGTGTTGCTGATATACGTTTTCAGCAGGAATTGAAAGAGGTGGACACAAATGGCTGGTTATTTACCATTCAGACCGATAAACAACATCAGTTATTGGCTCATTTAAATGTCAATAAGATACTCAGCCGTCGTTTCTGGATGCCCATGAACAAACTGCCAATGTATAAAGATTGTTTATATGTGCAGCAAAGAAATAATGCAGATTATATATACAATACCTGTCTTAGCATACCTTCTTCCACCAGTATCACCGATGAAGAACTGGGCATTGTAGTAAATGAGATCAAAGCAGCTATCGGATAATTTCACAGGACGGTTACAGTCCGCACATTATTAACCTATTTATGTACAAACCGGTAAAAAGATTTTTTGATATCCTGTTTTCGCTGGCAGCTTTGATTGTCCTGCTTCCATTATTTATTCCTATCATCTTTATACTGATGCTGACCGGGGAACATGAAGTTTTTTTCCGCCAGGACCGGGTTGGGTATAAAAACAGGATATTCAGAATCCTGAAATTTGCGACGATGCTTAAGAATAGCCCAAATATGGGACACGGAGATGTAACGATAAGAAAAGACCCCCGTATTACACCGGTCGGGAAACTGCTTCGGCAAAGTAAATTAAATGAGCTACCACAAATTATAAACATTCTTATTGGCGATATGTCTTTTGTAGGTCCCCGGCCGTTGATGAAAGTCGGGTTCGACAGGTATTCAGATGCGATGAAGTTGAAAATATATAATACAAAGCCAGGACTTACCGGTATTGGTTCCATCCTTTTCCGCGATGAAGAGCTGATCCTGACCCAAAGTAAATTACCCCCTCATGAATGTTACCGGGATATTATACTGCCTTTTAAAGGTGCCCTGGAAATCTGGTACCAGCAGCACCAGAATTTCTATACCGATTTTATGATCCTGTTCCTTACAGCCTGGTATATCTTTTTTCCCAAGAGCAAACTCGTTTATAAAGTATTTCCTTCATTGCCTAAAAGAAGTTTCTGACAAAATTAAATTCATTGTAATTTCGAAAACCAACTATAGCATTATCGATGTTCAAGCTATTTTCAAACCCTAAGCCTTCCCGACCGGACTATAGCCTGCTTTCCACCGATATGCATTCACACCTGCTTCCGGATATAGATGATGGCTCGCCAACGATTGAAATGTCGCTGGAACTAATCAGGGGGATGATAGCACTGGGTTACAAAAAGCTTATCACTACTCCCCATATTATGTGGGATATGTATAAGAATAAAAGAGAAGCCATCCTTCAAAAGCTGGAAGAGCTTCGGATGGCTGTAAAAGCCGGAGGATTGACTATTGAGATACATGCTGCTGCTGAATACTTTCTGGATGACTATGTAGCCGGTTTAGTAAAAAACAATGAGCCCTTGCTGACGATCAGCGGTAACATGGTACTGGTAGAATTTTCAATGGCCCATGCCTCGATGAGCCTTAAAGATATTCTCTTTGAAATGCAGATGCAGGGCTATCAACCTGTTATCGCACATCCGGAACGTTATATTTATCTTGAATATAGCAAAGACTTTTATGAAGAACTTAAAGATATCGGGTGTCTTTTCCAGCTAAATATACTTTCCTTAAGCAACTATTACGGGAAATCTTCACAGGAGCTGGCGCAATATCTGATTAAGAAAGAGTATTACGATCTGGTTGGTACCGATCTGCACCATACCCGGCACCTGGAAGCGCTTAATAATCCAATCCTGGCTGCACCATTAAAAAGATTGATTGATTCGGGTAAGATCAGGAATAAAGAGCTTTAGGTCCTGAACTTATTTTATCCCTGGTTGTATATAATACTACTATGAACGATTTTACGATCAAAGATCTTGAAAACCTATCCGGAATAAAAGCCCACACTATCCGTATATGGGAGCAGCGGTATAATTTCCTGAAGCCGCAAAGGACAAACACAAACATCCGCTATTATACTAATGATGAATTAAGAACCCTCCTTAATATTGCCCTTCTTAATAAATATGGATTTAAGATCTCGCATATTGACAGAATGCTGCCGAACGAGATCAGGGAAAAGATCCTTTCCCTGGATGATGCCGGAGCTGTGCAGGAACGAATTGTTAATGAGCTGGTGAAGGAAATGGTCGATCTTGATATGGATAAGTTCGAACAGATCGTTACCAACTATATTGCAAGCAAAGGAATAGAAAGAACTGTTATCCAGATCCTGTTCCCTTTTCTTGAAAAAATCGGCATCCTGTGGCAAACCGGTCATATTAACTCAGCGCAGGAACACCTGGTAACTAATATCATTCGGCAAAAATTAATTGTGGCCATTGAAACTACTGTTTCGCGTACACACCTCGATAAAACATTTCTTCTTTTTTTACCCGAAGGTGAACACCATGAACTGGGTTTGCTATTTATGTGTTACCTGCTTAAAAGCCGTGGAGCAAAGACTATCTATCTTGGCGCCAATATCCCCATAAAAGATGTTGTACACGTTGTAAGCTTGAAAAAGCCTGATATCGCATTTATTCATTTAACCGGCATCTGTCCTAAATTTAATTTTGAAAAGTTCCTTCTTAACGTGCAGCAACAACTGGGTACTATTAATACGATCATTTCCGGCCAATTAACACAACAATACCGAAAACCACCCCCTGCCGGTATACAATTCAAAAGATCACTGGCCGAGGTGATGGAATTCCTGTCTTCTCTATAAAAAGTTTGGGAGGGTCTGATTAAGCTGTTAAATAAACACAGGCAAATAATTTTTTAGTACCATTATTTTGTTTAATTTTATACTATAATCATTAAACAAAATAACATGTCAGATCTTGAGTTCAATGAGATGCTGCTTAGACATGCAGATTTCCTGAGGCCTTTTGCCATTAACCTGACAAGGGATACAGAAGCCGCCAATGACCTGTACCAGGAAACATTGTATAAAGCCTTAGCCAATCATGAGAAATATAATGTTGGCACCAATATCAAAGCCTGGTTGTTCACAATTATGCGGAACATTTTTATTAATGATTACCGAAGAAAAGTTAAACAAAAAACAATTTTTGATACTACTCCTAATGATTACCTGATCAATTATAAACAGGCAAGTATCAGTAATGCTGCAGAGAGTGAACTGCGCATGAAAGAGATCAAAAAAGCTATCCAGGAATTACCCGAAATATTCAAAACCCCTTTTTTATTGTATTTTGACGGGTACAAATACAATGAAATTGCATCAATGCTGAATGAGCCGCTTGGCACTATCAAAAGCAGGATACACTTTGCAAGAAAATTGTTGAAAGAGCAGATCAGCCGGTATTAAAAAACTGATTTGCCTGAAAAATCAAGTACAACAAAAACCAATTACACCTGATCTGATATGGATATGACACAGGTGATATTAGTAGATGAGGAAGACAAGCCTACCGGTTTCCTTGAAAAGATGGAAGCGCATAAAAAGGGATTGCTGCACCGGGCCTTTAGCGTTTTTATTTTTAATAGCCGTGGAGAAATGCTGATCCAGCAAAGGGCTACCAACAAATACCATAGTGGAGGGTTATGGACGAATGCCTGTTGTAGTCACCCGAATCCTGGCGAGGAAACACCAGCCGCCGCGCAACGCAGGCTTAAAGAGGAACTGAACGTTGATATTCCCCTGGAAAAAATATTTGATTTTATTTACAATGTGAAAATTGACAGGGGTCTGACGGAGCATGAATTTGATCATGTATTTGCCGGGGAGTATGAAGGGGAGATCAATTTTAATAAAAAAGAGGTCATGGATCTTTGCTATAAGGACATGCAGGCCATCCGGGATTCGTTGGAAACGCATCCGCAGAAATACACCATCTGGTTTCATCTTGCCTTTCCCAGGATGGACCACTGGTGGAAAGAACATTATAAAGATAAAGTGGCATAAAAAGGGAATTGAATCCAAAAAGGAAGAACAAGGAATGCAGAACAGAGGAAGTTTTCACGAATATAGAGGAAATTTGGTAATATAAGGAATGACCAACTTCTACATTATTCTGCATTCCTTGTTCATCTGTTCTGCATTCAACTGGATCAATTGTCCGGATCGAACTGCATAAACGATCTTTTCACAGCTTTAAGCATGCTGAAAAGCTGGGCAATATCAATAAACAACATAATAAGAAGGGCCAGGAGTACATACCAGGGCAGTTTTATCCGTTCAATATTGGTGATCTTCTGAAAACGTTCTAACTGCCACCCTGCCAGGGCTGCGCCAAACGCCATACCTACAACTAAAAAGGAAAATAGTGAATAAATAACTTTAAGAAACATGATCTGCATGGTAGTATAGCCGATCTTAAAGTTCTCCAGTATTGCAGCAGGGATGATCAGCACCAATGCGATCCAGCTCCAGTTTTTACCGAACCAGCTATCGCTTAAAGCCACGTTCAATACAAGGATGATAATGATGGAGAATAAACCCCAGGGGAAAAGCAAAAAAGTGCTTGCTTTCCGAATGGGAACTGATACTTTATCCATAATACTGATTTTTGTAATAGGAAGATAAACATTATTTTGATATCAAATAAAAACCGAAAGCTTCGGTAGTGGTCAATTTTGAACCATCAGGACTCGGTAGTGTTCTGGTTTGTTTTTCACCACAAATTCCACAGATTACCCGGTTTAACTGTGTAATCTGTGCTCCAAAGGAGCTCCTTCGGAGAAGTCATAAATCTCCCCGCATTGGCGGGACAAGTTATGGAACCTGCCTACTGGCATGAAGGTCTGTGGTAAAGCGTCATAAATCCTTCAAAATAGGACACAACTAAGCATTAACACAAAGTAGCATCAGGTCCTGATCAAAAAAACCCTTCTCCCAGTCTTCTCCACTACCTTCTATCCAAAAAGTCCACTGCGTAGTGGACTTTTTGGATAGAAGGTATAGCCCGGTTACGGAGAAGGGTTTTTCTGTACTGCCCGGACAGTTGCCAAGTAGTTCATGTATGTACACAGTGTACGGTAATATAGTGCTTGTACGACTTCTACATCCCGCTCCGCAGGATTGCCATGATTTATCTGTTCTACAATCAAAAAAACACCCGGCTGCCCCTTATTGAATTACCAACTCCCCGGCATACACACTCGAAGCAATATCCTTTTCATTTTCTGAATAAAATCCCAGCCAGGTGTGCACGGTCTTTCCGCTAAAAGGCATAACATCCAGCTCAGCTGTTAGCTGGTTACGTGTGGTGGCTCCCCGGCTAAATATGCATAGAGGCATTTCTACGCAATAAGCTACCAGTATTGTTTTATCCGTAACCTTCGCGCTGCCTCTACCGCTATTATCATTCCATTGAAAGAAGATCTTGCCCGGCATGTTGGAGACAGCGTTACAGCTATTCACGTTATGCAGTGAACCCTGCGTCACCCTGACCTGATTGTAATTAAGTGTTATATCCGGATAAGCTCCTGTTGCAGCATGATAGAGAATATATGACAGGGCGCTGTTGCGTGCTGTCATGATGCCGGTGGTTGGCTGGTAGCTTGTTTTGAGCAGGTCTTTCAGCGGTGTAAGGAACCTGCTGGCAGTGCCAAACTTAGTTCGCTGGTTCTTTTGAAGTGGCGAATTTGATCCACTTGGTATCGGCAGGCTGCGCATATAGTCAATGTTTTTCCAGCTGCCACCTATCACGGGGCCTACTTTACCGCTAAAAGCCCCCATTATTCCTTTATTGATCTTTCCCATTTTATTTGTTTTAAAAGTTTAAAATTTAAATTCCAGTAACTCACATTGACCGGTGTGATGTGTGTCACTGTTAAAGCAAATATGCATTGGCAAACAACCCCTTTCCAAATTTGCCCGCGAAATCCGCAATATTTGCAACAATCCGCACAATTCTCCACAGAAGGTCTTACCCATGTCTATATATTGTCTTACACAGCTCTACTATTGGGTGGAGATGGGTGAGAGAAATCTTTGAGTTGGGTTTGACTTTTTTTTGATGAGACAGGTAGTTGGGATTGTGTTGAAAGAGAAGAATAGCTATCTGTTTTTATCGGTGCCGATCCGATTGCTATTGGATCGGGTCAGTACATTCATTTTGGTAGAACTGATCATTCATCATGGGCTTACCATGTACAGATTGGAAACATCCTTTCCGCAAAACAAAAAGCTCAAATAACGATTGACGCATTACGGAAGGAGTTTCATATGCAATAGTCGTTGATCGCGGGTGCATGCCTTTACTTTCCTCTTTTTTCTCCAATTAAAGACAGGTCTCCCTATTATTTCCATGTTCGCAGTGTTTGTCCTGGCGGTACAATTTCCGACTGGGCAACACTCAATTTTCATATACAGGGCCTGCAGGTTTATCCAAACCCTGTTAATGGGACACTTTACATCAATCTTAATGGTATCGGTATATTAAATGGCGAGGTGAATGTCTTTGATGCCACCGGCAGAATGGTTAAGAAATTACAATTAAGTGGCAGTTTGGCGACCATTGATACAAGGACATGGGGAGCTGGTATCTATGTCGTCTATTATAATGATGGACAAAACAGATATTCAGCCAGGGTAATCAAGTATTAAATAAATATTTTCTCATGCGCGATCGTTTTGGTTGCAGGGGAGGCCGTGGAGAGCTTCCCTAATCGAACTTTGTCCAATAACGCTGAAACCCTTACCAGTCTTTAATTTGGTAAGGGTTTCAATTCTTGTTACTTCCCGTTAAGTGTTGTTAGTGTGGCCTAAAGTAGCCTCGACAGGAATCGAACCTGTATCTGGAGCTTCGGAAACTCTTATACTATCCATTGTACGACGAGGCCTGACTCATTGCCCGGGGTTAACTTTCAAACCAACCGGCAATACGCAACTACCTGGTCAGAATCAGGTAATGTTGGCAAAGATAACGAACTGCCCTACAACAGGAAATTTACACCGGTTGTAAAGTTGAATTTCTTTGAATTATAACCCAGTATATCGAAATACCTTTTATTGGTGATATTCTTCAGATCAACAAATGCTTTGAATTTCTTCGTGAATTTGTATTCTCCATATACATCCATAATGGTATATCTTTTTATGGTGAAAGGAGATGTGCCGTAATTAAATTCTTCTCTTTTGCTTACCATATGCAGCTTTATACCTGCATAAAAGGTGGTAGTTGCCTGGTAACCGTCCTTTAAATTGATGACATGTTTCGGTATAAAGATTATTAAAGGTGGTGTCTTTGCCAATCGGTGATCCGGTAAGCGATAACAATAGCTTTATCCCAGCAAATTTTTTAGATATCATTACAGAAAAAGGACGAGACCCCCGCTGACACAGATGTCGCTTAATAATGTATTAGAAATACTTTCTCCAGATAAATTTGAACGCATACATCGAAGTTATATTGTGCCAACTATAAAGAGAGATCCATTTTAAGACGGAAATTAACAGTTACTTCTTTAGCCAGGCTACTTGTATGCGATAGTTATATAAGTTTTATTCGCGAGTGAAAAAATGATGAAGATCATTTCTTTCACAATTTCAGTGAAGAAATTTAATCCCATTAAACTTTTTGAAATAAAAAACATCATAGGGAAATATAACCAGGCCATGAAGCAATTTTAAAACCCGAACGAACCTTCTCTTCTTTAATCCTTTTTTCAAACTATTAAATTTTACGTTATGATTACGAGACTAAAATCCGTAAGCGCTATCTATTTGCTTATACCGGTCATCATGGGGCTTAACGCATGTCAAAAAGAGAATTCCCTGTCCACAACATTATCAGGAACTACGACATCTCCAGTCATTGCAGTAGCCGCCAGCGCCGGCCGGACATCAACAACCGCTACTACTTCTGATTCAGTTTATGTGATACAGCCTTGCCCTGCAAGAGGCCAGCGGGTTTCGATCAGTGAATCCAATTTGCCTGCTGCGACGACTTCCTACCTCACGAATAATTATACCGGTTACACTTTTAACAGGGCTTTTGCAATAACAAATAATGCAGGAATAACAACTGCCTATGTTGTCATCTTCTATTTTAATGACAAGCCGGTAGCCGTTCTGTTTGATAGCAGTGGCAACTTTATAAAAGTACTTGAGCAGCGTGAGAAAGGGGATATCGACGGCCCTGGCTGGCATGATGGCGGGCGTTTTTGTGACCGGGATGGCTTACAAAGAGATACGATAGCCATCACTGCATTGCCCCCGGCTATTACCACTTATATGAATTCCAATTACCCGCAAGATACATTAGTGAAAGTGTTCAGGAATAATCATGACAGCAGTATTGTGGTTATTTCCAGGAACAATGGCCTGTTTGCAACTGTCTTTAACAGCAATGGAAATTTTGTAAAAAGAGTTACACTTCCGGCCCCTCCGGGAAACTGTATAGGTATTGCTCAAAGTGCTTTACCGGCAGGGGCGTTGAGTTATTTAGACACGACTTATTCTAATTATGTTTTCGATAAAGCCTTTGCTGTCTACAGAAACAATGTGCTACAGGGATATGTGGTGATCATCAATGCCAACAATACCAAATATGCCGTGAGGTTTGACGCGTCAGGTAATTTTGTTTCGGCAAAGACCATCTGGTGATCAATTGGATCTTACGTGGATGGTATTACGTTTTTCCGGAAATTATTGGCCTGGTAGCAAGCCCTGTTTTGACAGGGCTTGCTTATAGTTGCATGGATTTAATTGATAAGGAGATCTTTATTGCCAGGTCGCTGATCCTTACAGTCGTACCAAAGGGTTCGATACCAAAGAACAGCAGGAAAACATCTACTCAAACGAACACCATTGTTTGTTGAAAGGATAACAAGGCAAGAAGCCATTTTTTACTCAGGATTTAATCAAAATGGCTGCAGTGGGATCATTATCTTATGTGCTGCGGTTTAATAAATAAACAATTCAAATTCAATGGTTAGAGGACCATCCTGGCAACTATTTGTTTTATGAAGCGGCCTGGCTAAATCCCCGATAGTGCTTCCGGAAATATAGATCAAGGTCAAAAAAGCGTTCTATTTAAAATAACTTTAGATGATGTCACACCCAACCAAAAAGGCTGGCGGTCCCATCTGTTAATATGATAAAGCCACTGTTTACTTGATTGAAGCAAATCTTATTAAGAATTGTATTGCCGGGGACCGTCATTCCCAGTCGGCTTTATATGCCATGTTTGCACCAAAAATGTTTGTCGTTTGCCTGCGCTATTCCAGGAACAGGGAAGAGGCAGAAGAGATTCTGCAGGAGGGATTTTTGAAAACTTTTCAGTTTCTACACCAATTCAAGGAGGAAGGTTCCCTGGAAGGATGGATCAGGAAGATCATGGTGAATTGCGCCTTACAGAAGTTAAGGAGTAAACGCCAGCTGACCTCGGTTCTGAATATTGAATCTTATGAAAATGAATTTGTTTTACCGGACAGCATCGAAGAAAGGGTTAGTTCCAAGGACCTGCTTCAAATAATCATGTTATTACCCCCGGCCTACAAAATGGTATTCAACTTATATGTATTCGAAGGTTATAAACACAGGGAAATAGCTGAAATACTTGGCATCTCTGAAGGCACTTCCAAGTCAAATCTATCTGATGCAAGAACGCTTTTAAAGAAATATATAAACAAAGAAACACTTATTGCAAAATAGTTTATTATGAGTGAACCTTTACATGATATTGATAAATTATTTTTCGACAACATTGAGGAGCATACGGAATATCCGCCCAAAAAAGTCTGGGATAAGATTGAGGCCGGGTTGGATAAGAAGAGTGCAGTTATATATAAAAAGAAGTATGAAAATATTAAAAGAGCTGCCCTTATCCTGATCCTGCTAATTACCGGGATATTGCTTTATGAAATCATCACCAGCCGTCATTTTAAGAGTGACGTGGCCGGAAATAGTAGAACAGAAGATGTGAATCAGAATAAGAATGCAGGAAATAAAAATGTAAATCTTCAACCTGATAATGAGGGAACCGGAAACCTGACAACACAAAATGAAAATTCACATGCTTTACCTGGAGAAGAGACAATTCCTTTGCCGGTAAGGCAGGATAGGGGTATAAAAAATCAAAAAGAAAATGTAGATATAAGTACCGTAGCCGTGCAAAAGGAAAAGAAATTGAATTCACAAAAAGATACAAGGATCGAAGAAACTATTAAAAAGGATACTGTGACGGGGTCTGCAAAAAATAAAACCAATCAAAATATCCAGGGGTCGGATTTACATGGGATACAGACTGCTGATTTAACCGATGCAAAAAAAATTAAAAAAATCCCTGAAAACAAGAATGCTGCAAACAATTTGACTTTACATCCGGTTACGGGAGATAATGTATCTAAAAATAATGTATTACCAAACAGCAAAGAAGAAGTGGCGAAACAAAATGTTCCTTCTTCGCCGATAGTAAATGAAAAAAAGGGTCAGTCTGCGGCTGTTATTGATGAAAAGAACAGTGGGTTGTCAGCACTATCGAAGATTGCAGGAACTATTCCCGGCACGGATACGGCCTTCAATACAAATACCAAGAGTAATCGACAGGATATTTATGGCATGAAGGCAACAGCCAAACAAAGCTCACCCTCTTCCAAAAAGATAACAAAGATCAATTCGGGCAAACCGGGGCTTTCTCTTTTATTCCTGTTCTCTCCCAATATGGTCTGGAATAGTCTTGAAAATGATATGCCGCACCGGGCAGGTGGCGGAGGTAACCATATTGATGACCATAACGCTATTAAACATAGTGAGCGCCATAATTTGTCTTATACAGGCGGTGTAAAGCTGAATTACGGGTTGAATAAAAAATGGTCTGTACAATCAGGGATGAATTATACGATCACTTCTTCGAAAATTGGCTCTAAACTTATTTTTGCGGACCGGGACAATAATGGGAATATTAGTTTTCGCCTTGACTGTTCATCGGGTTACAGTTTCCTATTGCCGGAAAATGCACAAAATCCCAGTGCCGGTGACAGCCTGATGGTTGATGATACCCGGAACACGCTAATGTATATGGGGGTTCCTTTGGAATTCGAATACAAAATCTCCCCGGGGAAGTTTTCCATTTCCGCTTTGGCAGGTGGACAGGCAAATATTTTACTAAAAGGTAAAACCACTACTGTTTTTGGAAAAGGAACCGCCAGTGAGACTTCTGCTTCAGGTAATACGCAGGCCCTGAAATCGACCTATTTCTCCACACAGGCTGGTATAAAGACTGAGTATCGTTTGAATAAAAAAATCGCATTGACGATTATGCCTTCCGGCCAGTTTGGATTAACATCCATAAATAAAGGGGCATCTGTTAAAACGCGGTCCAATTATTTTTCAGTAGCAGCCGGGTTGAAAATTAAATTGTGAACTTTTTTTAAATGAACCCAACCAAATTTATTTGTGGATACATCTCTTTATTACAGGCGTCCATAAAAGTTTATAAAAGCAGTATTGAATAAAATCTTTTGGTATCCCTTAAAACTATTATTATGAAAAAGATATTTTTTAATTCCGTACCGGTGCTCTTAATTTCAGTACTGTTCATTTGGATAAGAGGATTTTCCAAGGCTAATATTCTGCCCGTTCTTTAATCTGAAATTTCCCTTCCTGATTTATTAAACTAAAAAATGTAACATGAAAAGAAAAGTATTGATTGTCCCTGTTATTGCTATCATGAACCTGGTGGCCTGTCAGAAAGCGAATGATTCTGCTACACAAATTTCCCTGACTCCTTCCACCACACAGGCGGTCGTAGGTCAAACTGTTTCGGTACAGTTGAGTTCTGGCAAAAATGCGAGTAGCTGGACCGTTTCACCTTCCACCGCTGTCACGGAGGCTTATGCCATCACCACAAAGACCGTCAATTACTTTACATTCAACCGGGCCGGCGTTTATACTATAGGAGTGAGAGCAAGAAATATAGAATATGATTCTACGCATCTATCATTAGACAGTTGCTGGCATCATGGTGGAGGCGATACCGGACCGTGTACACGAGGTGTCGATTCGGCCTCTGTATCGATCAAAGTGGTGAATTGATCGTTTAACGAGACTGTCCCAAAAGGACAGTCTTTTTTTATTTTTATTTTCACTTTGTGTTTATTCAATAATTCAACTATCAATAACCGGATGAAAAATATGATCGGAGCAGAAATACAGGGGCCCCTTTCTAAAGTTGAGTATAAAGAAATTATAGTAAAAGAAGCAGGTTACATTTTCGGAGGCCTGATCCACTGGAAAGCTATCCCTGCGTAATAACTTCTCCCGGGAGCTGCATTAAAATAACGGTCCCCGGTTGCATTAATATCATTTCCCAGGCTGTAGTTTACATTAAACAGGTTGTCAGCACCGACAAATAAATTAAAGCTGTATTTTTTATGCATGACTCTTTTCCACCCCAACTTTCCACCCAGCAGGTGGAAAGGCGAAGCATAAAAAGTATTAGCATCATTCAGTGCGATCGGATCGTTGTAGAGATATGTAAAAGCTGTATAAAGCCCAGGTTTAGTTTGTAAATCAAAACTTCCTGCCACAACATTGGGCGGCACACTTGGTAACCTGTTGCCTGAATAATCTGCTGTACCTTGTTTGAAATCTGAATAATGAAAATCATCGTGAGTATAACTTAACTGTACCCGGGCAGCAGTGATAAAATGATGAGGGCTAACAAAAAAATTATATGAGGTTTGTGCTTCAATGCCCCGTTGCCGTGTAGCTCCTGCATTGACGTAATAATTCGCATTACTCGCATCTTTTCTTACCACAATGGCATTGCTAAGCCGGTAAGTAAAAGCATTTACTTCAAGGTATAATCTTTCTTTTAAACAGCTGCTTTTAATGCCCGCTTCATAATTGGTACCCTGCTCCGGTTGTAGCGATGTATTGATAGCTACAGTACCCGGGAAAAGCTCGGCGACAGTAGGTGGAGAAAACCCCTTCGCTACACTGGCATATAACCAAATAGCACTGGTGATTTTTTTTGACAGGGCAATTCTAGGTGCTAATTGATTGCTGAAGGTTGTTTTAACCGGAACAAAACCGGGCGTGGAAAGCCGGGTAATGGTTATAGAGGAACGGTTGATACTGGCACCTGTAGTAATATTCCAGTTCTTTTTTAATTGAAGACTGGCTTGTGCAAATATGAAATAGGTCCAGTTGTTCAGATCGTCATCCGTTTGCAGGGTGCCTGGGTTTCCATTGACGTTAAGAAATGATTTTGTATTGAAAAACCCTTTTTGAGCCTCAGTTCCAAAAAGAAGTTGCAACTGGCCGATTGGGGTGATTCTGTTCCATTTAAAAGTGGTTCGTCCACCAAAATGAGGCTCGGTTCTCCATTCATAGGAACGGAAAGTTGGATTTTTGAACTGCGTAAACGCTCCATACACGACTGAAGTATTTTGCCAGTTATTACTGATGTAATATGTATTACTGATACCGGCAAGGAATGTTTTTTGAAAAATGGCTGCCTGCGCCTGATCAGCACTAGGCAATGTTCCGGATTTAGGTCTTGCGGCACGGGGATTAGCGGCATATTCTGATTGGGTTAATCCACCGGGTGTCTGGTAATAAAGGTCTCCATATAGTACTGCAGCTTTTAATTCCTGTCTTTCATTTGCTTTGATGCTGGTTTGCCAGTTTACAACGTCCCGGCGCATACGGGTATGGTCACGGTAACCATCGCTTGTTTGGTGAGTATAACTAAACAGGTTTCGATGGTCTTCCTGGCCTAATCTTACCTGCGCATTAATATTTTGTAAGTTATAACTACCAGTAATGTAGTTAGCGTCGGCCCCTTGTGTCCAATTATCAGTAAGGCTGTTGATAAGAATAACACCTCCTGATCCTGACCCGTATAAACTGCTACCAGGACCTTTAATAATTTCAATGGAGTTGAAATTATAATAGGCAAGTTGATTCAGGTAAGTATTGCCGCCAGGATCAGTAAGCGGTAGATCATCCCAGTAAATTTTTACATTTCTTACACCAAAGGGTGAACGAAGGGTGCTGCCCCTGATATTCATACGGTAACTGCCGGGTGAACGTTCCTCCATCCTTGCACCGGGGGTGGTATTGAATGCCGGTAAAATGGAAGTATTATTAAACCGATCAAGTTGTGCCTGGCTAATATAATTCACTGCAGCTGTTATTTCCTTCAAGCGCTTATTTTGTTCAAATGCCTTAATAACAACCTCGCCGAGAACTTTTGATGAATCCGGAGATTCGGATTGAGATAGACAAAGCACAGGTATGCAAATGCATACAAGGATGCCGGGAAAGGATTTTTTCATAAACATTGGCTTGGGTCAGTAAGGTAAAGATAGAATGTTTTTTTGCTATCTTCAAACTATGACTGGAAGAAACAAATTAGGATTGTTTGACTTTACTATGATCGTTGTCAGTCTTGTTATTGGCATGGGAATTTTCCGTACACCGGCCAATGTGGCTGCAGCCTCTCCTACACCGTTCATTTTTTTTGTTGCCTGGCTGGCCGGTGGATTGGTGGCATTATGCGGGGCATTGACCTATGCCGAGATCGGTTCCAGGTTGCCGGTAATGGGTGGGTACTATAAAGTCTTTTCTTATGCATACCATCCGTCTATTGCCTTTGCGATCAATTGTATCATCCTTGTTTCCAATGCAGCTTCCGGTGCCGCCGTAGCCCTGGTTGGGAGTGAATATATAACCGGTGTCATTATACCCGGCGCGCAGGATGCCGGTTATATACAAACCGTACATATAGGCATCGCGTTGGCAGCCATCGTGCTTTTTTACGGAGTAAATATGCTGGGTCTGCGGCTTAGCGCTAAAACGCAAAGTGTATTAACGGTTATCAAAATAACCCTTATTCTTTTACTCATTACGCCTTTATTCTTTGCTACTAATACTAACCATACATCCCATTTGATTAGTTCAACCATGAATCCTGGTTTCCTGGAATACATAAAAGCATTTGGTATTGGCCTGGTAGCTGTCAGCTTTACATATGGGGGTTACCAGCAAACGATCAACTTCGGCTCGGAGGTTGATAGACCAAACAAAAATATACCCCGGGGGATTTTTATGGGCATTTTTATAATCATTACTTTATACCTGATGATCAATTATGCCTATGTGCATGTAATTGGCTTTGAAAACTTAAAGTTGGAAAGCCTGAAACCAGCCCCCAATATCGCTGCAATAATGGCATCAAAAATTTTCGGTGTGAATGCAGAAAGAATCCTATCCATACTTTTATTCCTCAGTGTACTAGCCTATATCAATGTTTTATTATTGAGCAACCCCAGGGTTATGGTGGCGATGAGTGAGGATAAGATTTTACCTGCTGTTTTTCAAAAAAGAAATAATCGCGGTGCACTGACACTTGCTTTAACTCTTTTTGCCGGTCTTGCTATAATCATTGTTTTCTGGGCAAAAAAATTTGATACACTTCTCAGCTTTACTATTTTCCTGGATTGTTTTGGTATGGCGCTTTCTGCCGGAAGCATTTTCATCATCCGGAAACGAACAGCTCACCTGGATGGCACCGGTATATATAGTATGAAATGGTATCCTTTACTTCCCATCATTTTTATATCCGCATATACTTTTGTAGCCATCAGCCTGCTTGTCAACCAGACGAAATTATCGTTGATAGGATTAGGTGTAATGGCAGGTTTCATACTTCTCTATTTCCTGGTAAAAGGATTTAAACCTTCTGTGCATGAAAATGAATAATATGGACATTTCCCAAATCATAAATGAGCTGGCCGAAGACAGGGAAAATTATTTCAATGCCGTCTCACCTCCCATTATTCAGACCAGCAATTTCGTATTTAAGAAAGTGGATGACCTGGGGAAAGCTTTTGAAGATGAAATGGGAGGCTACCTATACAGCCGTGGTTTGAATCCTACCGTTGATATTCTACGTAAAAAGCTGGCGGCCCTGGACGGGGCGGAGGATTGCCTGGTTTTTAATAACGGGGCAGCGGCCATCTTTGCCGGTGTATTCGCTAATGTTAAATCAGGCGACCATATTGTTTCCGTAAAAGCACCGTATACCTGGGCGCAAAAGATGTTTGATGTGGTATTACCCCGGTTTGGTATCACAACTACCTATATTGACGGAACTCAAATAGACAACTGGAAAAATGCCGCCCGATCCAACACGGTTCTCTATTATCTCGAATCACCCAATAGTTGGGATTTTGCTTTGCAGGATATAAAAGCAGTTGGCGCATTGGCCAGGTCAAAAAACATTATTACGCTCATTGATAACAGTTATTGTTCCCCGATCTATCAAAGGCCGATCGAGATGGGTATGGATATGGCGATGCAAACCGCGACCAAGTATATCGGGGGTCATAGCGACACCCTGGGTGGAGTGCTTAGCGGGACCCATGCCATGATGAAAAAAATATTCGACAGTGAATACCTTAATATTGGCAGTGGCATTCAGCCCTTCAATGCGTGGTTATTAATACGGGGATTAAGGACCTTACCTGTTCGTTTGCACCGGATCAGCCAGTCCGCTATCGAAGTTGTCAATTTCCTTAAACAGCATCCCAAAATAGAAGGGGTCCTTTTCCCTCTTGATGAAACCTTTCCCCAATATGAATTAGCGCAACAACAAATGAAAGGTGCAGGCGGTCTGTTTACTTTTGTGATGAATACAGATAAAATGGAATCCATCGTAAAATTCTGCGAGTCGCTGCAGCATATAATGATGGCCGTAAGCTGGGGTGGGCATGAAAGTCTTGTGATTCCCAAATGCGCCGGTATCCATCCGAAGGATTTTGATCCGGCCAATAAAGAGCATCGCTACGTGAGAATGTATGTGGGGCTGGAAGATCCGTCCTATATTATTGCCGACTTGGAGGTTGCTTTGAGGGAAATCTGACAAAAAATCAGATTGAATTTATTCTTCAAAATTGATCAGGTTTCCAAAAACTGATTCTTCTCAGGTAATCCGTTAAATCCCGGCAATCCCAAAATCCATGCTTATTTTTGCCCCATGATGACACGATGTATAAAACTGGGCATCCTCCTGTTGCACGGAATTGTTTCTTTTGCCCAATCTATACCGACGGGTCCGGTAGAAAAATGGGATCTCCCGAAATGTGTTGAGTATGCACTGAAAAATAATATTTCTGTAAGACAGGCTGACCTGCAGATTCGTTTTGCCCAGCTTGACTGGCAACAAAGCAAATGGGGACAATACCCGAGTGCCACCTTTAGCAACAGTTTGGGATACAGCGCCGGCCGCAACCAGGACCCGACAACTTTCAGCCTGATCACGACCGGCTATGTATTCAATAATTATTCACTCCAGGCTGGTGCGGATCTATTTAACTGGTTCACCAAAAAAAATACGATCGAAGCCAGGGACCTGAATGTAAAAGCTACCGAAGCGGGCGTAGAAAAAGCCAAAAATGATGTAGCATTGAATGTGGCCGTGGCCTATTTGCAGGTATTGCTGGCCAGGGAACAGATAAACCTTGCCAAATCAAAGCTTGCCCAGACAAGATCGCAACTGGAAAGTACACGTAAGCAGGTAGATGCCGGAAAACTTCCCGAATTAAATGCCGTCAACCTGGAATCATTATATGAAAGTGACAGTTCCAGTCTTATCAGCGCGGGAACGGCGGCCCTGCAATCATTGTTGCAAATGAAGGCGCTTTTGAATATAGATCCTGCCGCTCCGTTTGACATCGTTGCACCTGCGGTTGAACTGATACCTGTCGAAAGTCTTGCTAACCTGCAGCCCGATGCCGTCTATTTGCTTGCTACAGCAAATATGCCTCAGCAAAAAGTGGATCAGTTGAATATTTTATCTGCGAAGAAAATGGTGGAGGTGTCAAGGGGTGCTATGTATCCGACCTTTTCACTATTCGGCAGCCTGGGCAGCACGTTTAACAACAAGGCAATGGAGATCAAATCCAAAACGCAACTGAATACGGCTATCGGTTCTGTTACGGTGGGGGGTACACCTTACCAGGTATTTCCATTATCGCCATTTGATATTTATACTTTTGGGAAAATCGGATATTTTAATCAATTGAATCAGAATTTTCGCCAATCCGTTGGGTTAACGATAAGCGTTCCCATCTTAAATGGTGGTAGCCTGCGTACGGCCTGGCAACGTTCGAAACTCAATGTAAAGCAATATGAATTGCAGCAGGAAAAGAATAGTTTTACCCTCAAACAGGATATTTATACGGCCTATAATGACGCTGTATCGGCTATGCAGAAATTCAATGCCAACAGGAAAGCCGTGGAGTTCTCCCGCAAAGCTTATGATTATGCTACCAAAAGATATGACCTGGGACTGTTATCCACCTATGACCTGATCACCACACAGGGAAATCTCGCCCTGGCAGAAAGCCAGCTATTGTATTCACAGTATGATTACGTGTTTAAAATGAAACTGCTGGAATTTTATAAAGGACAGGGATTAAAATTGTAGATAAAAGATAAATAGTTAAAAGTTACTTAGAGGCTGCAGGAAGAAAAGGAGTAGGCAAATAAAGAAGTTGAACGGAAAAATATTAAATCAGATCGCAGATGAATAAAAAATTGAAATGGGGATTGATCATTCTGGGTGTATTGGCCGGGGCGTATATTGTTTATAAAGTAATGGGTGGCGGTGGTAATAAAACCGAAAAGGTAGCGACGGAAAAAGCTGCAAAACGTACCATTATTGAAACAGTGAATGCCAGCGGGAAGATCTACCCGGAAGTGGAAGTGAAGATCAGTCCCGATATTGCCGGGCAGATCACTGAATTGTACGTGGAAGAAGGAGATAGTGTAAAAAAGGGGAAAATATTGGCCAGGATTTATGCGGATATATATGCCCTGCAAAGGGATGAAGCTGCTTCAAAGGTGAACCAATCAGTGGCCATAGTTGATAATAGTGTAGCGTCCCTTGAATCTTTAAGAGCCAATCTGGTGCTGGCTAAACAAACACTTGACAGGAACAAAACATTATATGATCAGAAAGTGATCAGCAAAGCTGAACTGGAACAATACGAGGTCACCTATCGTTCGGCCCAGGCCAATTACACGGCGGCTGAGGCAAATATTAAGAGTCTGAAAGCCGGTGTTCAATCCACGCAAACGGGTCTTACCCGGGCCAATAAAGATCTGAGTCGTGCTACCATTGTGTCTCCGATGGATGGAGTGATCTCATCGTTGAAAGTTAAAAAAGGGGAAAGTGTCGCGGGTAATAGTTTTAACGTGGGTACCGAAATGATGACCGTGTCAGATATGTCTGTCCTGGAAGTAAGGGTGGATGTGGGTGAGAATGATATCGTAAAAATTAATATCGGAGATTCCGCTGATGTAGAAGTAGATGCTTATAATAACAGAAAATTCAAAGGGGTGGTCACTAAGATCGCCAGCAGCACCAAGAGCACTTCTCCTGTTGCTACTTCCAATGATGTTACTAATTACGAAGTCAGGATCAGGCTGGACACGGCGTCTTACCGGGATCTTGGCAATAAAACCTTTCCTTTCCGTCCCGGAATGAATGCCAGCGCCGATATTAAAACGAAAAGGATCGATGATGTACTGGCTGTTCCGATCGGTGCAGTCAATGCAAGAGTAAAAGGCAGTGATAAAAGCATGGCGGATAAAAAGAAGGAAGAGGAAAAAAACAAAGGCGAAGATATTAATGACTCAAAAAATTCTTCTGACGATGAACTGGAAGAAGTCGTGTTTGTTTTACAGAAAGACGGTACCGTTAAAAAATCAGTGGTGAGATCGGGTATACAGGATATGAATTATATTCAAATTCTCAGTGGGATAAATTCCGGGGACGAGGTGGTGACAGATCCCTACACATCCATCAGCAAAACATTGAAAGATGGTATGAAAGTAAAAGTGGTTCCCAAGGATAAATTATTTGAGAAGTAAAAAGTTACGCGTGAATAAGACCTGGGAAATATTTATCTATTTTCTAATCAATAAAAAAGAAAATCATGAACAACCTAGCTTATTCTACCCAGGACATTGATAAAATAGGACCTAAGGTAGAAGAAATACTTCGCCAGGATTTAGGACTCAATACGCCCCTGGAGTATTCCGTTAGCCTGGCCGATGCTCCCGTAGAAAACCTAGTCGCGTCATTTGCCAAAGGCCTTTCTGTCGCCGTTTTTGGAGGGAAAGAAAAAGTGTTATGTAACCTCGTATTTAATATTACAAACCCCCGTCCGGTACATATTGTTATGATGATTAACAAAATGGGAATCGGCTGCCATGTGGGAAGTATTGCTTTTATAACGCCAATCAACAAAACGGTAGGTGGTGTTGTGTCCATGGAAGGGCCTAAAGTATTCGGGTCTTCCAAATTTACAGGAGATGCCGCTGCCATAGCTAAACTTAATAATAACAAAGAACTGCTTAAACTGGCCGAAAAATTTGCCCGGGTTAAATCTGATGTAGGTGGTGGATTGAAAATGGAACGGTATGTACAACTGGAACCTGCTGATACCGGCTCTGTTTTAACTATTGCTACCCTGCCCAGAGCCTACTCAATGGGCATGAAAGCTTCAACCGATGCCAACGACTTCATAACTATTGCTTCCTTAATGGAGCAGGCATTATAGATTCTCAATAGTTGAAGGGGCTTACTACAATTTGCCGGAGCTTTTAAGCTATAGTTACAGACTCCTTACCCAATTCATTATTTTCGTTTATAAAGATGGTGTATGACATTTGGTATCATCGGCGGCGGCAGTTGGGCAACGGCGCTGGCAAAAATTTTGACGGACAGGAAACACGCTATCCACTGGTGGATTCGAAATCCCGGCATTATTAGACATATACGGGAACACGGAAATAATCCGACTTATTTAAGTGCGGCCAGGTTTGATGTCTCCCTTCTTTCGATGTCAACCGATATCACCGAAGTGATTGAAAAATCAGATGTTCTGGTTATCGCAGTTCCTTCAGCCTATGTGGAGGAAAGCCTGGCGCCGGTAAATCAAGGTGCCTGGAAAGGGAAAAAAATTGTCTCTGCCATTAAAGGATTGTTGCCAGATAAGAATATCCTGTTGAATGATTATTTGCAGCGACAATTCAATATTCCCCTTGATGATTATTTTGCAGTGCTGGGCCCCTGCCATGCAGAAGAAGTAGCGACTGAAAAACTTTCTTACCTCACTTTTTCAGGACGAGACATTAACAGGGCATCCCAGATAGCCTCCCATTTTATAACTCCCTATATCAACACGATCGTCAACCATGATATACTGGGTGTGCAATATGCGGCAGTGTTAAAGAACATTTATGCCCTGGGTGCCGGCATTGCCCATGGCCTTGATTATGGAGACAATTTTTTGAGTGTTTATATAGCTAATGCAGCGGATGAAATGGCAGGATTTTTGAGAAAATTTGGCGCCAAACATATTACTGTGGGTGAACATGAAGGGGAAGATCCAATCACCCATCGTAAAACCCCCAATTATGCGGCATCTGTTTACCTCGGCGACTTGCTGGTCACCTGTTATTCATTATACAGCCGGAACCGGAGATTTGGCAACATGATCGGTAAGGGCCACACGGTAAAGGAAATCCAGGGGGAAATGAACATGGTCGCTGAGGGGTATAATGCCTCCAGGTGTATTTATGATATAAATAAATTAGTGGATGCAGCGATTCCCATAGCGGAAACGGTCTATAAAATACTGTGGGCAGATGTTAAACCCGCAGAGGGCTTTAAACGTATAGAACAAGTAATGGTCTGAAAAGTGAGCGTTAGATCCCGGAGAAATACCGGGTACGTGATTTGATCATTTATAATTATACCCTATGCCTCTTTCGTATCAGGGATTCGCACCCGCCGCCATTCTGATCATGGTGCTCTGCCTTATCACCCGGCAACTTTACGGGTATTGGAAACAACATCATCTGAAGCCATAATTATTTTTAAATAAGCTTTAGCAGGTGCTGGTAAATCTTTAACTTCATGGGCATTAAATGAATGGCCTATGATCAGGTTTTTCCAGGTGGTTTTTTTAATAGCGGCTGTCATTCTTATTGTAATAAATGTACTTGAATTTAACAAATGGAAGGAAGGTAAAAAAGAAGGCAGTACAAAACCTCACCCCATTAAATGGTTTAATTTTATTCTCACATCGCTGGTGGCATTGGGTTGTGCCCTGAATATTATCATCCAGTGGTTAAGTAACGCTTAAAAGAATAGTGTGGCTGTAATCCCGTCTGCCAGTAATTTCCCTTCTTTGGTCAGCACCAGTGAATGGCCCTCCAATTTCATTAAACCGGTGTCAGTAAATTTCCGGCTTGAAGTCAACAGCTTATTCAACCTGTCTTCTTCCAGTTTATCAAGGTCCAATCCCTCTATCGTTCGAAGGGAGACCATAATAAATTCATTCAGTTTTTGAACAGCTGTTAACTCTTCTTTTTCAAAGGGAATGACGGCTTTACCGATCGATGCCGTGTACATGGCATTGTTAGCAATATTCCATTGCCGGCTTATCCCGTTAAATGAATGGGCCGATGGGCCGATCCCCAGGTATTTTTTTCCTTGCCAATAGGAGGAGTTATGACGGCTGCGTCGGCCCGGTTGTGAGAAATTAGAGATCTCATAATGCTCATAGCCGGCATTTCCGAGCCATTCCATTAATAATAAAAACTGACCGGATTGTTTTTCCGGGTTTATATCCGGAGACCGGCCTGTCCGGATCATTTTATATAAAGGGGTCCTGGGTTCAACGGTCAATGCATAACAGGAGAGATGGGGGATGTTCATAGAAATAGCTGTATCCACATTATGCTTCCATTTTTCGTTGGTCAGCGATGGTGTTCCATAGATAAGGTCAATGCTGATATTATCAAAATGTTTTCTTGCTAATTGCAAATTGTCAATTGCCTGCTGTTCAGAATGCGCACGGTTCATCCATTCAAGATCCTCGTTAAAAAAACTCTGGATACCGATGCTAAGCCGGTTAATACCGAGATCTTTCCAATCCAGTAATTTTTCTTCGGTGATATCATCCGGGTTTACTTCGAGACTTATTTCGGCACCGGGAGTTATGATATAACACTCCCGGATCTTCTCCATCATCCGGCTCAGCTCCTCTTTCGTACAAAGGCTTGGAGTTCCACCTCCAAAATAAATGGTCTCTACATTTTCGGATGCGAGGTAATCTTTTTGGTATTCAATTTCGCATACCAATGCTGCTACCATTTCATCTTTGAAATGCAATGAAGTGGCGAAATGAAAATTACAATAATAGCAGGCCTGCCTGCAAAAAGGAATATGTACGTAGATCCCTGACATTATAAAAAAATAAAATGAAATGTTATTTCCGGCAGGTGAACCTGTCTGCAAAACGGAATATGTATGTATAGGCCAGCCATTAGCTTAAACAGGAGGGTATTTCCTGACGGTTATCCTGTTCGCAAAAAAGAATATGAATGTAAACACCAGTCAAACTGTTTGGGATTTAATGAATAATTTTACTGAATGTTTATATTTAAAACCGGGAAGAAAATAAGGCGGAAAGTTTTCCTTTCAATAATTGCTTTCCGTCTTCCCTTCTTACCGACAAAAAAATATACCGCTTCCCGGTGAGAAAATTCAGACTGCAAATATCGGTTCTTGTTCTTTTGTTGCATGGTATTTATGCATCGGCGCAAAATAAATACACCCTTTATATCCGTGGGGTCGATAAGGACCCTGTCCAGCTATCCAAAATAGGTTTGCAAACCGATTTTGCCACCGGCTCTGCCTGTATTGATTATGTCAATAAACTTCCGGGTTACCTGCTATCAAAAGGGTATGTGACCGCTTCGATCGACAGCCTCCACTATGATTCTTCTTTTGCACGCATTGTCTTATATGTAGGCGAAGCCTATCACTGGGCTATACTGGATGACCGGCATGTAGATAAAGCCATACTCGATGCGGTGGGGTGGCGGGAGAAATTGTTTACAGATAAGCCAATGGATTTTGCACAGGTGCATAATTGGGAAGAAAGAATACTGGATCACCTGGAAAATAATGGTTACCCTTTTGCCAGAATCCGGCTTGATAGTTTAACGCTTGATAAAGACAAGGTTTCTGCTCTTCTGAAAGTGGATAAAGGCCCGCTTTATAAAATTGACAGTATCCGGGTTTTTGGCAACGCAAAGATCTCTAATAGTTACCTGCAACGCTACCTTGATCTGCCTAAAGGAAGTATTTACAGCAAAGAGAAATTACTCCGCATTAGTAAAAAAATGAAAGAGCTTACCTATTTGGAAGAAGACCGGCCTGCTGATCTTACCCTGTTAGGGACCGGCTCAGTACTGAATATGTACCTGAAACAAAAGCGCAGCAGCCAGGTAAACATTTTGATCGGGTTCCTTCCCAACAATGATCAGTTATCCAGCAAGAAAATATTGATCACGGGCGAAGCGAATATTCTTTTAAAAAATGCCCTGGGCTCAGGCGAAACCATCGGGTTGAACTGGCAACAGGTCCAGGTAAAATCGCCGCGATTGAGCCTGATCTATCAGCATCCCTATCTTTTTAATTCGCCCCTGGGCCTTGATTTTTCCTTTGACATGTTTCGGAAAGACAGCAGTTTTCTGAATGTGAATTTTCAACTGGGCGCCCAGTATACATTAAACACTAACCAGTCAGGTAAACTATTTATTCAGCGGCTCCAGACAATTGTGAACCAAGGAGGGATCGACGCGGCCCTCGTACTGCAAACCCGCAAGCTGCCCGATGTCGCCGATGTGAGTTCCTTTAATGTGGGAGTCGATTATGAATTCAATAATACCGATTACCGGCTTAATCCTAAAAAAGGAAACGAGATCCATATCATTACATCCATTGGTACCAAGAACCTGGAAAAAAACAACCAGGTTCTGGATCTAAAGGATCCCTCAGATCCTTTATTTGATTTTGGTAGTTTATACGATACGGTGAAATTAAAAACCTACCAATTTCGGTTCAGGGGAACTGCCACAAAATATTTTCCGCTGGGCAAACAAAGAAGTACAGTCAAAACAGCCATCAATGCTGGACTTTTTCAAAGCGGGAATACCTTTCGAAACGAATTATTCCAGTTAGGTGGCTATAAACTGCTGCGCGGCTTTGATGAGGAGAGCCAATATCTTTCCCAGTATGCTATCGCTACCGTGGAATATCATTATTTAGTTGGTCAAAACTCCTTTTTTTATGTATTGGCAGATGGAGGATGGGGCGCCAACAACAGCCAACACAACAACATAAATTACACCTATTTTGGTACGGGATTGGGTCTGGCGTTTGAAACCAAAGCCGGTATTTTTAACCTGGCCTGGGCAGTCGGGAAAAGAAATGATACACAGTTTAACCTCCGCCAGTCCAAGATCCATATAGGATTCGTCAATTACTTCTGATAATAGTTATTATTATCGTTTCAATTTGAAATGGCTCAGGCAGGGATCACAACCTCGGCATATAAAATATTTGGTTATCATCACCACCATTCTCCCCGGTCCCTGCGTACAACCTCAAACTGATAACTGCGTTAATTTCGGTAGTGTTCTATTTTTGATTTCACGCAACGATGCAAAGATTCGAAGTCCAAATGAAACCTCTTTACCCTGCTGAGAGCGGGGTTCGTCAAGTGTGGCGTCTTTACGTGAATAACCTGGAAAACCAGGACGCTACGTGAATTTCATTCTTTTTTTTGCTGGCTGGTACTTCAATATTTTTACAATATAATTTGCTGCATTGAATCGTTCTCTTTTCCTTTTTATATTTTCTCTTCTGGCGGCCAGTACTGGTATGGCGCAATTGACAAGAGACTCAACCATAGTCACACCCATTGATTCATCCATCCGATTAGATACGACCCGGCAAACAAAAGATTCTATACATGTAATAAAAATTTCCGATTCAGTGGCCACACAAAAAGCTGATTCGATTCATACAAGGCCACCGGAACATAAAGACACACCAAGGCACCTTATGCTCGTTCCCGTATCCGGGATGCCAGGCATACCCCGTGTGGCCATTACACCATTCGCCGGCAAGGAATTGTTATTCTACCTGCTTATCTTTTTATTGTTGTTTTTTGCTTTTATGCGACAAACCTTTCCAAAATATTTCAGCGACCTCTTCCGTCTTTTTTTTCGCACAACTATCAAACAAAGACAGATCAGGGAGCAACTCATTCAAACACCATTGCCTTCTTTATTACTAAATGGTTTTTTTGTTATCTGTGCCGGATTGTATATTACTTTTATATTAAAGCATTATGACCTGAACCCTGTTAATAATTTCTGGCTGATGTTTCTGTATTGTTGTATCGGACTCTCCGCTATCTATTTTTTCAAATTTGTAGGGTTGAAAATTTCAGGCTGGCTATTTAACATGGAGGAGGCAGCTAATGGCTGTATTTTTATCGTTTTTGTGGTGAATAAAATGATCGGAATCCTTTTATTACCCTTTCTTGTTATTCTGGCCTTTTCACAGGGAAATGTCTATTCACTTGGCCTTACACTTTCCTGGTGTCTGATCGCAGGTTTACTGATCTACAGGTTTATTTTAACCTTTCTGGCTGTTCGTAATCTGGTCAAGGTCAATCCCTTTCATTTCTTTTTATACTTTCTTGCTTTTGAAATTGCCCCCCTTTTGCTGATTTACAAGGGTTTGTTGTTGTTTTTCAGACAAACTACTTAACTTTGCCGCCAACTTTAGCCGAACCGAACATGATAAAAAATGGGGTTAACAAGGCCAACGTTCAGGCCAAAGCGATACAGAAGATCCTGATTACCCAACCAAAACCTGAAAGCGAAAAGTCGCCGTATTTTGAGCTTTCCAGGAAATACAACGTGGAACTGGATTTTCATGCTTTTATTCGCCTGGAAGGCATACCAGCCAGGGATTTCCGCAAACAAAAAATTGAGATACAGCATTATACCGGGGTTATTTTTACCAGCCGGAATGCGATCGATCATTTCTTCCGCACCTGTGAAGAAATGAAGGTCAGTGTTTCACAGGATACCAAGTATTTCTGTATTACAGAAGCGGTAGCGCTCTATCTCCAAAAATTCATACTTTATAGGAAGCGGAAGGTCTTTTATGGCGCCGACGGCACTAACAAAAGCATGTTCGACGTGATCAACAAACATAAAGGAAATGAGAAATTCCTGTATGTATGTTCGGAGAACCAGCAGGACAACGAGATCGTGAATTGGTTAAAAGCAAATAGTTGCGAGTTCGTGCTGGCTTTCATGTACCGCACGCAAAGTACCAACGTAAAAGAGATCCTGACAAAACAGGAATATGATGTGATCTGTTTTTTTACTCCCAGTGGTGTAAGAAGTCTTTTTGATAATGTTCCCAAATACAAACAAAACGGTACCGTGATTGGGGCTTTTGGCAGCAATACTTCAAAAGCCGTGGTTGAGGCCGGGCTTAAACTGGAGATCAAAGCGCCCTTACCGCAAGCGACCAGTATGGCGGCTGCCCTGGAACAATTCCTTTCAGCATCTCTTAAAAAGAAATAATTTCCCCGGGATGTCTGACGCCTGAGGGGCTTCTGACACATTTGTAATAACCGGCCCATCCTAACCCCTTAATGAGTTCCCATGTTTCAGCCATATGTGATCTTTCAGTGATCCTTTAGTCAGACTCGTACGTTTCAAGGGAAAATAACAGGTTTGACTGAAGGACCAGTAAAGGAGAACACATGGAAATCACCGGCTTTAAGCCCTGGAAGAACTTCAATTCAACGAACTTAGAGGCTGTAATTATTTTCCTGATGCACAAACACAACAATCAGCTTATTCACGAAACCAGCCCTTACCTTCTGCAGCATGCCCATAATCCTGTAAACTGGTATCCCTGGGGAGATAAGGCACTGGCTATAGCAAAGCAGGAAAACAAACCCATTCTGGTCAGTATTGGTTATTCGGCTTGCCACTGGTGCCATGTCATGGAAAGGGAAAGTTTTGAACTCGAATCTACGGCAGCGATCATGAATGAGCATTTCATCAATATCAAGATCGACCGGGAAGAAAGACCCGACCTGGATCATATTTACATGGATGCCTTGCAGGCCATGACAGGAAGTGGTGGATGGCCGCTGAATGTTTTTTTAACACCAGACGGAAAACCCTTTTATGGAGGCACTTATTTCCCCCCTAAAAAGGCTTTTAACCGGCCGTCATGGCACGAAACCATACTGGGCGTTGCCAAAGCGTTTACGGAGAGAAGACATGAAATAGATGCCCAGGCCGAAAATCTTACTGAACACCTGGTACAATCCAATGCTTTTGGAATTCAAAAACTTACAGGAGAAGAGATATTTGCCCATGAAAAAACGGACGAAGCTTTTCAAAATATCATGAAATCGGCTGATAAGGAATGGGGTGGTTTTGGCAAAGCCCCCAAATTCCCTCAAACATTTTCTATCCTTTACTTATTAAGATATTCCTACTCCCAAAACACGCCCGAAATGTCAGAGTCTTCGAAGCCCCCTCTCCGCCAGGAGAGGGGGTTTGGGGGTGAGGCACTAAAACAGGCCTTATTAAGTCTTGACAAAATGATCGAAGGTGGGATCTACGACCAGGTGGGTGGAGGCTTTTCCCGTTATTCGACCGATACAGAATGGCTGGCGCCACACTTTGAAAAAATGCTCTATGATAATGCATTGCTTATTTCCGTTTTAAGCGAAGCCTACCAGTTGACAAAGAAGGAACGTTATAAAGAAGTTATTGAGGAAACGATGCATTTTATTGCATCCGAACTAATGGACTCTCAAATGGGGTTTTATGCATCATTGGATGCCGATAGCGAAGGCGTAGAAGGAAAATTTTATGTATGGGAGATGGAAGAAGTAAAAAAGATAGTAGGGAAAGATGCCGATATTTTTTGTGAATATTACGAGGTAACTCTATTTGGAAATTGGGAAGAAAAAAATATTCTTCGAGTAAAAAAATCATTTGACAATTTTGCGGTGGGAAAAAATATCACCGTCGGCGAACTAAAAAAAATATTGAAAAACGGAAGACAAAAATTATTGGAACAACGTGAAAAAAGGATCCGCCCCCCTCTTGATGATAAAATCATTCTCAGTTGGAATGCATTGATGAACACCGCCTGCAGCAAGGCTTTCGCTGCAACAGGCCATGAAAGGTACAGGCAATTGGCAATAAAAAATATGCAATTCATGCTGGAAAGGCTAGCTACTAAAAACCCGAATGAATTTCATCATACCTGGAAAAATGGCACAGCAAAGTTCCCCGCCTTTTTAGATGATTATGCATTCTTAATAGAAGCGCTTCTTCATCTGCAGGAAATAACCGGAGATCACGAATGGTTACTTAAAGCAAAAAGGATAACAGCATTTGTAATGAAACAATTCAGTGAAACAGAAACTGAGTCTTCATCCGGAGAACCCGGGAGGCAGGCAGGATTCTTTTTTTATACACCGATAGGTCAACTCGATGTTATTATCCGGAAAAAAGAGATGTATGATGGAGCAGTACCATCCGGTAATTCAGTCATGGCCTATAACCTGTATCGTCTTTCAATTTTGCTTGATAAAAATGACTGGAAGAAAAGAAGCATGGAAATGGTTTCGTCAATGGGGAATGCCATCGCACGTTATCCAACTTCATTTGGAAATTGGGTCTGCCTATTGCAGGAAATGATAACAGGGACCCATGAAATTACCCTTGTTGGAGCTTATCTTTTTAAGCTTCATAAAGAGCTTCTTCAACAATACATTCCCCACCGGGTTTTAATGGTTTCGGGAGAGGCTAATCCGGGTTTTCCATTACTTACTAACAAGCCAATCATAAATAAGGCATTATTTTACCTTTGCCGTAATAACACTTGCCATCCGCCCGTAATTTCAGCAAAAGAGCTTATATCACTGATAAACAACCCTGGAAACCGGTAATTAATTTTGTTTTAATACAATAAAACTGACTTAGACACCGTTTGAAATTTTACCCTGTAAAAGACCCTTTGGTTTAAAAAAAATAAATATTAACCTTGTGTCAGAGAACAACTCAAAACATTATATTTGCCCAATACCCCTAAGTGTATGAGAATGAGAAACCTTTACTACACCCTGCTCGCAGCCACCTGCCTGTTATCAATGGCTGGTTGCGGAATACTGGGTAAAAAGAACAAAGGCGGTAGTACTCTGCCGAATGATGGACAAGTGCATGGTGTGGCTCCTGGAACAAGGTATGTTCTTCCAAAGCCCCCGGGTATGGTTTATATTCCCCAGGGAACATTCCATATGGGTCCCAGTGATGAGGATCCCGCTTATGCTTTCAGCGCCCGTAACCGGTCCGTTTCTATCAGCGGTTTCTGGATGGATGCTACTGAAATTACCAACAATGAATATCGCCAATTTGTCTTCTGGGTTCGCGATTCTGTGGTAGCCCGCAAGATGAATTACGTGAAGACAGGCAAGGATGGCAATGAATATATCGACTGGGTGAAGATGAAAACCATGAAATGGGGAGATCCTAAAATAATGGAAGAACTTGCCGCTACCGATATTATCCTGCCTCCAGATGACAGGATATTTGGCAAAAAAGAAATTGATCCTACCAAGATCGTTTTTCATTCTGAAGTTTTTGACCTTAAAGAAGCTGCTCAGAGAGCGAACGCCGGCAAACCCCGTTCTGCATTTATTGTAAAAAAAGATGTGCAGATATACCCGGATACACTATGCTGGATCCGTGATTTCTCCTATTCGTATAATGAGCCGATGACTAAAAGATATTTTTCTCACCCGGCTTTTGGCAACTACCCCGTAGTAGGGGTCAATTGGAAGCAGGCCAATGCTTTTTGTGAGTGGAGAACGCACTACCTGAACGCCTGGCTTGATGCGCATAAAAGAACTCAGGAATCTGATTTTCGCCTGCCTACGGAAGCGCAGTGGGAATATGCCGCTCGGGGTGGTCGTTCTCAATCCATGTTCCCCTGGGGTAATTATTACCTGAGAAATAAAAAAGGATGTTTAATGGCTAATTTTAAACCAGGCCGTGGAAACTATCCTGAAGACGGCGGCTTTTATACTGTTCGTGCAGACGCCTACTGGCCCAATGATTACGGTCTGTACTGTATGGCTGGTAATGTGGCGGAGTGGACCTCTTCCATCTATTATGAAGGTCGTAATAATTTCCAGCACGATATGAACCCTGATGTTCGGTGGAATGCCAAGGATGATGATCCCCCTCTGATGAAGCGCAAGATCATTCGCGGCGGAAGTTGGAAAGATGTTGGCTATTATCTGCAAACAGGTACCAGCACATATGAGTACCAGGATTCTACCAAATCATATATAGGTTTCCGTTGTGTAATTGATTTGCCCGCAGCTCCTACAAAAGGTCGTCGCAAATAATATATTACCCGGTAGTTAAATCTTTTTTGCAACTTCTTTTTATGAAAACGCTTTTTCAAAACTAACCCTTCATTTATTTTGTAAAATTTAAATAACCTGTAAAACAAACCCTTTATGCTGTTCTTTAAAAAACAAAAAGGCCAAGTAGTGCTGAACTTCATTTTTGCCTTTTTTGCTGCCGTAGTTATCCTGGGAGCATTATTTAAAATTCGTCACTGGCCTAATGCCGATGAAATGATCACTTTAGGTCTTTTGTCTGAAGTATTTGTGTTCCTCGTTATGGCCTTCCTGGTGCCTCCGCCCGAAGAACCACATTGGCAGCGTTATTTTCCCAATATCAATGAGCATCCTGATGTAGAAAGGGCCCGTACAGGAAAATTCGAGGTCACACCT